>CAZPEV010000025.1:0-25801 GCA_964585635.1 uncultured Ignavibacteriales bacterium
GAAGCCTGCGGCTTCGGCCCGGTGGCGGCAGTCGTCGAGGCCACCCATCGGCTCTGCGGCCAGAAGGTTGAGATCATCAGCTATGATACCTCGGGGACGACTACCGGCGACTTTTCCGAGGTCGTCGGTTATTTGTCGGCGGTCATCATCGGGCAGAAAGAGACCCCCAAGCCGCTGCCTACTATCGGCACCCCGATCCGCAAGAAAAGCAACGAGTACATCAAAGACGAGAAACAGTTCTTGCTCGACCTGGCCCGCAACGTCGTCACCGCCGGGGTCAAGGGTGAAAAAGTTGATGTTCCCCCGGCGCCTACCCCTCGTCTTGAGGAAAAGCGGGGCGTCTTCGTCACCATCAATCATCGCGGCTCGTTGCGCGGCTGTATCGGGATGGTGCATGCGCGCAAACGGCTGATCGACGCTGTCGCCGAGATGGCCCACGCCGCCGCCTTCGATGATCCCCGGTTCGATCCGATCATCGAGCGGGAGCTGGCCGACCTGGAATTCGAGATATCGATCCTGTCGCCGTTGGTGCGGGTCGAGGATATCAATGACATCACCGTCGGCCGGGACGGGCTGATGATCATCCTGGAGCAGCATTCCGGCCTGCTCTTGCCGCAGGTGGCGACCGAATACGGCTGGGATAGGATCGCTTTTCTGGAGCAGACCTGCCTGAAGGCCGGCCTTCCCAAGCACAGCTACCAGAACACCCGCACGCAGATCTACAAATTCACCGTCGACAAATTTTAAAGAACCCATAGGCACAAGACCCCCGACGGACCGGCGCCCGGCGATCTCCGTGTAGACGAGCGGCCGCCATCTGCTACATCCAGTGACATATTGTCCCTGGGTAGGGGCCGACCGGCATGCCGGCCCGGGTGATTACCATAGGTCCGGTGCCGGCCAGTATTAGTGCCTATTCCGAGAGGGCATAAGGCTTGACAAATTCTTGACTATAAATTATATTATAGTGTGGTGATGTCTCCCATTGTTCTTTATATATTCAGCATGTGAGTAGAAGAAATCGCCGACCGTCATCATCTGGCAGGTATTAGCTATTCTATCGCAGGGGGAGAATATGAAAACGTTTTTCGCGATTTCCGGCAGGGTCCCGATGGTCAAGGCAGCGCGGATCGTCTCCCTATTCTTTGTTATGAGTACCCTATTTATCCCGGCTAAGGCGGGTCATATCGTTGACGTGGAGATGACCTCGGCCGGTCAGCACGACACCATTTGGATAGGCCGTCCGACAACATTTGATTTTCTGATCGAGAATGACTCGTTCTTGACCGGAGTCTCCCTGGCCTTCAAAATTTGGTCGCCCGACGGTACCGCCTGGGAATGGAAATCTTTGGACAGCGGATATGGTTTTTCAAGAATGGTCACTGTTGTTCCCGGCAGCCGGATGTACCCACCGGGATATGTGTGGGATTTCGGTGGCCTTATCGTAAATGAGCGAAATATGGATGAAATCTCGCCGGATACGATTTTGTTTGGTGGGCTATCGATTAATCATGGACTTGCCGCCGGTCCTCTGGAGCATATGGTTTCATTCAATTTCGTACCCGGGGATTCAACGCAGAGCACCGGCACAATCTGTATTGATAGTGTGACGATCCCTCCTTATGGCAGCCTAATCTTCGCCGATAGAATGGCCCGCTCAATAATCCCTCAAGTCGGCTGGCCTCCCGGCGGCCTCTGCGGGCCGGTCGGCACCGTAGCTCATGAGCCCCCCGAAATCGTCGGGAAGCCGGACAGCCTTTGGGGCGGTTATTGTGACCGGCGTTACTACGTCTTTGCTGCTGAAGACCGAGATGGTGATCCGTTTTGGTTCGAGCAAATCTCCGGCCCGGGACAGATGGACAGCACCGGGTACTGGATATATCAGCCCTCGATCAATGATACCGGACATGCCCTTCTGCAAATGAGAGTCTGCGATATCGACGGTTGCAGCAATATCGATACCGTATGTGTTCGAACCGATAACTACCCACCGGAATTCAGGGATATTTGTCACTCCCGTAGAGACGGTCTTGCCGGAAGTAAGACGGTCTTCTTCATTGATGCCACAGGTCCGGAATACCAGGATGAATTGACGTATGGCAAAATCGTCGGACCGGGGTTTGTTGATCCGGTCACCGGTGTCTATATGTGGGATGCCGGCCCCGCGGACACCGGCCTGTGGGATGTCGGCGTCTCTGTCTCCGACGGACAGTCAATCGCCTCATGCACCCTGACCATTCATATACAACCGGATACCTCTGCCTTTCTCTGCGGTGATGCGAACAGTGATTCCGTGATCAATATCGGCGATGCGGTCTATATTGTGAATTACATCTTCAAGAATGGTCCGGAACCCGATCCGCTTGCCGCCGGGGATGCGAACTATGACACGGCGGTAAATATTGGCGATGCCGTGTATATCGTAAACTATATCTTCAAGAATGGACCCGTCTTATGCTGCGAACGACCCTGCTGCGACAAACCCCTCTGCGAACAATCCACCCCAATCACTATCACCTACAGTAAGAAGAAGCCGACCGCCGTTGATTGCGGGGGAAACTTTGGCGTACACGAGCGGAATGAATGGGCTCCGAAATGGGACGTCTGTTGCTCTGAGGGATCTCAATGGTATGTCAGAGTTTCCAGCCTAAGTGCCGAGCATGGTATGGACACATGCAACCAGGAAAGAACGGTGATTAACAGCAAGGATGACGTCGCCATCGACAAGTGCAAGGAAGCCATCAAAGATTTTACGCCCCAGCCTGGTCGCGTCATGCCCGAGCGTGCAAAATATGTTTCCTCGACGTGCAGCCAAAGGCACGAAGACGAACATAAGAAGGACTGGGAGAAGTTTCTAAACAACCGATGGAAGGTGGCCCAAGGGATAATCGAGGCCTTGACCATTGCCTGTGATAGTAAGTGTCCGGATGCTGCCAGCGCGAAAGCGCAACTTAAGGCGAAAGTTGATGATGAGTTCAAGAAGGCCTATGATGCCGCGTTCAAAGACTTTGATGATTCTTCGCCGGAGGGAAGAGCCATGGATGCAGAGAATGATTGTTATATTGATCTTGTGAATGACCTAAAAACAAAATGCCCATGACTTCCCCTCACGGGCCTGTTGCATGAGTCATTGCCTACCCGGCTGCGCTCCTTCAAGCCGGGAATATCCATTGTGTGTCAATCCCAAACTTGTTTGGAAGTGTCTTCCTGTTTGTCTTCCGTGATTTCCACGTCAAGGCAGTCGAAACGCCTGCGGTTTCGACTTATCCTCTATGCTTTCTCGGTGAAATAAATCATGGCGGTCGATAACGTTTGCGGTAGGGCCGAGGCGCGGGCGAAGCCGGCGGCGCGCATCAGGGTGACAAACTCCTCCGGGTCGGGAAAGGCCGCCACCGAATCATGCAGATATTGATACGCCCCGCGATCGCCGGAGATAATCCCACCTACTAGCGGCATGACCTTGGAAAAATATAACGAGAATATGCCTCTCACCATCCGGTTCTTGGGCATGGCCGGCTCGACAATCACCAACCGCCCGCCGGGTCGCAGCACGCGCAAGATTTCTCGCAGCGCCGCCCCCTTGTCGGCGATATTCCTGATACCGAATCCGATTGTGACCGCGTCGACCGCCCCATCCCGGCAGGGGAGAGCCAGCGCATCACCCTGGCAGAGGATGAGGCCGGATGGCGCGTCGGCCAATCGTCGCTGCGCGACATCCAGCATCCGCCGCGAGAAATCGATCCCGATCAGGCGGATTTCGGCGCCGTATTTCTTCTTCAGAATCTGAATGAAATCCCCCGACCCACAGCAGAGGTCAACGACCGTTTTGCCTCGCAGATCACTGAGCAGGTCCACCGCCCGCCGTCGCCAGCGAACGTCCAGCCCGGCCGATAGAATCCGATTGAGGAGGTCATAGCGGGAGCTGATCCGGTCAAACATCGCCCGAATCGTTCCGCCCTGACGATTGTCGATTCTATTCTGAGGATCACTCATTCGGGACTGCGGATGCAAAATGAATTATCACGACCGAATGGCCCCTTCGGCTATTTCCATCCCACCGGTTTCTTATGATAATCCAGAATCAGCTTGATCGCCTCCTCGGCGGTGTCGGCGAACTGGAAGAAGTCGAGATCGCCGGGGTCGATCGTTCCTTCCGCGACCATAAAGTCGAAATTAATCAGTTGCGACCAGTAGTCACGGCCGAACAGGACGATCGGGATGCGCTTGGTGCGGTCGGTCTGGACCAACGTCAGGGCCTCAAACAACTCGTCCAGCGTGCCGAAGCCGCCGGGGAAGGCCACCAGGGCCTTGGCGCGCAGCATGAAATGCATCTTGCGGACGGCAAAATAGCGGAACTGAAAGCAGAGATCGGGGGTGATGTACGGGTTGGGCGTCTGTTCGTTCGGCAGGGTGATATTCAGGCCGATCGATTTGGCGCCGCAATCATGGGCGCCGCGATTGGCCGCCTCCATGATCCCCGGCCCGCCGCCGGTGACGATGACAAACTCGGCGCCGCCGTATTTCTTGCGGGATTCGCACGACATCAGTTCGGCGAACCGCCGCGCCTCGGTATAGAAGCCCGACTTGGCCTTGACGTGACGGGCAATGGCCGCTTTCTTGAGCAGCTCGGGATCGCGCGGCCGTATCTTGAGCTCGGCTTCCAGCGCCTTGACCCGCTTGTCGCATGCCTTCGGCTCCAGGATGCGGGTGCCGCCGAAGACCACCACCGTCGACTTGATATTGTACGCCGCGAGATACATCTCGGCCTTGGTCAGCTCCAATTGAAGGCGAACCGGCCGCAGTTCATCGCGCATCATGAAATCATGGTCCAAATAGGCCAGGCGATACGACGGCTGCTCCAGCCACCAGTGTCCGTGATTGGCGTTCCGTTTTTTCTGTGTCATCAGTTTATTCCGTTTCATCTACTAAGTTCTTTGGCTGTCAGTCGGTCGATGAGACGACCAGATCGATGGCCTCCCCGGTCGACAGTTCCGTGCCGGCCTCCTGCGATTGCTCCAGGACGGTCTCCGGCAGATAGCGCTCGTCAACGACTCGTTTCACCTCGCCCAGCGTCAGCCCCTTCTCATCCAGGATCTTCATCGCCTCGTCCAGCGACTTTCCGATCAGGCGGGGGACGGTGACGGTCGTGGGCCGCGGGCCGCGGCTGACCAGAAAGTTAATCGGGCTGCCATAGGGGACCACGGTGAGCGATTCGGGAAAGGAGAAAATCACCGCCTTTTGCGGGACGGTATCACTGTATTCCCACTTGATGCTTCCCAGCCGAAGGCCCACGGCATCGAGCTTCCCCTCGGCCTGACGGATGGAACAAAAGCTTACACCCGGTACGACGACATCCTTCGTCCCCAGGGAGGTCACGACCTTGATGGCGCGGCCCGACTTCACCATGGTCCCGCCGGTCGGCAACTGGGAGAGGATGGTGCCGGTCGGCTTGTCGGGATGATACTGCTGAGACATGACCTCGAGGGCTATGTCGGCCTCTCTCAGGACCGGTCCGGCCTTGTCGAGCGTCATTCCGACGATATTGGGCAGGGGGAACTCCTGGCCATGGCGGGTGATAATCGGCATGACCAGATCGTTCAGGATAATAAACAGAAAGAGACCGACCGCCAGGAAAACACCGGTTCGAACCAGGTATTTCTCCCGGAGCGATTTCGGCGCCACCAGCCGCTTCCGGAGAGCGGACGATTGCACGGCGCTAATGAGGCGTTTGAAGACATTCATACCGTTACATGCACAAGGAAGTATAGTTTACGACTTTTTTGGCCGACCGCCAATTCTTTTCTTCAGGCGGACGCAGAAAACGCCGTCCAGGTCGGCGATATCGGGGTAGGTCTTGACAAATCCCCGCTCATTGACCAACTCGGCGGGCAGGTAATTGGTGGCGGGATCGATCGAGAAATCGGGCCGTTCCAGCAGAAATTCCTCGACCACCTGGTCGTTTTCGGGGCGGATAATGGTGCAAGTGGAATAGACCAGAACCCCGCCGGGATTGACCAGATCGGCGGCGTGCCGCAACAGCAGGGCCTGGGCCTGGGCCAGCTTCTGCGAGTCATCCTTCGTCTTCGACCAGCGCAGGTCGCTGTGCTTGCCGACCACGCCCCAACCGGAGCAGAGGACGTCCAAGAGGACCATGTCGCTGGAGGGTCCTTTGAAATCGAGGGCGTCGCAGAGAACCGGGGCGATTATGCGGATGCCCAGCCGCCGGGCGTTGTCGACGAGCGTCTCCAGACGATGGTGATTGATATCAACGGCGGTGATCAGCCCCCGATTATCCATCAACCCGGCGGCATAAGTGGCTTTGCCTCCGGGGGCAGAGGCCAGATCGAGCATATGGTCGTCCGGCTCCGGGTTCAGCAGCCGGACCGCCAACCCGGCGGCCTCGTCCTGCACATAGACCAGGCCGGAATCGATGAGCTCCCTTTCCAGCGGCAGCCCCTGCTTATGGATGTGAAAGAAATCTGTCAGATATTTTCCCTGGCGGAATTCAATCTTGTGGTCCTGAAAAAGCTTGATCAATTGCTCCGGCGTGGCGCGGATGCGGTTGACTCGATAATTCAGTCCCGGCGCCCGGTTGCCCCGTTCCAGGAGCGTTTCCGCCCGTTCCAGCCCGAATTCGTCGCAGCAATATTTCACAAACCAGTCAGGGTAGCTGTAATGTTCGGCCAGATACCGTTCCGGTTCCGCCTGCTTGTCGGGGAAGACGACCTTCTCCGGATTCCGCAGATAGCTGCGCAACACGGCGTTGACGAACGACCCGCGCGTATGATGCACCATGCCGCGCGCCAAATTGACCGTCTCCGACACGGCCGCTCCCTGCGGAATACGATTGGTGAAGATCAGTTGGTATATGCCCAGGCGGAGGATATTCCGCGTCGGCTTGTCGATCTTGATACCGGGGCGCTGCAAAAAGAAGGAGTAGGTGTAGTCCAGGCGCCGCTTCATTTTGACCACGCCATGGCACAACTGCAGCAGAAAGCGGCGGTCCAGTTCGCTGAAATGGGCGCCATCGAATACCTGGCTGATCGCCTCGTCGGTCTTCCAGCCGCGATCCAGCACCATTTCCAGCACATTTACACAGGCGCCGCGCACCGGGTCGTATTTAGCTGTCTTGGCGGGGACGGGTGGTCTTTTCGGTTTTTTTTCAGGCTTTGTGGCCATACGCCCAAGTTGCTCCTTAAACTGAAGGGGCCTTAGTACTTATTCTATCGGCTGATTTTGTCTGCGCTGTAGTCCCATAATTTTAAACGACCGCCGTCAGCGGGTCAAGATACAGCCCATGGGCATCCCGATAATGCAGGGCTTTCCTATGGAAGTGAAACGACATGATCCGATCGGCATCGAGGAGCTTCAGCGTTTCCAGCACCTCGTTCGGCTTGGCATATCCGCCCTCCCCCAGCCCCAGTTCCATCTCCAGGATCGATCCGTCATCGCCGGGTTGCAGCTCCAGGCGATGGATGGCCGGGCGGATGTCGATTTCTTTGCCTCCCTCTTTGGTCGTCCGTATCGCCAAAACCGATGATTCCGCCAGAATCTGGGCCATACGGTCGGTCAGCCTCCGGTGATCGCCGAAATCGCCCCGCACCAGGTAGATGGCCCGATTGAGGACGGTCGAGATGGCCGGAGCCTTGGAGTAAATCAGCTTGCTGTCGGCGATAAAGAAACCCTCCGGCAGCGTCCGGCCCAGGGCTTCGATCTGCGTCGGGGAGCAGCTACCTTCAATCTGAATGTCCAGATACTCGCACTCCGAGCTGTACCCCAGCGGCAGGGGCGGGCCGAAGGAGAGTTTCTGGTGGGGATGAAAGCCCTGACTATAAGCCACCGGAATATCCGACCGCCGAATGGCCCTCTCGAAGATGCGGTTATGGTCGAGATGCGACAGAAACCGCACCAGACCGTTCTTGCCCCACTTCACCCGGATCTTTCCTCGGGCGGGGGTGACCGCCGTGTGCGGCCCCGCTACCCGTACCTTCCGGCGCCCGTACAGGTCATTATCGTTGCCTGCCGCCGCCGGTAATGACGGCGGTTCCGCTTGGTCAGGCTCGGCGAAGGCAGCTTCGGAGGTGCGTGTCCGCTCGGCCTGCAAATGTTCTTTGGAATGCCCAAGGTCGATATGATCCCACGGCAGCCTCTCGGAGAAGCTGAAATCCCCGGCGAATTCCTTTGGGTCCAGGGCGCAAGTTTCAAACGCCTTTTGCCAAAGGTCGAACTTGAAATGCTCCGTCCATCCGTCAAACCGGGCGGAGTTCCGATAGGCGGCCAGAATGACCTTTCCCAGGCGACGGTCGCCCCGCCCGAGGACGCCCTCCAGATAGGACAGCTCCGGGTCCCGGAATTTCAGCGTCACCTCATGCGCCCGCATGCCGCGGCTGATCTGGTCCTGCTTGCGCCGGATTTCCTCCGGGGTGCAGAGACGGTCCCATTGGAAGGGGGTGTGCGGCTTGGGGGAAAAGGGGGAGATGGTGACGTTGATTTTGTGCTGACCTTTGATCTGCCGGCCGATTCGCACCGCCTTCATGATCAAATCATTGATCCCGGCGATATCATCGTTGGTCTCCGTGGGCAGGCCGATCATGAAATAGAGCTTGACCAGAAGCCATCCCTTTTCAAACGCCGTCTGCACCGCCGTCAGCAGCTCCGCCTCAGTGACGTTTTTGCCAACCACGCGGCGAAGCCGTTCGGAGCCGACCTCCGGCGCGAACGTCAGGCCGGTTTTATGGCTGCGCTTGACGGCGTCCGCCAAGGCGGCCGTGAAACTTGACGGTCGCAGTGACGGCAACGACAAGGCCACTTTCTTCGGCTCCAGCGCCAGCGCCAGGCCGGTGGCCAATTGCGCAATGCCGGGATAATCGGTGGCGGAGAGGGAGAGCAGGCCGACCTCGTCATAACCGGTCGCCTTCACGTTGGCCATGATCTGGCTTTTGATATCGGCCGCGCTGCGGATACGGACCGGCTTATAGATTTTTCCCGCCAGGCAGAAGCGGCATCCCTGGGGACAACCCCGCATGATTTCGACCGAGACCCGGTCGTGGGTGACTTCGGCCAGTGGCACCAGGGGGTGGCTGGGATAGTATTCGGGTTGGAGCCGGGCGGTGTGACGGGCTTTGATTTTATCCGGTATCCCCGCGACCGTCGGCTTTCGGTTGACGGGATCATGGAAGGCCGGCACATAGATCGATTCGACCCGGGCCATCCGCAGCAGGCGTTCCCGACGCGGTTTCCCTCGTCCGTCCCTCAGCGCTTCGACCAGCTCCGGAATCGCTTCCTCGGCCTCGCCGATGAAGAAGAAATCGATGAAATCGGCCATCGGCTCGGGATTGCAGCAGATCGGTCCGCCGGCGGCGATTAAGGGATCGGCGTCATTGCGATCGGCGGCCAGAAGCGGGATACCGGCCAGCTCCAGCATCGCCAGCAGGTTGGTGTACACCATCTCGTAGGACAGGGTGAATCCCAACAGGTCGAATTCGGCAACCGCGCGGTGGGACTCGAGCGTGAACAGGGGAATGGCGCAGGCGCGCATGATCTCCTCGGCGCCCGGGGCAGGAGCGTAGACCCGTTCGCAAAGGGCATCCTGACGGCTGTTGAAGAGATGATACAGAATCTGGCCGCCGGTATAGGACATGCCCACTTCATACATGTCCGGATAGGCCAGGGCGATATTGACCCGCCCCTGCGGTTCTTTGACGATACTGCCGATCTCCCGTCCGATATACCGCACCGGCTTCTCGACATACGGGAAGAACTGCTGTTCCAGAATCGCGCGCGTCACCATGCCATAAAAAAACCCCGGCCTGCGGCCGGGGTCGGCTTAGCCGTAGATCTCGGCTTCGTTACACTTGCAAACCCCGACCGGCTTGTTGGTAAAGCGCCAACTGCCGTCCCGCTTAACGGCCTTCATCAGCTTGATATGGGTAATCTCACCGTTGCAGACCGGGCAGATGCTGACGTGGCGTTTCTTGGAGGCCTTGTCCGCGAATGATTGTTTCTTTGCCATGACCTGGTGTCTCCTTTACGGTATGATCTCTTGCATTCATTCGTTTTCGTTCTTCATGTAGATAGGCCAGCAACCGGGTGGCCTCGGCCGCGATGGCAAAGCCCGGACTGGCCGTTCGCCGTTCGCCGCAGAGATCAAACTCGGCGGCCGCGGCGGCATAATCTTTGCCGCGCAACGCTTCCAGACCCCGGCAGTAGGCTTTTTCCTCGACCGACAGCATCATTACCGCCTTATTGGACCTCATCCCTGATACGGCGTAACCGCTTCACATAGGGGTCGACCTTGTACCCCTCGAGCCGCAAGAAATAGATCAGCGAGGCCGCCAGATGTTCGTACATCCGATCGGTTTTGGACTCGGCCGACGACAGCAAATCATCCAGGACGGTCAGCAGATGGTCATGCTCCGACAGGAGCATATTCATCTCTTCCGATTCACGGCGCAACAGGGCGTGAAACCGATCGGCCAACGAGGCTTCCTCTCGCGAAGCTTTTAGCGTCAGCCGCACCGCGCGATTGCCGATGCCTTGCGACCACTCGTTCACCTCGCTGGCCAGCTTGAGGCTGTCGCCGTCGCTCCGCGTCATAAACGCCTGCGACAGGCCGGCCAGAAGCTCCCCCAGCCGCCTCTTTTGGGAGGCATCCAGGGTGCCGTCGTCCAGCCAGGTTCGATGATTCGTCAGAAACTGCGCCAGATAACCGGTGACGTTTTTCCCCTGGGTCAAATCCACCAGGATATCATCCAGTTGGTTCAGGCCGATCAGAAAGTCGATCTGGCTCTCCTTGCCCACCAGCATGTTATCCACCAGCCGGGACAAGGAGTATTCCAGCCTGTCTATGGTCTCGGCTCTGATCATGGTTTGGTCTTCCCGGTTGCGGTCATCGAGGCATTGATTCTCTGGCTGAGATAATCTTCGATCAATTGCCCCAGCCGATCAACCATCGCCTCCAGGTGATCGCGTGGGGAGGCGGCCTTGTCGGCGACGCGGATCAACCCGGCCAGTTGCAGCGAGGCCAGCCGCTTGAGGGTCTCCAATGGTTCCCGGCCCGCGGCCGCCATGATGTCGTTGATATCCCGATGGCCGTCAACCAGCGCCAGGATATTCCACTCGTCCGGTTCCAGCGAGACGTTGCGGACCTGTCCTGCCTCGGATGAGGCCACCGTAAAGATGGTCGCGAAGTCCGGCAGGCAGTCTTTCACCCGCGACATCTCGTCCAACCGCCTGACCCCCTCCAGCACGACGTTTTCAGTGGACAGGTTGACCGTGATTTCCTCTTCCGTGGGAAACTGGTTTTCATAGAACTTGAATGATCCCCGCTCCCAGGACATAAGCGAGAAGATCAGGTCCTCGACCTGTTTCCGAATCACCTGCTCCAGATCGGCCCGGTCGATGTATCGTTTTTCAATCAATATCTGCCCCAGCCGCTTGCCGGAGGCCCGCTGGGAGGCCTGATCGGCGATCGCCTCGTCCAATTGCGGCAGCGTAATCCGGCCCATTTCAACCAGCATCCGGCCGAGATGGTAGGTCTTGCGGGGGCCGTAACCGTATATCACCGAGCCGTTTCGGAAATAGACCATGACGATGTCGTCGTCTCGCTGGATCCCCAGCGTCCCGGTCTTCCGCCCGGTCGACACCAACTGGAATATCTCCGGCAGGGTGAACCGTTCGATATTGCCCTGTAAATCCAAATCCATGTCGTATATCCCTGATTTTTCGACAGATAATTAATATATATCCCGCCGGCCGAAAGTCAATGAGATTCATCAGCCGGCCGGAACCGACCTGCGGAGCGGAATTTATGGCAAAAGTTTCGCCAGTTGCCGGACAAGGTTGGCCTCGTTGATGGCGTGGCGGGCGCAGTTCCAGACGGCGGAACCGCCATGGAATAGAATCACCTGAGGCGACTCGTGGAGGACGCCGGTCCGGTTGCTGATCAGATCCGACAACGGGCGGTCCTCGAGAATCAGTACCCGGCGGCAGTCGTAACGATCGTTGCCTTCGGCAAACTGCTCGAATCGCATCCAGGCCCCGCGCGAAATGGGGCAGCCGGTGGAATGCTTAAACAGCAACACCGGCCGCTGGTGGCTGGCCTGAAGTAACACCTCAAAATCGGCCTCAGTTCGACAATCGATGATCATCATGCCTCCCTAAAATTACGGATGGGCGGTTCTGCTATGCTCTTATACAAAACCCCGTTGCCACCGGACTGGTTCCAAAACAGTTGTTGCATGGAACGGTTCGATTCATCTATATTTTGCATAGACTTCGGGAAAAAAGACCGCACGAGTGTAACTCGGCCACGGAATCAAACCGGGAGAAACCGCTATGGTATCTGGTGTGCATAACTTGGGCCAAGGGAACCGGCTGCGATGGGGGATTATCCTGGCCGCTGGGCTGGCGATCTTGGGCGCCGTTCCCGCCTGGGCCGGGGGCGTGGCTCTGGTCAAGGTCGACATGGCCATCGGCCCGATCAGCGTCAAGGTGATTTCGGAGGCGGTCGACCGTGCTTTTGAAGAAGGCCGCAGCCTGTTGATTGTCGAGATGGACACCCCGGGCGGGCTGGATCAGTCGATGCGGTCGATCTGCCGCAAGCTGCTGAATGCCGACCTTCCGGTGGCCGTTTATGTCGCGCCGTCGGGGGCGCGGGCGGCCTCGGCGGGGCTTTTCATTACCTATGCCGCCCATATCGCCGCCATGGCGCCCGGAACCAATATCGGCGCCGCCCACGTGGTCAGCATGGGCGAGAAAATGGATTCGGTGATGACCGACAAGGTCCAGAATGACGCCGCCGCCTATATTACCTCCATCGCCAAGAAGCGCGGACACAACGTCGAATGGGCCCGCCGGGCCGTGCTGGAAAGTGTCTCTATCGACGCCGAGGCCGCCCGCGATTCGCATGTCGTCGATGTCATCGCCAAGGACGTCGATGACCTCCTGGCCCAGATCGACGGCCGCGTGGTCGAGCTGGCCTCCGGGCCGGACACCCTCCATGTGCGCGATCAACAGGTGACCGAGTATGCCATCAGCTTCAAGGACCGCTTTCTCAAGACGATCACCGATCCGACCATTGCCTTTATCCTGTTCAACCTCGGCTGGCTGGGGTTGATGGTCGAGCTGTACAATCCAGGGGCGATTTTGCCCGGCGTGATCGGCGGCATCAGCCTGATCATGGCCTTTTTCGCCTTTCAGCAGTTGCCCATCAACTACGCCGGGCTGGCGTTGATCATCTTTGCGGTCATTCTGTTTATACTGGAGGTAAAAATAGTCAGTCATGGTATTTTGGCGATTGGAGGGGTGTTGTCGATGCTTCTCGGATCATTGCTGTTGATCAATTCCACCGAGCCGTACCTGCAGATTTCCCTGGTGGTTATCATCACCACGGTGGTCTTCATCTCGGCCTTCTTCCTGTTCATCCTTCGCTTCGCCGTCAGGGCGCACAAGCGCAAGGTGGTGACCGGGAAGGAGGGGATGGTCGGCGAGGTCGGTGAGGTTCGCGGGGATGGCTCGGCGTTCGTCGCCGGCGAAATCTGGCGGATCTTATGTCCCACGCCGTTGTCCGTCGGCGACAAGGTGCGCGTGGTGGCGGTTGAGGGAATGCGTCTTAAAGTTGAAAAACATGGAGGTCCATCATGAACGTTTTCGGTTCCGGCGTGTTGACGATCATTTTTGCGGTCATAATCATTTTGGCCTATTCCATCCGTATCCTGCGGGAATACGAGCGGGGCGTGATTTTCCGTCTCGGCCGGCTGGTCGGGGCCAAGGGGCCGGGGCTGATCCTGCTCATCCCGGTCATCGACAAGATGGTCAAGGTCTCGCTGCGGGTCGTGACCATGGACGTCCCCGAGCAGGATATTATCACCCGCGACAACGTCACGGTGCGGGTCAACGCCGTCGTCTATTTCCGGGTGATCGATTCGGTCAAGGCGATTGTGGCGGTCGAGAATTTCCTGTATGCCACCTCGATGATGTCGCAGACCACGCTGCGGGCGGTCCTGGGGCAGGTGGAGCTGGATACGCTGCTTTCCGAGCGGGATAAGCTCAACGAGCGGCTGCAGAAGATTATCGACGAGGACACCGAACCGTGGGGGATCAAGGTCACCAAGGTGGAGGTGAAGAACGTCGATCTGCCGCAGGAGATGCAGCGGGCGATTGCAAAGCAGGCCGAGGCCGAGCGGGAACGGCGGGCCAAGGTTATCCACGCCGAGGGCGAGCTGCAGGCGGCGACCAAGCTCCGGCAGGCGGCCGACGAGATTTCCAAGCAGCCGTCGGCGATGCAATTGCGGTTTTTGCAGACGCTGACCGAGATCGCCACCGAGAAGAACTCGACGATTGTTTTTCCGGTGCCGATTGATATACTATCGGCGTTCATTAAGAAGCTCGGCCCCGGTGACAATCCGGTGTAAGGTTTTGCTTGAATGGCATTGATTCATACCCGGCAGTAGAAGTAGGTCGGGCGCACTAGCGCCCGACTATTCTTGGGTTGTTTTGCGGCGTCAGGAACCCTTTCCTGACGCCAGACGAATAGAATGGTGGTGCACCCTTTCAGGGGGTACAGTGTCGAAACCGCAGGGGTTTCGACCTACAAACTTAGAGGTCTCTCACTCGCGCGGAATGAGTAGTAGGCTCATGGCTCGCTGATAATAGAGAGGGGTGTTATGGAGCAATTACTTGCCGCGATAGGCCGTTTTATGATATTCTCGGCCTTTTTGCCGGGGGTTATTGGTGTCGCAACCGCTAATTTCCTCTATGCGCCAATAGGACCCTATTTGCATAGGTTCGAAACCATAGAATGGTTTGTTATAATATGTGCTGCCGGGGTTATTATAAGCATCATCGGCGCCAGCCTTGAACACCTTGTTTTGCTAAAAGTACTTCCCTATATTCGGTGGATAATATTCCACCCCCTAAAAAAGGCTCTTTCGACCCTATTGGAATACCCTGTATTGAGATGCTTTCCCAAACTTGTAAGATACGTTAATGGGCGAGAACAATCCTCCGGCCCTTGGTGTAAATCCTACCACGCCCTGATGACCTCATTTTGCAGATCGTCCTGTGATCGGCGCGGTTTGCGTGAATATATTGATTTCGGAGAGACTGTACGAATTCTATTCTGGAATACTGCGACTGCCATTTGGGTGGCTTTATTTCTACTTCCCGTAGTTTGGCACGTCAATTATTCGAATCACACACTATGGTGGGGTTTGCTCATTCTTTCAGTAATAGCCGCTGGGCTTGCATGTTATGCGAATCATCTGCATACTAATGCGTCTAGAAATATATAGGGGCTGGTGGGTCACAATTTCTTGCAGCGTCAGGAACCCTTTCCTGACGGCAGACGAATAGAATGGTGGCGCACCCCATTAGGGGTTCGGGGCGCTGTTTATTGAGAAAGAGAGGGAGAACATGCCATTTTTGCTTTATCGTATCGAGAGCACTGGTCAAGGAAAGAGCACACAATTCACTCGTGAACGACAAGTTGCTTTGGCTGGGAAAGCGGGGCCTATCACTGAATATGTGAGAAGCAAATCTGGAGAAAGGCAAAATGAAGAGGCGATTTTCTGGGAAATGCCAGAATCGGAGATTATCCGCCGACTGGGATGCGACCCCGTAGAAAAGTACGCCATTGTGATTGATATGAAGCCGACCGTGGAAGGCAATGTGTCATTGTATCGTTTGTGCAGGATTTGGGGGTGTTCGGCACCCGATTGGACCCCGATGGCAGTCCAATTGCTGCCCCTTTTTGTGGATAGAAGCGAAGAGGATCCGAAGCAGTTCAAGGCGATCTTCATATGGACAAAAGAGAAGGGGGAATTTGTTCATGAATTCCTTTATCTACAGGGCGGGACCCAAGAGGGTACTTGGGCATGGGGAAGAGTGGGCAGCGTGAATGGAGCTCTTTTATGGCCACCGATATTTAATCATTTTGCCAGAGAAATTTTTAAGTACACCGAATAGCTGGCAGGGCAGGAGTGTTGGTCACTGCCTATTCCAGGATGAACGCCGCGTGCGCTCTTTCAAGCCCGGAAAATTCAGGTGTGCCATCCCCAAACTTGTTTGGGGATGTTTCTTGCTTGTCCTCCGTCATCTCCCCCTCAAGCGAGCTCGGACCGCACAAATCACTACACTTTCGATGTTGAACGCTATCGCGCCCCCTTTAGTAGAGGAACATATGAGAGGTATATCCATGCCAGCAACCGAAAACCAACGCCGCGCAGAGCACGCTCTCTCAAGGCTGAAAAACTTATTGTGTGCCACCCCCAAACTTGTTTGGGGGTGTTTACCTGCAATTCAATCCATCTGCCGCAGATATCCCCTTCTGCCGCTAGAACTTTATCGCCCAATATGGACAACTTTCGGGCACAAACCGGCCCCAATAGCACCGAAACTGTGGGGCCCCCCGAAAATGACAGAACGAACCCAATTTCTCCCAGCCCAAACAGTCATATCTGCTGGTGCGGCATATGAATAGCGTCCATGCGACCATTTTCGCCTGCTGCCAAAAGTTGGGTTCGTTCCACCCAAAAGCCGTCCCTGTGGCCGGATCAGGCAAAGTCTTGAAATCGCGCGCGGAAACCACGCCCTCATGCAGTTGTGCCATTTTCGTAGGGGCCGGGTTTCCCGGCCCGATGAGACAGGTCAAAGATCAGCGGGAGAACCCATGAATTTCCACCCCCTATCAATGTATATGTTGCAGACGATATCTTGCTTGAGGTAGACTAAGACACAATAAACGAGAAGGGGATCTACCGATGAGTTCGAAAAAAGAAATCATGGAATTCGAGATCAAGGGGCGTAAATTAACCTGCCCTATCTGTGGTTCGACCCGGTTCTGGACCCGCAAATCGCTTCTGAATACCCGGGGCCTGACTTTCATGGAGCTTGATTGGGCCAACAAGCAGGCCATCAATTATATCTGCGACGGCTGCGACTATATCGTCTGGTTTTTTGAAGAATAGCCGGCCGGGAGGCGCACCCGCGGCAGATTCCAGAACCTCAATGCACCGATGATACAGGAGAATGAGCATGGACGATGAAAAAACCATTACCGAGGAAATCAAGGTCAGCGGCGCTCAGTTGGTCGAGACGGCCAAGAAACTGCTCCATGAAGCAAATATCCGGCGGCTGATTATCAAGAATGAAAAAGGGGATTCCCTGCTTGAGATTCCCGTGACGTGGGCTTCGGCCGGGGCGTTGATTTTGCCGGTCCTGGCGGCCCTGGGCGCTCTGGCGGCGATGGTAACCAATTGCACGATTGTGGTCGTACGAACCGAGCAATAGTCAAGACTATGCCTGCGGATGTTGCCGGCGTCAACCGGTCTCCGGCCGCCGCGTCTTGGCCCCGGTCCGGGGATCGACTCCGGCTGCCCTCAAAAAAGAATTTTGAAAATAGTATTGACTTTTTCCATAAAACTGCCGTTAATAGACATGTATATGTAAACTTCCTTCGTAATTGGTTTTGTTCGAGCTTTGTTCTTCCTGAGCAACCCTTGTCAAAATCCCAATTCGGGGACGAACGCGCCAGGAGGCGCAGAACACGTTTATCTTTGGTCGCGAAATTCTTTTCAGAAAGTCTCCGACAAGGGATAAGCACAATTAGGAGAGCAACAATGAATATCTACGTGGGCAATTTGGCGTACCAGACCTCGGAAGACGACATTCGTCAGGCCTTCACGACCTTTGGTCAGGTCTCCAGCGTCAACATCATCAAGGACAAGTTCAGCGGCGAATCAAAGGGATTCGGATTCGTGGAAATGGCCACCCAGGCCGAGGCCCAGGCGGCCATCGCCGGTCTGAACGGTACGGAAATGGGCGGACGCAACATGACCGTCAGCGAAGCCAAGCCCAAATCAGACAATAGCGGGCGCGCCTATTCCCAGACGCGCAACAACAACCGCAAGAACTGGTAGATTCAAGACCTCAAGTCACATGATGGGTGGGATCGTGACCGCGAAAGCGAACGCGACCCTGCCCAGACTTGTGTCCATCCGCCAGGACTAACCGGCGGTGGAAACATGTGCGCGGCGGACACCATCGTCCGTCGCGTTTTTGTTATGTCGCCGCCGGAGCGGCCATCCCCAGTGATTCTCAACGCCGCAAGATAGATCGAAGAGGGAAATGATTTCTTGTCCCCCCCGTCGAAATCGTATTAATTGGACAGGATGGAAGGGATTGACGATATCGACCATCGGGGACAGGAAACGGTGAGCCACGACCACCATCACCACCACGGCACCAGCGCGGCTCGTTTGGGCTGGACGATCCTGCTGAATCTGGTCATCACCGCCGCCGAGGCGGTCGGGGGGCTGATGTCGGGATCATTGGCCCTGTTGTCGGACGCCGGGCACAACCTGTCGGATGTCATTGCGCTGATCCTGGCTTACTTCGGCGCCTGGGGATCGACCCTGCGTCCGACCAAGCGCTCGACCTATGGTTTCAAGCGTCTGGAGGTGGTGACCGCCGTCATCAACGCCCTGGCGCTGGTCGGCATCGCCCTGTTCATCGTCTACGAGGCGTTTTTTCGCTATGCCCAGCCGACGCCGATCAACGTGCCGATCATGGTGGTCGTGGGGATGATCGGCCTGGCCGGCAACCTGCTGTCGGTTTGGATCTTGGTGCACGATCGGCACAAGACGATCAACGCCCGCGCCGCCTTCCTGCATATGCTCTATGATGCCATCTCATCGGTGGCGGTGATAGCCGGTGGAATCGTCATCCTCTTCTCGGGATGGTACCTGCTGGATCTAATCCTATCGGTCTTGATCGCCATGATGATCCTCTGGTCCAGCCTCGACGTCCTCAAGGAAGCCGGCGGGATTTTCATGGAAGCGGCCCCCAAGGGAATCGATCCCGACGCGGTGACCCGCACGATCCTGACCGTTCCCGGCGTGACCGACGTTCATCACCTGCACATCTGGTCGATTTCCAGCAGCCAGGTGGCGCTCTCCTGCCACGTCACCCTGTTGGAGCCGTACGGCCGCGATTTCCCCGCCGTCATCAGGACCGTCCACGACGTTCTGCGCGACGAACACGGCATCGACCACGCGACCATTCAGCCGGAAGGCGAAATTTGTCCTGAGCAGAATATCCTTCCCGGCCTCTCACCGTGCGACAACGACCAAGCATGAAGAACAGGCTGGTCGAGCTGGAGATCGTCGATCTGGCCAATAATGGCCGGGCGGTCGGGTACGACGGCGGCAAGGTGACCTTTGTCGACGGCGGCCTGCCGGGGGAGAGGGTCGAAGCGGTCATCGTCAGGTCCAAGCGCACTTTCAATCAGGCCCATTTGCTGCGTCTTCTCACCCGCTCGCCGGACCGGATACCTGCCGCCTGCGAGCACTTTGCCATCTGCGGCGGCTGTTCCTGGCAGGACCTTGATTATCGCCGGCAACTGGATTATAAGCGTAATCAGGTCGTGGCGGCGCTGGAACGGATCGGCGGGTTCGAGGATGTCGCGGTGGGAGAGATCCATCCCTCCCCGGATCAGTTCTTCTATCGGAACAAGATGGAATTCTCGTTTCATGTTTATCCCTTCGACCAGGGCCGGTCGCAGCGCGGGTTCGTTCTCGGTCTGCATGAGCGGGGACGATTCGACCGCATCTTTGATCTCCATCGCTGCCATCTGCAATCGGAGGCGTCGAACCGGATCGTTGCCTTCCTGCGTGAAAAGGTATCCGAGCTCGGCCTTCCGGTTTACGACCTGGTTGCCCATACCGGTTTCTTGCGCTTTGCCATCGTTCGCGAGGGGAAAAACACCGGGCAGACGATGGTGGTGCTGGTGACCGGCGCGGGCTCGTTTGACGACCGACAACGGTTGACGGCAGCGCTGTGCGCCTCCTTCCCGTCGGTGACGACGGTGATCTGGATGGTCAACGATACCCTGACCAATATCGCCCGCGGGGAAGTCCGGGAGGTGCTCTTTGGGCCGGGATATATCGAAGAGGAGATCTTGGGTCTCCGGTTTCGGATCGGCCCGTTGTCGTTTTTTCAAACCAACAGCCGCCAGTCGGAGGCGCTGTATCGGACGGCCGTCGATCTGGCCGGGCTGACCGGCGCCGAGACGGTGCTGGATCTGTACTGCGGCGCGGGGGCGATCGGCTTGTGCGCGGCGGCACGGGCGAAACGGGTGATCGGCATCGATATCGAGGCGGAATCAATCGCCGCCGCCGACATCAACGCGGCCATCAACGACATTACTACCGGCCGCTTCCTGGCCGGCAACGCCCACGAGGTCCTGGCCTCGGACGAGTTGCGCGAGGTCGCCTTCGACGTCGTCTTCAATGACCCCCCCCGGGCGGGAATGCACCCCAAGGCCTTGGCGCGTCTGATCGCTTTGCAGGCCCGCCGCCTGATCTATATCTCCTGCAATCCGGCCACCTTCGCCCGCGACGCGGCCGGATTGGGTCGGGCCGGCTATCGCTTATATGAAGTGATTCCATTTGATATGTTCCCCCATACGATGCATACCGAATTGGCGGCCCGCTTCGAAAAAAATGGTTGACCGGCCGTTTGCGGCGGGCCATACTGCGGCGGAAATCTTGGCGACGGGAGGTTCAGATGAGACAGGCATGTCTGGCATTGATGTTATTGCTGGCGGGGTTGTCGCCGGGGACGGCCGCCGACACCAAGACCGACAAACGGATCGCGGAGCTGTCCAAGCAGATTCTCGAAAACCTGCAGGAGTACTGGCCGGTCAACGCGACCGACATGGGCGTCCACGCCTACGACGATAGATTTACCGACTATTCACCGGACGCCGTCAGCAAGGAATACGAGCGGATTAAAGGGTACATTCAGCGGTTGCATCCGCTCTTGCAGGCCGCCCTTCCGGTCGACCAGGAGATTGACGTCAAGCTGCTCAACAGCAATTGCGACCTGGCGCTTCTGACGCTGGGCAAGCTGGAGTACTATAAGAAGAACCCGAACATCTACCTCGATGACGCCGCCAACGGTGTCTATTTTATACTCAAGAGCGCCCAGACCGTGGTGGCCAAGCAGGTCGACAACATCGTCGGGCGGATGAAGGCGCTGCCGGCCTTTCTGCGGCAAGCCGAGACAAATCTGCAATCTCCGCCCCAGATTTGGCTCGACTACGCCCTGGACAACATCGACAATGTCATGGAATTCTATGGCAGCGTCACCTCCCGCTTATCGGCCCAATTTCCCGATCGCGCCCGCGATCTGGCGGCCGCCTCAGGTGAAGCGCTGGCGGCTTTGGACGGTTTCCGGCAGTTTCTTTCGACGGCGGCGCCGGGCGATCCCAAGGGATTTGCCATCGGCAAAGAGTATTATGATTATCTGTTGCAGCACGAGTATTTTCTGCCTTATGACTCCGATTCGCTTCTGCGGATGGGGGAGGCTCTACTGGCCGAAGCCCAGGCGGCTTACCAAAAGCGTTCCCAGGAGGATGAGGCGGCGGGGTATTTCCGGCGCAAACCGATATTCGTGCCGTCATCGCTGACAAAGAAGGACGTCCTCGACTATTACGCCTGGGAAATGGAGATGGTCAGGCAATACGTGGCGGACAGTCATATCGTGACCATTCCCGCCGGCTTGGCCCCCTGCGCCATCATCGAAACGCCGGAATTTCTGCGCGGCGTCACCGGCGGCATCGCCTACCAGCAGGCGGGGCCGTTTGACTCCGCCGGCATCGGGTATTTCTACGTCGGCGTCATTCCCGACACGCTGACGGCGGCGCAGCGGGAGCAGTACTTTCGTTCCATGCGCGATCGTGGCTTTCGGGGCGGCGTGGTGCACGAGGCGTATCCCGGCCGCCACCTCCAGATGCAACTGGCCCGGCGCCATCCCTCGCCTGTCCGCCGCTGGCAGATGAACAATCTTTTGATCGAGGGGTGGGCGCTCTACTGTGAGGAAATGATGTACGAGGCCGGGCTGTACGAGGATAACCCCGGCCGCTATTTGCGCATATTGGGGGGAATAAAGTTTCGGGCGGCGCGTATTATTGCCGATGTCAAGCTGCAGACAGGCCAACTCGGCTTCGACGAGGCCGTGGCTTGGATGGCGGAGGCGGTGGATGCCGATACCAGCCTAATCAAGGCCGAGGTGCTACGGTACACCATGACCCCGGGGGCGGCGATGAGCTATCTGATAGGCAAGCAGGCCATTGTCAGCCTGCGCGACCGGGTCAAGCAGCAGGAAGGGGAACGGTTTTCTCTGCAGTCGTTCCATGATCGTTTGCTGAGCGAGGGATCGATTCCCATCGGTTTGATCGAGAAAAAACTGCTGCGTTAAATGCCTCTAACCTTTGTGCATGCGGCCGACTTTCACCTCGGCGCCGACTTGCGAAGGTATGGCGCCAAGGCCGACGATCTTCGGGCCGCGCAATATGCCGCGCTGGCCAAGGTTCTGGCCGCCGCCGCCGACAGTCGGGCGGCGTTTGTCCTGATTTGCGGCGACCTGTTCGACTGCCGCCGGCCATTGGAGGCGGTCCTAAGGCAAACCGGCGCCGTCTTCGCGGACTTCCCCGATATTCCCGTGTACATTATTCCCGGAACGCATGATTTTCTCAGTGAGGGATCGATTCTCTCCGAAGGCGATTTCAACCCGGCTCATTCGAGAATTACCGTTCTGAATGATACTATTGTCTCGCCCCTGAGGATTCCGGAAGCCGATTGTCGCCTCTATTTCCGACCCAACCGGTCCAACCGGTCACGCCGTTCGCCCATCGATGGCCTGGTGCGTAGCGGCGGTGAAAAATACCATATTGGTCTGGCGCACGGGTCGCTTGTGCTCGGCGGCCTGAATCTTGATGGAGATTTTCCGATCGACCCGGCTGATATCGGGGCCGGCGGCCTTGATTATCTGGCGCTGGGGCATTGGCATCGACCCCGCCGCGAGCAGGTTGGAGGCACCACGGTGGTTTATGCGGGCATCCCTCAACCGCTCGGCTTCGGTGACCCGGAAGAGGGGACAGCCGCCCGAGTAACCATATCCGACGCCGCTATTGAGACGGAATGGTTGACCACCGGCATCATCAGTTTTCGACATATCAAAGAAAAAGTCTTTCATCCTCAACAAGTTAGGCGAATACTGGAAAGATCGGCCGGCGATCACATCGCGGTAAAGATTGACTTTTTGGTTTCCGATACTTTCAAAGAGCGTGATGAGGTCGCAAGAATTGTCTCTGACGTCATATCGAGGTTCTTTCTGGTGATTACCGACGATCATGCTGAAAAGAAGATATCGGCTCCGGAGCCAAGCGCCGTTCATACGGACGGCAACCGGCTGGCGGTGGAATTTCTTAAAGAGTTATCCCGGCTGAAGCAGGATGATACATCCGAACGGTCGGGTCTCTATGATCAGGCGGCCGAACTGGGCGTACGCCTGATCAAAGGCGAGATATGACCGACGGCCGTGTAGCTCTGACCTCCGTCCGGATGGAGAACTTCGGCTGTTTCCATGACCGGACGATCAGGTTTGTCGAGGGGACGAACCTTCTGGTCGGTCTTAACGAGAGCGGCAAGTCGACCATTTTCCGGGCGATCTTTACGGCTCTCTATGAAGACGGCGCCACCGAGAAGAAGGCCGTCTCGGCTCTTCACAATTGGAGCCAGGCAGCGCCCTTCCGGCTAACCCTGGCCTTTTCAGTCGGGGAGCGGGAGTACGTTCTCATCCGCGACTATGGCGCCGGGGCCGATCTCATGACCGACTCCGATGGTCTGGTCTATGAAGGCAAAGCGATCCGCGACAAGCTAATGACATATTTTGGCACCGCCGACCGGCATTTGGCCGAATCGATTTGCAGTTTTTCATCCGATCATCCGACCTCGCTGGAAAGATATAAAGAAAGGCTTAAATCGGCCCTGGAGACCCCTCTCTTTTCCGGTTTTGACCGGATCAAAGCCGCCCGGTATCTTGACGAGCAGATTAAGACGTTGGATAATCCCAGGGCTCAT
Source organism: uncultured Ignavibacteriales bacterium (assembly GCA_964585635.1). Lineage (GTDB taxonomy): Bacteria > Zixibacteria > MSB-5A5 > GN15 > JAAZOE01 > CAZPEV01. The sequence goes on from CAZPEV010000025.1 coordinate 23,925, forward strand.
GGCCCCCGGGAGATCGATACCATCAACGATCAGATCGCCCAATGCCTGCGGCAGAAATCGGCGTTGGAGGATAATCTCGCCATACTGGAGCGGAGCCGGACAGAGCTGGATGAGGTCCAGGAGAGCGTTAAGCGATTAGATGATCAATTGGCCGCTCTGGAGGAAAAGGTGGTGGGGGCCGAGGCATATCAGCAGCTCGATGCCCGGATGGCCGGCCTGGAAGAACGGCTGCAGACGCATCTGGCCAACTACTCCAAGGCGGTGCTGGCGTCCGAGGAGGCGGCCAAAATCGAAAAGGAGCTGGCCCATATCAATCTCCCCGCGACTTCTGAGATCGAGGAAATCGCCGCCCGTCGGGATCGTCTGGCGGCCGAAGTGGATGAGTCCAAGCGGCGTATGGATGCCCTCATCGCCCTGCGGGGAAAGGGCAACCGCTCGTTTTTGGCGGCGACGCTGCTTTTGGCGTTACTCTGCCTGATCTATGTTATCCAGCAAAACGGGTATCTGACCACCGGGCCGGCGGCGGCCATCTTTCCCTTCACCATTCCGGTGATGGTATTGGTCTGGATAGTTCGAACCGGATTCTATCTGGAATATATCCGGGCCAAGAAAAAGGCGGCCGTCTTTTTCAGGCGGCAGACGACCCGGCTGGATGCGATGTATGCCGACCTGAACGCCATTTATGATCTGCGCTCGGCGGATCCGATCAGGGCCATGCGTGAGTTGGCCTCGCGCCGTCAGACGCTTGAGTTGCACCTCGACAATCTCAAGAGTACGCTGGCGCTGTTGACCGATGATCAAGGAATGCCGTATCTGGTCAAGAATAAAGAGCAGCTTGAGTTGGACGTGGTTCGGATCAATACCGAATTAGGGCCGTTGGCGAAATTTGCCGGGTTGGCCCCGACCATGCCCGACCTGCGACAGGATCTGACCGCGAGGCGGGTGCGCCGCACGGTCATGGGCGAGCGGGCGGCACTTCTGACCGAGCGTTGTTCGGCCGTTGCCAAGGTCAAGCAGGATCTTACTCTCATCGATGACGAATTGGAGATGCTCAAACGGAAGCATTGCGATACCAGTGGGCAGTTGGAGGTCCTGAAGATTACCCTTCTGGCGTTGAATCGGTCGGCCGATCGATTGATCGAGGAGACGTTCGTGGCCTACGGTGAGGAGGCTTCTTCCTATCTGGCAACCCTGACGGAAGGAAAGTATGATCGTTTACGGTTGGTCAAGGAAACGGGTGACTTCGAAATCGCTTTGACGGCGGCCGGTCACTGGCATCGGCTGGGCGCCCAACTGTCGTCGTCGACCCGGGATGCCGCGTATCTGGCCTTTCGTCTGGCGGCGATTGATCATCTGGGACCGGAGTTTGCGCTGCCGATGTTTCTGGACCAGGCCGACGCGCGGCTGGACAGCCGCCGCCGCCGGCACTTACAGGCGCTTTTGGCCTCGGCGGCGGCGAAGCGGCAGGTGGTGGCCGCCACAACCGATGATACCCAATGGACGGCCGCGGTTCATCTGATTCCCTGCCGTCCGGAGCAGGCGGCGCTTCCCGCCGAGGCGCCCATACGGTCGTAGATTTTCCTTTATTTCAGTCCCCCGATTGTTATATTGTTCCCCTATGGCGGAAAAAAGTATTTGGGCCCCATGGCGGTCCGAATTCATTCTGGGGAAAAAAGAAAAAGGATGTATCTTCTGCCGCTTGGCGGCGGAGGAGAAGATCGGTTCCCCAAACCTGATCCTCCACCGTTCTCCGCAATCGTATATCGTCCTCAACAAATTTCCCTATAACTGCGGCCATCTGCTGATCGTGCCCAACCGCCACGTCGGGGTACTGGAGCGGCTGAGCGATCGCGAGTCAATCGAGCTGATCAAGCTGT
>CAZPEV010000026.1:0-21033 GCA_964585635.1 uncultured Ignavibacteriales bacterium
CATCGCTTTCCTTATCCGACAATCAGATCACCACCATCCCCGACGCCCTCGCCAAACTCACCAACCTGAAAGGAATTGACCTGGAAGACAACCGACTACCGATTCCGCCCGAGATTTTGAGAAAATATGACCGCCCGGAGGAAATACTCGCGTACTATTTTTCCCATATCCACGCCCGCGAGAAGAAAAGCATCAACGAAGCCAAGATGATCCTTGTCGGCGAAGGAACAGTGGGCAAAACCTGTATCGTCAATCGGTTGATTCGCAACATCTATCGCCCGGACGAGAAAAAAACGGAGGGAATAATTATCGAGCCGTGGTCGGTGCAGGCGAAAGGGCGCGATATCAGGCTCAACGTTTGGGATTTCGGTGGACAGGAAATCATGCATGCCACTCATCAATTCTTCCTTACAAAGCGCAGCCTGTATATTTTGGTTCTTGACGCCCGGAAGGAAGAGAAGGTGAGCATTGTCGAGTATTGGCTGAAACTGATTGAAAGCTTCGGCGGCGACTCGCCTGTGATCGTCGTCATCAATAAAATCGACCAACAGAAGCTGTATATTGACAAACGGGGACTGAGAGCGAAATATTCGAACATCAAAGGATTTGCGTATACATCGTGCGAACGAAACGAAGGAATCGACGTCCTGCGCCGCCTAATTGTGGACGTTGCCGCCCAGTTGGAACATATCGCCATCGAATGGTTGCCCAGTTGGTTTGCCGTCAAGAGCAAGCTGGAGGAGATGGCTCAGGACCTGATTCCGTACGGCGATTACGATACCATGTGCACAACTGAAGGAATTGACGAGCTTCTACGCAAGACACTTATAGGTTTCCTACACGACCTTGGTATCGTGCTGCACTTTGATGACCCCCGCCTGGTCAGCACCAATATCCTCAACCCCGAATGGGTGACCGGCGGGGTATATCGCATCCTGAACTCGAACCTTATGTTCCAATCCAAAGGAGTTCTCGATTCCGATTCCCTGCGAGTCATTCTCGATGATTCGGCGTACCCCCCTGACAGGCAATCACTGATTGTCGACATGATGCGAAAGTTCGAATTATGCTTTGCCTTTGAGGGGCAACCGGAAAGACATCTGATACCGGACCTACTCCCCAAGGAGCAGCCCGAGTTGAACTGGCCGGAAACCGGCGAGCTCAGATTTGAATATCACTACAATTTTCTCCCCAGCAGCGTCATTTCCCGCTTTATTGTACGGGCACATCAGCAAATAGCTCGAAGCACCTACTGGCGCACTGGCGTGGTGCTGAAATACAATGGCAACAAGGCTCTCATACGCGCCGATCTCGAAGATAAGAAGGTGTTTATTTCTGTAATCGGCACGGAGCGGACGCGGCGGGAGTTTCTGGCGATCATCCGTTCGCATTTCGATGCGATTCACAAAACCATTGCCAAGATCGTAGCAGATGAAAAAGTGCCCCTCCCTAACCACCCGGAAATCGTAGTCGATTATCGCCATTTGCGACAATTAGAGGAGATGGGGGAGGAAACATTCATTCCTGAGGGACTACGAGAACGGATTTCTGTCAGGCAGCTTCTGGACGGTATTGAACCTTATGAAGCACGTCTTAAGCGAACACGGGAGGAATATGAAATTATGCACGAAAAAGCCCATCATGACAGTCTCGATAGCAACCCGAATGTCGGTTCCAGTACGGTAAAATCTGGAAGCGGAAGTCCATGGATTTCCGGTTTGTTCTATCTCTTTGCGGCGGTAATCGTAATAATACTTGTGGCTGTAATTAGCAATAATATCTCGCCATATTCCCTGCCAGTCGTCATTATTGGTGGCGTCATAATTCTTTCTATCATTGGCGCCCTGCAGCTTAAGCAGGATAATAGACTAGCCGACAAAACCTTCCTGCAACTTATGATAGAGACTCTCAAACGATTGCCCCTTATAGGAAAAGGTAAGAAGAAGTGATTTCCCATGCCGTTGATTCACTTTTGGGCGAAATTTCACAAATGAAAAGGCCGGGCGAACTGGCCGTCCGCCCGGCCATCTATGAGAAATGTATATGGAAAGGGAATGTCCCAATAACCGTCTAATCGGTCGTCTGCTGCTTCCCTATGGCCAATTTGGCGTCTACCCGCGCCAGGGCAGTCTGGGCCTCGGCGAAATCCGGCCAGAGCGTGGTCGCAATCGTATACTGCTCCATCGCCTTGGCCAAAAATCCCTGCGCCTCCAGGCTGACTCCCAGCCCGTAGTTGATCCGGGCCACCGTCTGCTGCTCCGAGGGGCAGTACCGCAACGCCGCCGTCAGCGCCGTCACCGCGCGGTCGTGCATCCCCAGCTTCTGCTGCGACAACCCGAAATAATACTGCGCTTCCCAGTTCCGCTGATTGTTGGCCACCGCCCGGATCAGATGCTTGCAGGCCTGGCGGTAGTCCCCCTTCAGGTACTGCGCCTTCCCCTCGAGCAGTTGATTGTCCGAGGCCAAATTCTCGCTGGACCTGATATCCTGCGGCGCCTCATCCGCCGACGTGCTCCGAATCGACGTCGTCTGGCTGTTGCAGCCGAATAGTAGTATGATACTCAATATACCCAACGCCGCGATACGCATATATCGCCTCCCGCCTGCCGTACGATTCAATATTAATTACTTCTCTTATCGGCGTTTGCCCGCGCCTTCATTATATCCGCCCGCCGGACGCCCGCCCCGGCCGCGCCCCCCTGTTCAATTTTTGCACACCTGTCCCAGGACGGGCCGCTGTCGACGGGATCGGCTGGTCATGGAAATGTCGCGAGGGTTACCGGCGCTTAAACAGGCGCGACCAGAATTCGGCCAGCATCCGCCGGAATATCTTGCGCGTGGCCGGAAGATCGCGCCGGTCGATATCATCCAGGTAAAGATGCCTGAAGTTGAAAAAATCCGACAGATTATACCACACCCGCCGCCCGCGAACGACGTTCAGCGCCAGCGACAGCGTGTCCGAAAACAATATCCGGGCGCGATACCTGTTGCGATTGGTCACCGGCCCGGGATCCTCGCCCAGCGCCGCCCGGCACAGCAACGCCGGAAAATTAACGCCGTTGACCATCTCCAGCGGCACCGAGCCCCAAAAGCGCGGGTTGGCTTCAAGGAATTTGTAGTCGCAACTCCCCCGGCCGTTCGCCATTTCCTTCAACTCGAACATGACCACCCCGTGCCAGTCAAGACGATCGAGCAGACCGGTCATCACCGCCAGCAAAGGATGACCCTCGCAGTCCCAGGCTTCGCGGCTGGTCGACGCCCCCCCGGAGATCGGGTACTCGCGCACCCGTTTGTGTCCGAAGTGGTGAAGCAGGGCCGGCGTGTCCCATCGCACCCACGATATCCCCACCCCTCGGCCGGCCAGATTCTCCTGGATGATGATGTCGGCGCCATCGAGCCGATCGCAGGCCCGTCGCAGCTCGGCCTCATTCCCCACGCGAAAGACTCCCACCGCCGACGTCGCCCGCCGCGTCTTGACCACCACCGGATAGACCACGCCGGGGTTGCCGTTGATAAAATGGTCGGCGCTGGCAAAATTTTCCATCGGTTGATACGGGACCGGCGGCAGCCCCGACTTGGCGATGACATCGCTGATCGGCGGCGTCTGATCCCCGACCGACCAGCTATGCGGCAAGATGCCCGGGTCGCAGCATCCCCACATCAATTCGAAGAAATACTTTTTGTCATGGAGCAGCAACAGCTTGTAATAATTCTCAAAGGGGAACCGGGCGAACCGGATGACGCTGTCTTTGCGCCGCGCCAGCGCCATCATCTCGGCGGCGTTGACCGGCAGGACAATATCGAACCGGTGACGTTCGATATGCGCCAGCACGGCCTCGACGAATTCCTTGGGATTCGTCTTGGGATCGGGATAAACCAGATTCCCCGACTTGTCCTTGATCCGGTTCGAAAACAGCCCCGGCGCGTCAGGACTATGATGGCCGGCATTGACCTCTAAACCGGCATCGGCCAGCCCCCGCAGGATATTCCATCCTTTGACGAAACAGTTAAGAACCAGAACCCTGGGTGTCATCCGGTTTTTCCCCGAGCGATTTCAGCACCGCCCGTTGATGTTTCTTGGCCCGGTCGCCGACCAGCTTCCCGCGGTAGCCCGACTTGCCGATCAGCCGTTTGACCAGGTTCTTGGCGGTGTCGAAGGTGAAATCGAACAGCCAGGTGGCCATATCCCCCGACCAGCGATCGGGATGGAGGTTCATATAGATGCGGCGATTTTTCGGATCGCGCAATATCGCGGCAAAATCATCCAGGTTGGACAGCCCCGCAATCGGGCAGTCATCGATCCGGTCTTTGAGGTTATATCGGGGGTTGAACCGTCCCGTATCGGGGATATACAGGTCGAAGTCAGCGCCGGTGACGTCGATGGAGGCGTCGCCGATCAACCGGTCGGAGATCTTCTCCTTGACCTCGGCCCGGTCGAAGGTGAAGGCGAGATGGTCCAGGTACTGGCTGTCCCGCACGAGGTGCACGACCTGGCGGTTGTCGACGTCGGTCAGGGGGTTGCCATGGGCACAGACCGAGCGGATCGGGAACCCCTGCCGGTCGATATCCAGCAGGGCGCCGATGAAGAAGCCGGCCGCATCGCGGGCGACCTGCATATTGGGGGCTTTCTGGTGAGTGTCAACCTCCTCGTAATGATACCCTATCTGATGCCCCAGGCTGGCGACCTTGCGGATCAGGTCGAGGTTGCTGGCGAAAAAGCGACGGCGGAAGTAGTAGGTGACCGCCACTCGCCGTTCCGCCTCGATTGTGGCCAACGCCAGCGCCCGCATGGGAAAGTAGTCGACATCGTGGCGGATGGCGACAAAGCGCCCCTCCGGTAGGCTTCCCGCCTGCCGCGCCGCCAGGTACTGCTCGATCCCGAGGACGACAGACCCGCCCTGGGTGATCGCCTCCAGCACCCTCCGATATGACGAAAAGGTAAAGAGCATCTTTGTTCTGAAGTTGAATCTACAATATTTCTTGGGGGATGTCAAAACGGTTTTAGATATGGAATTCCGGCCCTGTACGCGAGGCACTTTTGTACAAGTCGCTCACGGCCTCACGACGAACAAGAAACAGTGTATCTGGTTCAATTCTTCTCCATTTTCTTCAGGTCATGCGAACAGGAATCTGTTTTGCCTAGATGATGATAAGCATCGGCACGATGTTGCCGTGCCTCGCGACTCAAGTCGCCTTCTTTGGCTATTAGCATGGTCAGAATATCTATCGCTTCCTGATATTTTTCACACTTGATATAGGCCGACGCAATATTGAACAAGAGAGTATCCGACTCTGCGGTCGTAATTTGGAGATTGCCTTGAAACAGGTTTGACTTTAAGGATTGTGCAAGATTTGTGATGCTATCACACCAGGTATGGCTAGTAAGTGCCTTTTCGCTGTATGCAATAACTATTCCGCTATAGATATATGGTTTCTTAATTCCTGCCGCCATCTCCCTATGAAATTGATTGAGAGCGCTGTCAATCTGACCGTCCCGCAAATATGCGATTCCCAGATTGAACGCGATATTCGGAAACTCAGGGAATAACTTGATAACTTTATTGAATTCATCTATAGCCTTCCCATATGTGCTGTCATTGAAATACTTTAGTCCCATTTTGAAGGCTTCATCAGCTTTTGCTTGCGTGCGTATTTCCTCCGCCTTGGTGCTATTCCGAACCTTTAGATTTTCTGCACTGTCTAAGGCCAATTGGAATCGACTCTTTCCATCGCACCGTATATTGTTCTCCTTGAATCCATTAATAGCCGACCCAAACATCTTTGCTGCAGAGTCTTGCAGCGTTACTGCACGATCCCACTCGCTACCATCATACGCTACGTTAGCCTCCTTTTGCAGAGCCAAGGCATAGAAGTAGAACTGGTCATAGTTGTCTTTTTTCGAAATCAATATCTTTTCGAGTATCTCAGCAGCCTTTTTGCCGTTGTCATCGTATAGCATCTGCACTGCTTTGTAGTACTTCAAATCCTGCCCAGATAACTTCGAGGCCCTTTCGAATAGATTTACAGATTCCGTCAAATTACCAAATTCATGATAGAGTATTGCCCGCTTGAATAGTGCAGGCGCCAGCGCCTTGCATTTTATTAATGCCTCGTAGGCCTTGGCTGCGTCATTGCAGTCTCCGCACGCCCAACAGGAATCCGCCGCCTTCAGCAATATATCCGCGTTACACGGAGGCTGCGTGCACTTCCGCAGTTCGTCAATTCTTTCTTGGCACTCGTTCTTACACCCTTTCTCTAATAGCTCGCATAACCTCCTACTCCCTTCAATATTGCTTCTTGCCTGTCCATTTGCCGTCAATTCAACACACGCCAGTCTGGCCAGTTCACATAACGCAGTACAATTCATGGAATCATGTCGCACAAATCTTGACAGAATCATTTCCTCTCGCGCATTGTTCAATTGTGTTAATATCGGCATCACCATTATCAGTAAGCTATTGCAATATGCATGGTTGTCTTTGTCGCCATCTACAGCACTACAGTAGATCAGGGCACTGTCAAGGTACTTTCCCGCCTTGCCAGTGTCACTATTAATGACACTAGAACATCCTCCCATATAGAGTGCAGCCATTGTCTTGTCTTTTTCTGATGCGGGAGTTATTATAATGTTAGAACCGCACTTCTCCAAAAGAGTATTACATGATACGTAATCATGGTCATTGAATAGCTGCAGCACATTCCTCGACTGCGCGACACAGCCCTCCCTCCCCTGCACAGAATCAATTGCCGTTTGGCCAAGAGGTATCTTGCCATTCATGGGGACTGCACTTTGATGAGAATCTCCGGAATCCTGCGGTAATGCTGGGAGTCTTGAAGTAATATCACAATAGGCTATCGATCCCGAAAACCATAATACAACCACAGTTAGTATTATAATAAGGCCAAGTGGTTGTTGCCTGACTTTCCAATGCATGTGCATACTATGCCCTCCATGTACAGCACTGTCTTGGCCAATGCCAACCTATTGGAAACTACACAATCGTGCCTTTTCTGAAAGGCGCGTCGCTATCTGCCCGATTCGGCAATTCGAGAGACAAAGGAATCGCGAACGGCACCATATCGGGGTTCCAGCTTGGCAGCAGCGTCCAACGCCTTTGCGGCGTACGCATAATTACCTAGAGCGAACTGAAACAGGTAAAGGTTATAAAAGGCCAGACTGTACTTTGGATCTTCTGAAATTGCTTCGTTCAACAATTTTATCGCATGGCGATAATCACCGCGTGCAAACTGCACTACCGCATAATTATTTAAGGCTACAGGATAATGTGCTTTGGCGTGTAACGCCTGTTGCCACCGCTTGATCGCGTTAGTTGTATCCGATAACTGCAAGAGCACAAGACCATAATTGGTAAGAACAGAGGGGTCATTATTGACACTGACTAGCCGCTTGTAGAGCAGGAGGGCGGGAGCATAATCCAGGGTTTTGGCTGCGCTCAATAGAGCGGCATAGGCACTATCTGAGAGAGCCCGGACGGCGGCTGATGACTTTGGTACCTGTATCGACATAGTTTGTCGGATATCAGGCTGAAGGACAATAGAAGAATATATTTGGCTAGTCTGATCGAAGTGTTCATTGTATTCCGGCAGTGCAGATAGCTGCCAAATGATCCAAACAAAGCCAATCAGTGTTATTAACAGGTCTGCAAGTTTTAGGTAATCGTCGTACTTCTTCAGGAAATGCTTAAGTGCCATTACGACTCCTTTCATTATTTGCTATTATCCGCGAATGGCTGCAGCGATTGCCATTCCTCATCTTAAAGAATTCTCCGCGGGTCTGGCAGCAGGGGGAAGAAATTCCGGATCATGTAAATCACTCATTACCCGCAAGTACCACTCCCTGTGCTTCTTGTCGAAATGACAAAACAGGCGCTCGGCCGCCTTACTTATGTCAAGTTCTGGATACCTTTCAAGGATCCTCAATAAATGACGTCTGGCTGCAGTCTCTGATCCTGCGCTGCTATCGGCCCGGAATGCGTTCCAGTATTGGGCGCTATCCGACGGACCCAGGCCCGCCGATACCTGCATCAACAGGTCTTCCGGGTACCAGTTGCTGCCGTCGGCATCCACGCGCTTCACGCGGTGGGACGCGTCAATGTCTGTGATTCTTGCGCCTTTTCCCGATTCTCCGTCGAACAAAATCCCCGCACCCAGAGTGATTTCATTGGCAGGGTATCGAAATCCAGCTCGCAAGGCGAAGGCCAGCCGACCGCCACTCATTCGCTGTTGAAATTCACATCCCCCGCTATATTCGCTTTTATCATCCAGACTCACCCACGGAAATTTTGGGCCATTTTGAGGAAGCACTTCAGTCAGCAATAGAAAACTCCGATTTTGGAAACGCCATTGGTAGCTGACGCCCATCCTGATTTGAGGAGGCAGGCATTCCTTGTATTGCTCCGTTTTCAGAGTCGGTCGCAGCAAATTCTGAATTACCAGCCCAGCCCGGCCCAAATTTATGTGCCCGGGACGCGGGGGTTTTTTCCCTGCTCGAATATGCATCCAGCGCAATAGTATTCCGCCGTCGGCACCCATTCCACTGGTTCCAGTATACGAGGAAAACCCCTGCTGTACCCATTTTAACGTTCCCCCGACGCTGACCATCCCCCATGCGCGACAAATAGGCTCCCACGCGAGTGTTCCATAGATGGCGTTCTCATCAAGTGTGAATGTACCCTGGTCATTATCTAACTCATCTATTTTCAAGAAATCACCCATATGATGGTTAATCCAGGCTCCCCCCCATCTCAAATCCAAGCCTGTCGGGCCGGTCAGTGCAAAATAGGCAAATCTGCTGGCATCCATATAATCGCCATACATTGCCGTTGCCTTCCAGCCCGTCATTGACATCAGCCCGGCGGGATTATAGTAAATGCTATTAATATCATCAGCCAACCCGACAAACGCCCCACCCATACTCAATGGTCGCACGCCCGCGCCATACCGCAGAAATTCTCCCGGCTGCCCGCCGTGCGGTTGGTCAGCAATCGCATGTACCCATAACAACCACAGCAGCCCAGTCACCAGCCAAAATGCCTTTGCGCTATTAATCATCCCACTCCAGTCTTATTTCCGCACCGCTATTCGAACGATATCAGGCTTCCCATCGCCATATTTTATGGCGCAAATAAATCCTCCAATCCCCACGATCGGATCCAATCCCTTTCTGCCATCCCACTGGAGCAAAGCATTATCCGACCCCCTATTTTCCCCCGCATGACATACCACTTCCCAATCTTTCACCAAGTTGCCGAAGGCGTCATATATCCTGATCGAAACGGTCCTTTCGGACAAAAGGCTAAAGACCAGATTGGTCTTTTCACCCTTGGCCGGATTGAACGGATTGGGATAACAATGAGCGGAAATTTTGATCGGAACCGGGGGAATGATACGCACCGTGCTATCCAGCGTATTGCTTCTGTTACCGGCAGCATCAACCAAACAAACGAATATATTCGCCCATTCACCGTTAGTCACTGGGCTATAATCTCTGCGCCCTTGGCAATCAGGTATCGAAGATATCGCCAGATTGTCTTCATCAGGTTCCCAGACCAGAAGCGAGGCACATCCTGCCAAACCTGAATCATATCCATAATACGCCACCCTGATCAGCGCCGAATCCTCTTTGCTAACATCACTTAGGCGAATACTGTCAAGCAGTGGAGGTATTGTGTCTACAATCGTGAACACTGAATCCGACGGTCTGCCGTACCGATAATCTTTGGTCACGCAGCGGACACGGAACCATACCGGGATCTGCGGGCATACACATATGGAATCATGGTACTGCTGCCTGCACACATAGATGGAATCATGGTACTGCTCGGAATCGACCAGATCGCAGGCAAAGATCGTGGGGCGGAAAATATCGTGATACGACGCCTCAACATAGTAGCGAAAGACCCGCGACTTATCCTTTTCGCACTGCCATCTCAGTATGATCCACTTGGCGTTTGAATATTGGGGAAGTGGATCCAGAATAGGGATCGGGAGGGTGGTGTCAATATCCCTTGCCTCAATTGTCTCACAGTCAAACTGGTTCGACGATGACCCCTGCATTGCATCCGGACCGGCCATTAGCGGCGGGTCGGATAACAGCATATCGCTGGCGGCCAACACTAGCACTATCGAATAGGTCGCAAGATTGCGAACAAATCCCATCCTTCCCCCAACTCCTGAATTACTTCTGATCGGTCACCCAATGTCGGTCCGGAAACCCGTCAACCGCGACCGGCCGCGTCGATGACACCAGCCACCAAAATCCGTACCGCTTAGGATGGCCTCTCCTTCCGAAACAAAATGCCTTGCGCTCCCGATGCCGTGCCCAAAGATGTCTTCCGTGGCGCCGCCGTGCAGGTACCCTGCTTTTATTATTATACTATTAATCGTTCTAAAGTCAATGCCTTTCTTGCTCCACCTTCTCTCTCCCGGCCGTCGTTGACCACCTGCGACTCATCCGCTCCCAATGGGGAACCGCTCCCGCGCTGTTACCTTTCTTTCGCCTACCCGACTACTGACATTTTGGGGCAAAGACCTGCACCTTTCCGGAGACGCGATCTACAACCGCAATCTTTGCTTCCTCACCATATCCGGTCACCGCGAATGATAAGACGGAACCGTGGACGGAACCCAGGGCCGATTGTAGGAGCACCAGCGGGATCGGTGTATCAAGGTATCTTCCGCGAGAATCGAATCGGTGAATACCGTATCGATCCAATACCAAGATGTAGGTCTCCCGTTGACCAGCATCTTCCTCAAGTGCAATACGTGTCGGCAAAGTCAGAAATCTCGAACTCAACGCATCCGCGTTGCTGGAATCGCTTTGACGGGGGAAAGTGAAAAGGGTATCTCCGGTACCTTCATCATTCCCAGAATTATTGAACGCGACTATCCGGTTGTTTCCCCAATCGGCTATGTAAATAATGCCCTGCCGGTCCACAGCGATTCCCTCCGGGCAGTCCAGTGACACGTTGCTACCAAGTCGCAGAGGCTTCTCTTTGAAGCCGTCGTCCTTAGGATAAGCCACCACAAGGGCATTGTTCGAATCACGGTCCACGGCCAGGAATCGCCTTCCCACAGGGTCGAAAGCAATATCTCGCAGGCCGGTCCGCTTGCTCTCGTTCAACACCGATAGGTTCTTCAACATCTTCGCCACAATGCCGTATTCCACGCCATGGGGACGAGTAACCTCAATCGCGTCCAGAGCGGCGGACAGTGAATCATCGCATATGTCATAGCTTGAGATTTTCCATGACAATACTATGGTATCATCGAAAGATTCATATTCGCGCCGCGGAATAGTCAGCCTCGCCGTGTAGTACTTGGGATGGGTTACCTTTATCTCTGCCGTACCGCCACAAGTGATATTCAGCTTAAAATACACCCCATCCTCACGCGGCCGCAGGGTATCATGCAGATCGCAGGCGGCACTGGATATACTGCAACAAACAGAATCCTTGATCGGTCTGCCCGACGCCTCCCTGATGTGCAAGATCAGATCCCAAGCTGTATTGCCTGCGATCACGTCCGGTATGCCGGCAGACTTATCCGAAAAACTGGACGATTCAATGACCGAGCTGACCAGCCGATGATTGGTGGGATAGAGCGTCCGCTTGGCAAAGCCGAATTTCCGTAGCAGGTTAAGCCCGTCATTAGCAACCAGGCGAACCGCTTTCATCTCAGTGATTTTTTCGCAGAAGAAATCATCACCTTTGATAAGGGTGTCCGGGCAAACCACGCTTTCTATGTCCAGTGTATCAAATGAAGGAGAAGGCGCTTTGTCAGGTCGGCCGAATTGGATCGATTCCGTTCCGATTTTTCCCCGGAAAAAACCATATTCTGTACTGTCCTCATTTGTCTTCCATCGAAATATTCGGAAACACGAGTCTGCCTCCCACTCCTGAATAGCGAATTGATGGATATTAGGCGGATTTCCTGTCCTCCCAGCCTCAATGACTATGGATGCCCACCGGTTGCAGGAATCCTGCGCAGCCGGCGACCTTCCATCATCGCATAACCTGGCTTTGTATTTTTCATATGAAGCGCTTAGAATTTGGCCGAGATGGTATAATGCCCGTACACTATGCCTCCTTTTCACAAGATCCCTGAATAGCGTGTCCGCCTTCGACAATTGCCCCGTATAATATCTGCACATCGCCTGCAAATACTTGGCTTCATCTGAGAATCGAGACTTGGCCAAAATGACCTCGTCCAACATTCCGGCCGCCGTGTCGTAACATTTTTGGTTGGATTCGCTTGCCGCCCGTAGCGCCTCAATTATGGCATCATAAAATATGGCCTCGGATCGCAAATCATTGTTATGCGAACCGCGGGTGGTCTTCAGAAATTCCTGCGCTATGATCAAATAGGATTTTCTTAGCGGCCCCCTCGTGGCATCATTGGGAGTGTTGGCGGCCCTCTTTATCAGATACTTTCCGGTCGACAGGGCAACGCTATCGGCTCGATTACCGACACCACTGAGGAGTTCATTGATGCGGGCATCAGTGTTGGCTGCGGCCGATTTGCAGATTTCAGTCAGCTTCGCCTTCCAAACCGCATCGGACAGCAGTATTTTGACTCTCCGTTCCAGACGCCCGTCCTTTTCCGCCGATTCGGCAAGCCCGATGAATTTGGCAAAATAGGCGGAGATCGCGGCGTCGTCGATCTCTCCCAACATCAGTTGGCCCAGCCCCCGCCAATAGTAAGCTTCCGCAATCTTCTTGTCTACTGCGATCTGATATTGACTATCCGCCTTACGCAGCAGATCCTTAGCGGCGGCATCCTCACCATTGGTCATCAGAGCCAGACCCACTGCCTGATACCAATTCCCCATGATCAGGGCCTGGTCCCGGTCGTCAAGCAGACCGGCATCGATGGTGGTACCATTCGTTGGTTTTCCGCAAGCCGCCAGCCTCACCTGGTGAATGACCTTCAGCTCATTGACCAGAGGCTCGTAGGTCGGGTCAACGTCCTTCATTACATATGACGCGTTATCAAAACGGGCCTTGGCGTCGGCGTCCTGATCGGCCAACTCCCAAAGCACTCCCTTTTCAAACTCAATATCCTGCTTCCTGATGGCTGCCGCCCCTTTGAATGGCAACAACCCTGCCAGACCACCGCCGTCTGCCAGGCAGTCTTCGAAATGGTCGTCTGCATCATCCAGCTTCTTGATCAGTTTCTCGGCCGTCTCCGCGGATAAGCTATAATCGCTTATGGCCGTCCACTTTCCGGTCTCAACTTCCCGAAGACGCGCTTCCCCGGCCATATAACAGGCATAGGCGCGGAGTCGTGCCACCGCCGTGTCCCCCGCGGCCAACGCCTTCGTTGCTGTAAACAACGAATCAAACAGACGATAAGACTCCGCGAATCTCTCGGCCTCCCCGGTCCGCTCACCAAGCCGAAAGTAAACCCACGCTTCACCATATTTGGCATTACAACACAGTCGTGCATACTGCTCCAATGACTTGGATCCGCATACCGCCCGAAATCTATCCAGCGACTGGCCTAAAGCCGGAGCCGAACAGGTCGGGAAGGCGCTCTCATATGCTTTTTGCGCGTCGGATAGGATTGTTTGCGGTGAAACGCCGGCATCCGAAGTCTGCCCGGCCAAGTCACCGAATAAAAGGGCACCGAACAGAGCCGACATCAATATCTTAAACATACAACGCCTATCTCTTCTAGGGGTCACTGGATCGGCCTCCGGCTCGCCGTTACTTTAACCCCGTACGCCTTTGCATCGGGGATGTCACAGAGGGGCTGAGTTCCCAGCTTAATCGTATCAGGATACAACTCGCTGCAGTCAACATGGACGGATCTCTTGCCTATATCGATCTGGAATTTTATGCGCCCTGACATGTAGGGAGTATATTCCCAACTGGATAACGCACTCTTCACCGTTCTTTCGATGTCGGCCATTCTGCCTCCCAGACCGTACAGATAGGGCTCCATAAGCTTCACTTTGGCCTCCCCCTGACTCACCGGCACGTCAGCGATGATCGTAAAGCGCGGCTTGTTGAACTGGCCGCACAACGAATCCAGCGTTCTCCACCTTAGCTTCTCCCGCACACTCGGATACAACTTGAACTCAAGAACTGCCTTCGGGGGTCTTTCCAGCCTCACTCCCAGCCAACCGGCTTTCGGGACCTCATCCAACGAATCTGGCGGCCTGCAGTTTACCTCGGTAATGACACCATTCTTATCACCGCATCCCGGGCCGGATAGCAGCATCACGAGTGCCGCTGCTCCCAGTGTGAGAAATAATTTCATTCACATCTCCCGCGTCTGTGCTAGAACGAGCCGAATTGAATTTCCAGAGCATTTGGGGTAGACACATATTTCAACCGCTCGCCCGTTCGGTACCCGATAACCGATAGCTGAAGTTTACTGTTGAATTTGGCATCCTCGGCCCGGGTAGTGCTGAGCAGTTCGATAATCTGGCGGGCCCCCTTATAGTCAAGGGAGTCCGGATATCGAACCAGCACATGGCAATACAGGGAATTGTCCTTGGCCTGAGCCTTCTTGAAATCCGTTATGATTCCCTGCAGATGACCCATATTATAGGTATGGTTCTGCTCGAATTGGCCGGGGCTGGCGGAATGGGAATAGTCGTCGATCGCAGCCAGGTCCAGCCATAGGTAACGGTTGGAGGCCAAAACCTGCAGAAGGGCATTGATCTTACCGATCTTATCCGGCTCCGGAATCGTGACTTTGCTTATGAGTGACGCACTCTCAGGTTTGGGATTGGTGACCGGCTTGGCGTCGACGCCGCTGCCCGGCATGCCGGTTTTGACACACAGGTAAAACATCAGCAGGATAAAAAACATATCGGTCAACGAATACAGAATAATCTGTCTCTTCACGGCAAATCGAGACTTAATTGCCATGTTTATTCCTTTCACTTCGAGGTGATAAGTCCCAAAGCCTCTTCTCCGTTCCGACCACATTGCCGGATGATGAAATCGATGATCCTAAACGGGGTGTCCGGGTCAGCTTCAACATGGATGCCGTTCGCCTGATCGCCATTTCCCGACCTCTGCCTGAATTCGACGATAGACTTGGTTATAAGACCGCTGGCCTTCATAGCCGAGAAAGCCGTCGAATCTGCGGCATAAAAGTCGTGGTCTATTCGATATACCTCCGAACTGCTCTGACTACCCCTGCCGTTCGATACCACAACCGGCTGCTCCCTCACGTTCTCACCGATATCCTTCATCTTCCCGAGAGTGATACGCAATGCCGACTTCTCCCCTTCGGCCGGCACGCCGGGAATGACAAACTCATAGTAACTCTGCACCAGGGCAAAGATCAGCATGAGCAAAATGACGTCGGTGAGGCTAACCATCTCCAGTTGCCGAAGCGCGGCGCGCTTTTGTCGTGCCATGGCGTAACTCTCCCTGCCTACTTACAGCACTCTTTGGAGAAATCTGTCCCCATGATCTCCCATTCCCCCGCAATGCGATCGAGCTTATGGCTATAGTAATAGTACCCCAGCATGGCCGGTATCCCGAAAAGCAGTCCCCAGATTGTAGTCGCAATCGCCTCCGTGATGCCCGGAGCGATATTGGGGTGAGGGAGCGCGGCATCAATAGCCTTGCTATAGGCGTCAAATGCTACTGCCAATCCCGTTACCGTACCGAAAAGCCCCAGCAATGGCAGGGTAAAACCGATATACCATAACCAGTCGACGTTGGATCCTTTGTTCAAGGTCTCCGCCTCGGCCTCCGATTGAGCCACCACAACCTTCCGAATCTCGTCCTGAATCTGATTCTTGCTAATGGTCGGCGTCAAACCATACTCCATTCGTGCCTCGGCCGCAGCCTTTAGTATCCGCACCGTGGGCAACATATGTAATGAGTCCTTAGGTTCTTCCGAATGATACGATGCATCCTTTGTCTCTTCTCCTTCCGACTGTTTTGGTGAACTTTTCTGTTTTTCCTTGACCAGCCGATTCGGCACATCGTATTTCTTATTCTTTTTGAACGCCAGCGGCATGTCGTGGTAAAATCGCTCGGCCGTGACAATGGTCCTTTTGATGAGCGCTTCCTGTTTATCCGGAGGCAATAGAATCGAGCTCTTGCCGAATACTTCCTCGATGATCTTTGCCCTCTCAACCTTGTCATCAATCTCGGATCGTGTGGGAAAAAGTCCTTTCCATCGCATCGTCTTCTGACACCGGATCCATACGATTGTGGCGATGATTACCAAGATCGCAGCCAGGCCCATTGCCGATTTGCCGAGAATGGAGGAATTCCAGACGCCCCATATCATAACGCCGCCCAGCGAGCCTTCGTTGTTGGGTGACGACCGCTGGGCGTTGGTTTCGGCGGGATAACTGACTGTGATAAATGTGTCGCATACGGTCTTAGAGACATTATCAATTCTTGCGATCGCCGACACCAAAACAAAATACTGTTTGGCGGGAACCATCTCCTTAGTAAGAGAGACACTGGTGTCCCCCACCACAGTCTCTGATTTGCCCGTATTCCCCTTCAGGTCCTCTGTAAATAGTACATCATACCGAAGAAAGCTCTTCGCGGCCATTTCCTTCAATGATCCGCATGGCGCCCACCCTATGTTCATGGTGACCTTATTATGCCCGCCGATCCCCAGGAAGCCGCCTTCCTTTTCGCCGCTGATCGTATTCACCTTGACCGACAGACAACAGGTTGTATCCTGCCCCACGCTTATTTGGGGAATGGCAATCACCCCCGCAAATACTGCCGCCAGAAGCATGGAAGAACGTCCCAATAGCTTCTTTCCCACCTTAGTCCTCCTTATGCATACCTATTATTGATTCGCCTTTGTCTTATTTTGCTTTTCCAACAAGGAATCAACCTTGTTTTCACCGTTCGGCAGCCACGGCCACTTGCCGGTGCATCTATCCAAACCGGGAAAGAGTTGACACACCGCTGCATACGCCCTCATGGCCTTGGTCGTGTCCTTGGTCTTTTCGTATACGCACCCCAGCAGATATTGGGCGTCATCGGCAAGCGTCATATCAGGGTATCCGGGAAACGGAAGATACATAGCCGAGAGATGCTTGGTTGAATCGGCAGTCACTGCGGTCAACAATTTTACCAACGAATCCACCGAAGGCGATGAGACCGTTGCGCCGCTGTCGGCAAAGCATTGGGCCATACCCAGAATACTCATGGCTTTTAGATCCGATCCGGCAGTTTTGCTGCTCAACACCCTGCTGTATTGGATGACGGCGCTATCCCATTCCTTGCGATGCCAGAAAGATCGACCCAAAAGATATTCCGCCGAATCAGATGAAGCGCTCTGCAGAAGCTTACGTGCTTCTTCTGCTTGATCCGGGGCAGCGGCGGAATCGGTCTCCGCTACGATCAAATGCGCTTCAGCTTTGGTCACGGCAAGGCCGGTAGGACAGGCCTCGGTGCTGAAAATATCCAGGGCCAAAGCCTCGGTTGCCTTACTCCCGGCGTCTTTACGGTGACCGGCCCGCAGATCGGCCAACGCCTCCCGGATCAGGTGCGAGGCCTGTCGCGATCCTCCCAGGAATTCATTATATCGTCTGACCCGTACGGGATTCTTTGTGTCCCACTGTTCGGCAAGCCCCACGACCGCGCTATATAGCGATGATGTGTCGTTGGCCAATGCATTCCGCCCGTCCGGCGTGGGGTAGCAGCCCAAGGCCTGCAATTCCCACCAGCGAGCCAACTCAGCATTACTGGCCGATTCATTTGCCTTGTCATGGAAATATTTCGCCGTGCGCCCTGCTCCGGCCGTCACCCGCAGCGAAAACCGCAGGTCATTGTCCAACTCGCTGTACAGCCGGCCAAACCCCGGTGAAAAATCGAATTGCAGGTCGTACCCGCTGATGGAATAGGCTAAACCGAAGCCGGCGGTGAACTTGGTCGTGCCATATTCCCGGTTTATTCCGGCCCGAGGCATCACCTGCAACTGGGACACCCGCCGTTGGTACTCCGCCCCGATATGCCATCCGGTGATGACGTGCTTCCAATAGGTGTGGGTGGCATCGGCCAGCGCCAAGATTCGGTCTTTATCGGTTACATGGGCCAGATAGCTTCCGCCCCAACGAATTGTGAACGGATATTTTTCCGACGTTTTGCCAAAACCGGCTCGAGGACCAAGGATGTTTTGAAAGACCATTCCCAATCGCAACGGCAACAAATGCCTTAGCGGAACCAGATCGGATGCCGGCCGGGGATGGATCAGCTGCATCTGCAGGCCGAAATCAAGTCCGGCCCCGGTGTGGGAACCATATCCCTCCAGTCCATCCAACCCCTGACGGATTACCTTAAGGCCGATCCCGGCGTCAGCGATTCCCATCGTGCCGGCCCACCGCGAGGCCCAGGTCAAGAACGCCGCCTGATGGTAAATGCTGAAGATCGAATCATCCATGAGTTGATCGGACGCGGAGCGATGCTGGAAATCGCCGGATCGGGTCTCGATGAAACCGAAGCCCAGCGCTGAATTGGCTCCCAGAAGAAAGCCGCCGGCCCCATTTTGATATGCCTCCGGCCGCGACCAGACGACCGCAAAGGCATTGTAGCGGCTGGCATAGAAGGGATTGGCATGCATGCCATAGATATCCCAGGCCCGATATTCACGCATCAAGCCGGCCGGATTGTAAAAGATACTACCGGCGTCGTCCGCCGCGGCAACATAGGCCCCGCCCAAAGCCAACGAGCGGACGCTGGCCCCATAGTAGAGCCAACTTCCCGGCTGCCCGGCTTCCCCCTTTTCATTAATATTATCATCGGCGACAACCACCGTGGCCGCCATAAGGGCTGCCAAGAGCACCGTGGCGATCAGCTTTGCTGCTTTTGCATGCATCATCTCGGCACCCCTTACCTGGCCACTGCCATCTTGATCATATACGTCCCGTTGCCGGCCTTGATGACGCATAGATAGCCGCCGTCAGCAACCGCCTCGCCGTGCCCGTTACGTCCCCTCCAACGGAAGTTCTCATCACTGCTGCCGTCGTTGACGCCCCGCTTTCCCGGAACCGTCCGCTCCAACACCAGATTGCCGTACAGGTCATAGATGGACACCGTCACCATCCCCGCTTCCGGCAAGCCCACCACCAGCGATGTAGGCCCATCGATTTCGGGATTGAACGGGTTGGGATAATTGTGGGCCTCAATCGTCCTTTGGATGGAGGCGCTGATGATTTCGCTTTCGTTGCCGGCGCGATCGACCAACCGGCCATAAACTGTCTTCCGCTCCTCCCCCGCAGAGAGGGTATAGCTCACCCACCCGCCACAACGGCTGACGGGATATGTCGCGGCGTTGGCCAGGGTCGGGTCTTCGGAGAGCCAAAGGGTGGCGCATCCCTCGGGATAATTGTCGCTTCCGGAAAAGCGCACGTCAACCTCCCGCGTAGCCGACCAAGTCGAATCATTCGTGCTCCGACCGATCAGCACCAGCGAGGTCAACTGCGGCGGCGTCGTATCCTGCGCCGTATGCACCGGGATCGAGGGGAGCCCGAAGTGCCGATCAACGGTGGCGCAGCGAATCCGGTACCAGACCGCCTCCTCCCGCTCGACACAAATAACGGCCTCACTTTGCGTCGGCTCGATCAGTTCACAGGTAAAGACCGGGTCAAACGTCGGTGCCAGCGACGCCTCAATATAGTAGCGAAACAAGCGCGGATCCGTCACCGCCGTCCAGGTCAGCCGATTACACAAGGCCTTGGAGAATTGCGGCAGCCCCATGACTTCCGGCGGGACGAGCGTCGAATCGATCAATGATGGTTCAATCGCTCCGCATTCAAGCGGCTTCAGCCACCATCCCGCGGCATCTTCACCGCCGGCCGCCGGCGACCCCGCCGCCATCAAAATTGATGTAAGCAAAACACAAAGAATGATTCGTCTCACTGTTACACCCCTTTACCGAACCAGGAGCATCTTCCGCGCCGCCGACATCTGGCCGGCCCGGATCTGGTAGAAATAAACTCCGCTGGCGACGGCGCGACCGGATTCATCGGAACTATCCCAATCAAGGCTGTACTCGCCGGCCGGCAGATCCCTGTCAACCAGGGTCCTGACCAACTCGCCCTTGATATTGAATATCCGCAAGGCGACCCGGCCGGCCTCGGGCAGCCGAAATATGATTCGCGTCACCGGATTGAACGGATTGGGATAATTCTGCGACAACTCGAATTCCCGAGGCACGGCGTTGCCGTCAGAGGACGCGACTCCGCCTTCGCCAAACGTCACCACTTCCGACCACGCCGATTCATCGCTTCCTTTGATCGCCTTGACATGGAAATAGATCACCGAATGGCTGACAAAGTTCATATCGGTCAAGAAATGGCACGAGCCGCTATCCGGCGATGATATGAAGGCGCGGGCCGCATCGGGCAGATTGTTCATCCAGGCGGTCCCCAGGTAGACGCGATCATAGGAACATTCCGCGAAAAAGGCATCCACCAAATCGACGCCGTTCCACGATAGATATTGCTTCGATGACGCCCACACTGAATCCGGACATGGAACAATCTGTAGATATTCGATCTGCTCTTGGCTCTTCTGTTCGTTCCCGACGCCGTCAACCGGATGTACGGTGTAGCGGTAGACGTTGCTCGCCAGACCGAAAACGGCCAGGCTATCGTCCACAAGGCGCGTAATGTCGGTACGTCCCACCAGCTGCCACCGGCCGTCGCTGCTGTCGCGATATATTCGATACTCCGCCACGCCGCTGCCGACGTCGGTGGCCGGCTGCCAGGAAAGGCTGACATCGATAATCCCCGGTGTGGCCGAGGAATCAGCGCGCGTTCTCAGGGTCAGGCCGCGCGCCGGCGAGGGATCGATGTCGTCGTAGATGATCGTCTCCGGCTCACAATAGGCGTCCGACCAGGGTGACATATTCTGCCACCGATCTTGCGCCTGCACCCGGCAGTAAAGCGTCTTGTTTCCGGCGTCGACCAACGAGCGGATATCAATCTTGGCTTGCCGCCGGTCGCATGAGACCCAGTCGCCGGTGCGGGTATCCGGCCCGGCAAAATCAAGTCCCCGGCTGACTTCAACC
>CAZPEV010000026.1:21043-25731 GCA_964585635.1 uncultured Ignavibacteriales bacterium
ATCGCCGCGCCGGCGGTCGAACCGGAAGAGTCGCAATCGCCGTCGCGCCATTGCCATGACACGGTCAACGAATCGCTGCGGAAATATGGCGGCTCAAAGGGAATCACGCTTGGCGTATATACCCAGATCGGACATATGGCGCCGGTCGCGCAACGAGAGTCGCTGATCAGGCGGTGGTTATCCTCAGCCACGACGCAGTACATATAGAGCGAATCAGCCCAGGCCGTTGAATCCAGCACCACCGTAATAGGGTCGCCTGAAGGATAAACCCAGAAGGTCGTGTCACGGCGGCCGTTGCAGAACCGGTCAACGACAAAACCGCCAAGAAAACTGCGCTGGCCATAGGTCCAAGCCAGTTGCATCTTACCCTTCGGCAAATTGCGGTCGGCCGGCAGGACCGGCTGCGGCTGCACGACCAGCGATTCGACCGGCGCGGGGGCATAGTCAAAAGCAATCCCCTCCGAGTGGGACCAGGCGCTGGAAAGGCCGCCCGCCAGATCGCGCGGAATCTCTTTAACCTGGAAACTATAATATCCGGGGCCATGCGCCACGGCACTGAAAAGGCAACTGTCGGTCTTGACCACCGCCAATCGAGCCACCTCGGCAACGCCGCTGTCGACTGTCTCTCGTCTAACCAGGATCGTGTCAAGCCAGTCCTGCGATAGGTTGGGCAGAGCCCGTTTCCAGCGCAGGGTGATGATCCCGTCGGCGATGGTGATTGAATCAATCTGCGGCGGCCGCTGACAATACGTGGCAACCTCGGCATTTCCCTCCGTCTGCTCATTGTCCAGCAGGTCGATCGGGTGAACCATATATCGATATATTTGGTACACGGTGCGGGATCTGTCGCTATCGGGGAAATAGGTAGCAGGCACATGGCGCAGCGGTACGAATGGCCCATCGCCTTCTGCCCGAAATACCCGATATCGTCCCATACCGGTGGCATCGTAGGGTTGATCCCAACAGATTACGACACTTCCTTCGCGGCTCCTGAGGCTATCCACCCACAGGGTATCAATCGGATTGGGAGGCGTCATGTCCCGAGTCACGGTGATCGTGTTCGACCAGGTGCTCAACGTGCCGTTGTCAAAGAGGACCCGTACCCGAATAGCATGTTCGCCATCCGCCGGTAACGGCACCAGGCCGCAGGTCGTGTCCCCCTTCTCCTGGCTATACCGCTTGCCGTCGCATTCCATCAGGTAGGATTTGACCCCGGTCCGGTCATACTCAGGCCAGCAGACCGCGGTCATGTCGTGGCCGCAATAGCATCGCCCCTCAATTACCGCGTCGCAGGCCGCCGTGATTACCGGCCCCAGATTCGGTCGCACGCAGGCCTCCCAGGAGGTGTGGAGATTGTCGCGGATATTGCCGACATTATCGGCCGAACCGATCTGATAACAGGCTGCCTCCCGCGAATCGGTATCGACATCGTGATCGACATAGGACGGCGCATAGGTCCTGGCGATCTGGCTATACGCCTCATCATCGCCTATCTTGCGATAAATCAGATACTGCTTCAGGCCGCTGGAAAGGTCCTGTGCCGCCTGCCAGGTAAGCGTTATGATACTTGACGAGTCGCGGAAGTCGAGCCCGGCTGTGGCCTCAAGATTGCCGATATCTCCCGGCGGCAGGGCGTCCATATAGACGCTGTCCGGCCTGGACCAGAGTGAATCGGGATGGCCGCGGAAGCTGATATTTCCCAGCGAATCTTTGGCTTGGGCGCGGATATAGTACCGGTGACCATCGACATAGGCGGAATCGCCCGACGGCGGCAGAAACGAGAATTGATACTGCGTGCTGTCGGGATTGTAGGGTATCCATTCGCTTTCGAAGAAGCTGTATCCTTCCCCCCAACGGGAGTCGAAAAATTTAAGACTGTCGCGCACCGCCTGGAATCGGATATAATGCGCCGCCGCGATCCCGGGACAATTCGATATCCCCCAAGCCCGGCAATTCACCCCCTTGACATAGGAGGTGAAGACAAACCGAAAATCATACGGAACATCCACCTTGGGGATGCAGGGCGGGGTGGCATCCGGGATGACCGCCGGCGACTCGATGCCGCCGCCGCGATTGCCGACCGTATCAATCGCCTCAACCAGGTAATGATACCGCCTTCCCTCCACCAAACCGGTTCCGCCCACCACGGAATCATGAAATTCGTAACGGCTGGTATGATCGTTGTCCGGCGCCGCCGGAATCGTCGCCAAAAGCGTATACGCCCCCCCGTCCTCCTTGCGGAACAACTCGTACCGGTTGACCATGCTGACCCGGTCAAGAACTCCATACCAGGAGATGCGCACCGCACCGCCAAAGAGCGCCGTAACCGCCGTGGTCGTCACGCTTTCAGGCGGGCTGGCGTCCTGGGTCGAATAGACCCTGGCCGAAAAGGAGAAGGAATCGGGATATTCCAGAAAATAGGCGGTCACAAAATAGCCGTACTTCTTGCCGTCTTCAAGTCCATCGATTACCACCGTCACGAGGCCATCGCCGCCGGCCGACTTGCGCATCTCCGGCGTCCGGCACCCCATGATTCGATCCGGCGCCAGCGAATCGAAGTAACAGACCTGATGATCGTAGGCGCCGCATTGCGGCCGATAGGTAATGGCGTTCGAGGTTCCCGGAGTGAACCGCGGCTCGCGCCGGATCTCCGGCGCTTTTTCCGCACAGGCCGGCGATAGAGCACGGACGATTATCTTCACGCTGCCGTCACATTGAGATGTGCCCGACTCGACGGCGAAAGAGGCGGTATGAACACCCGTGTCCGAGACCGCCGGTGTCCAGATAAACTCCCGGGTCAAGGTCCCGGAGGTAAGAACGGCGCCGTGCTGAAAAGGATACCCGCTGTAATCCCAGGCAATCGCTTCCGCTCCGCGGCAGTCGAAATCGGCATCCCTTACCTCGACCGGAAAGCTGATGGTATTGCCGACCGCCACGGAATCATCGCCTTTGACCACCACGGCGCAAGGGCGATCCTGATCAAGCACAATCAGATCATAATCCAGCGTGTCCGCCAAATCGGGGCTGCCTTTTGCCTTCGCGATGAAGCGGATATGATATCGGCCGGCGTCGCAGTAGCCCGGCCGAAAACGGACCGTGCCGGAAACATCGCAGTTGCCGCAGGTATCAAGACCCGGCTCCCACCCGTAGGCAAAGGAGGGAAGATTCTCCGCCCATAACTTGACCTCGGCCGCCGGCCCCTCCATATAATGCGCCGTGGCCACGACTCGCAGTTCGCCGGCCTCAGATACAAATCCGGGACTGGCCGGATTAGCAGTGACGGTGATTCGGCATAATCCGGCCTCCCGCTCCACAGCCATCGCCGGATTCATACCTCCCAAAAGTATGACAACGGCAAAAATCGCCGTGGTCGCACGCGAAACCAGTTCTTTCTTGTCCATTTTTTGCTCCGCCCACATTTATATATGGCTGACCCCTGCCCGTCGCATGGCGAAAGACTGGTACTACTTCCCTATAGAATCAGACTCCCCCGAAAAGCGGCATTAGCATTAAGTCATATTACTCCGGGAATAGGTGCCACGCCATATCACGTTTGCCCACTCTCGTACGTTTCTGGCCAGCAAGTATTAAGTTTCTCTACTTGAACAAATTCTTAATTAATATAATCATTGCTTCGAATCCGTCAAGTACTTTCTTTCACAAGCAATGGAAACGCAGGCATTTGATGCATCGCATGAGCGCGAATGAATCATTGCGATCCTAACTACCCACCAGTTGGCGGAATAGGCAATATTAACTATTCATTTTTCCCTAATGCCTTAAATTATAGCGACATCCAATAATTATAGTAACGAGATGTAAACTGTCTTTGAATTGAGAGTGGTTTGTCTGATTGACGCCAAAACTCCCTTATCCCCTCACCGCCTGCCTGGGTCGACCCGCCCTCAGCCATCAAGGATATGATACTCTCGCTCCCCAATCGAGCATCGAGAAGATCGCAGGCCAAGAAAAAGCCCGCCGGTGGCGGGCTTTCAGTCATACTCCGGGAACTAGAGTTAGGGAAGGACTATATAAAACGGCTTCCGCCCATAATGGAAAATCCCGGAATTATCGCAAATCGCGATCGTCACTTGCACCGAATCGGTTGCGGCGTGGGCAAAGCTGACATCGGCGGCATCGGCGGTGGAGATCGTGCGGCACATAACCAGCGTCCAGCTTCCGGCGGAGTAGTCCGACCTGGCGTGCACGTCCCATCGGGAACCGTTGGCACGCGTCAGATTATACATATAATACCCCGGCAGGTATTTGCCGACCGGCGGATGAATCGTCGTATCGACCCATGGCTGGTTCTCGTCATAAGCCACCCATTCCCCCTCCAGCAGGCCGGGGCCGGTGAAAGCCGCACCCGTTTGATGCATCTGCCGCGGTATTATCCCGACCAGATCCGGCCTGGGATTGACATAATAGAGATTGTCACCGGGTGACGTTTGCGGATCGGGCGTGACCATGGTATCGCTGATAAACATGTCCTCCGCGAAACCGACCACTCCCCCGACTGCAAAGCCGGCCAGGCCGGTACGATTGGCCTTCCAGTCCCAGACGTCGGCGTTGTCACCCGCCGCGCCGTAGAAACGCCGTCCCGTGCGCGACGTATCGGCGGCGCCGCGGTGGCAGAATTGTGCGCAATCGGCATGATTCGGCCCGCCGTTGTCGAAAATAATGCGGAA
>CAZPEV010000027.1:0-21242 GCA_964585635.1 uncultured Ignavibacteriales bacterium
TACTCCAGTTATTTGCGGAAGAGCGAAGACGTGGCGCTTTCGGGACTCACCGCAACAAGTACTAATGAATTTGCGGAGGTCATTCTGGGCGGATCGATCGTCATTCCGGCCGCCTTTGTATTCTTCGGCCCGGTGGAGGTTGTCGACATCGCCAAGTCGGGCGCCTTCAACCTGGGCTTTGTGACGATGCCGGCCATTTTCGGCGAGATTCCGCTGAGTTGGCTGTTCAGCTTCTTCTGGTTTTTTATGCTCTTTCTGGCCGGCATCACGTCATCGATCTCTCTCTCTCAACCGCTGATCGCCTTTCTCGAAGATGAGTTCAAGATGACGCGCCAGAAGGCCGTGTTCGCCTATGCGGCCGTGACGTTCATTCTCTGTCAGCCGGCCGTCTGGTTTCTGTCCCGCGGCGTGGTTGACGATCTTGATTTTTGGGGTGGCAACTTCTTTATCGTGCTGGGGGCGACGGTCGAGATTATCCTCGTGGCCTGGGTTTTCGGAATCGACAGGATGTGGAAGGAAATGGAGCAGGGAGCGAAATTGAAAGTCCCCCGTTTCTTTCGCATCATTATAAAGTATGTCACCCCGGCGGCCCTCCTGGCGATACTGGGATCGTGGCTGTTTACTGACTGGATGCCCTGGATTCTTATGAAGGGAATCCCCAAGGAAAATATCCCGTATATTCTGGCCACCCGGCTGGGTCTGGTGGCCCTGTTTATCTTCCTCTGTATCCTGGTGCGTATCGCCTGGCGGCGACGGCGGCGCGAAATTGGGCAGGAGGCGTAATATGAACCTCGGCGGATGGATCATTCTCCTAGTGATGTGGGGCGGAATCACCGGTATTGGGGTCTATTGTTTCACGAAGATTCTGTCCGACAAGAGCGAATCGACTGAGGACGGTTCATAATCCGGCCGCGCGGGTGCACCGCGGCCGCCGGTAATCCAACTCATCGGTGTCGAGCGGTCACGGCCCGGCCATCGTTACAAAGGCTTTACCCCAATAAGGATGGGCGTGGCCCGTCCTAACTGGTCCTGAACGGCTGACGCTTTTTGCCGGACTTCGAAGCCGACCTGCGCCAAAAGCTCTAACCAAGTCTTCAGGGGAAACAGCCCCAGCAGATGGGAATCGGTTTCGATCGTGAGATCACCCGCCCGGCGGATCAAATAGATAAAGGTCGCCTCGTAATGCGTATCGTGGGGATTGGGATCATAATCGTTTTCGAGAATGGAAATCTCGATGTCGTTTCGCGCGCGGGCCAGACAGCGGGTGCTGTTCTGCTGAAATGATTCCGGGGTTTCCTCGACGCCGGTAACAAATACTCCCCCCGGCCGCAGGTGGCTGAAGGCGGTATGAAAGGCGGCTTTCAGGCCGTCGACGGTCCGCATATAGCTGATGGAGTCAAAGACCGTGACGGCGTCAAAAGTCTGTCCCAGGCGGACGGCGCGCATGTCGCCGCCGACATAGGTATTCTCCGGATTCAGCTCCCGCGCCAGCCCCAGCATTCCCTCGCTGATGTCGATGCCGGTGACGGCGAACGATTGTTTGAGGGTGTAATCGTTGTGGCCGCCGCCGCATCCCAAGTTGACGACCGAGGTCACGGGGATTCGAGCATGCTCCCGGATGAGGCGAACATATTCTTCGGTTTCCTCGGCGTACTCCTCCGGCGGGCTGATAATCGGCCACATCCAGGCCAGATCATTGTACATGCGGCGCTGATCGATGGATATGAACGGATTCATGATCATTCCCCTCCGTCACCCGGGTCTATCTGGTGATAAATATCGATTAAGCATACATTTCAAACCGGCCGGCCGCAACCAAAAACATGGTCCCCCTTGCCCAGCCGGGCTAGGAGCTGTCCGCCTCGGCACGATGCAGGTATTCCATGGCCTCCTTTTTCAGGCGATCCCGGTCAAGGTTTTCGAGAGTCGCGGCGTCGAGGAATTTCGCGAAGGCCTGATCGAGCCGACCCAGATTGAGATCGGCGTAGGGGCTGGTGGCCGGCGATTCTTCTTTTTCGAAGCGGACGTCGAGTGAGAAAGCCTCCTTTTTCAGGTCGACGATGGCGCTGAACGCCAGGCTTCGGTAGGTTTCCTCGGAGAGACCGGTCAGCTTGACCCGAATAATTTTGTCTTCCGGTCGTTGGTTCCGAACGACCTGCTGAAGTTCGGACACAATCTGATCGGCCGTTTTCCCCGTGGTGCTGATCGGCGGCAGGTCGACCATCGCCCGCGACGAGATCTCGTGAAATATTACCTCTTTCCCCGGCGCGGCCAGGTTCACCTCGATGAATCCCTTCTCATACGGCGCCTCAGCCTGCGACAACCGTTCGGTCGAACCGGAGTAATAGACCATCGGTTCGACCTCGCGGAAGTTGTGGAAATGGCCGAGTGCGACATAATCAAATCCCCTGCGAAAATAGGTCGGATCGATCTCTTGTTCCGACAGGTCGGCCATTTCGAACTCCTTGATTCCGCCGACGACGCCATGGAGGACCAGGATATTGAAAGCTGCCTGCGGGTCAGGCGCGATCTTGTCCAATTCGCTTTTAAGGATGTCGGTCGTCAGGCAATGGGGTACTGCGGAGATGGCACAGGCGCCGATGCGAAGTTGCTCATAGCGCGATTCGCAGACGACATGGATGTTTTCGAAATCCTTGAAGACCGACAGTACCGAACCGATCTGGCGCTGCTTGTAGGCGTCATGATTGCCGGAGATGATGACCGTGGGGATGCCGGCCTGGCGTCCCAGGCGATGGAGGTGCTCGGCGGCAAAAGCGATGACGCGGTTAGACGGCCGCACCATATGAAAGAGATCGCCGGCATTGATCACCAGGTCGGGCCGCAGAGCGATGATGCGGTCGACGGCCTCGGCAAAGCTGTCGAGAATATCCTGCTCCCGGCGATCGACGCCGGCCCCCAGGTGATTATCGGCAAAATGAATCAGGCGCATGGTTAGGCAAGGGCCTCCGCAACCGTCGGATAGGCGGGCGGCGCCTTACCGGACGGTCAAATCATCATTGGAATATACTTCCGATGAAATCGGTCGGCAAGATATTATGCGGCAGAATCGACTTTCTGAGGTGCAGGCAAGGTCTCGATTAATAGACGCCGTACTTGCTGATGCGGTCGCGTAGGGTGTTGCGGGAGATGCCGAGCATTTCCGAGGCCTTGACCTGGTTGGAGTTAAAATGCTTCAGGCAGGCGGCAATCAGCGCCTTTTCCATGGCCGATTGCATCATGTGATAGACCCTTCCCTCGGCGCTGGCGATCATTCTGGGGAAGATCGGCTCGATAATCCGGGCGAACATTTCGGTATAGTTGCTCTGCAGTCCCTCCAGATCGATTTCCACCTTGCCGGCGTCCTCGTTGAAGATAGGGAATTCCTCGGGCTGCAGGGTGTCGGATTTGCCCATGACCATGGCGGTGTGGATGTTGTTCTCCAGTTCGCGGACGTTTCCCGGCCAGGGATATTTCTCCAGCAGCGCTTTGGCCTTGCGGGAGACGGAGCGGACATTTTTCCCCAGTGCCCGATTGTACTTGCGAATGAAATGGTCGACCAGCAGCGGGACATCTTCTTTGCGCTCGCGCAACGGGGGCATATAAATGGAGACGACCTTAAGGCGGTAGAAAAGGTCGACCCGGAAGGCGCCGTCCTTCATGCATTGCACCAGGGATTTGTTGGTGGCGGCGATGACACGGACATCCACCTTGATCGTCTCATTCCCGCCCAGGCGCTCGATCTCTTTCTCCTGAAGGACGCGCAAAACCTTGCCCTGGGTCAACATTACCATATCGCCGACTTCATCCAGGAAGATGGTTCCATGATGGCACTGCTCGAATTTGCCGATGCGTTTGAAATACGCTCCGGTAAAGGCGCCCTTTTCGTGGCCGAACAGCTCCGACTCCAGAAGCGTATCGGACAGGGCCGCACAATTGACCGAGAGGAAGGTATTGTTGCGGCGCAGGCTGTTGCGATGAATGGCGCGGGCGACCAGTTCCTTGCCGGTGCCCGATTCGCCGAAAATCAGCACCGCGGCATCGGTGCGACCGACTTGGCCGATCAGCTTGGCGATTTCGACGATCTCCGGCGACTGCCCGATAATCTCGTCATTGCTGACGTCGTCGGTCAGCGACGGGGCGACCGAAAGGATTCGCTGGCCATGGTCATATCCGCAGGCCTTGTTGACGATTTCGATCAGTTTATCAACTTCAAACGGTTTGGTGAGGTATTCAAACGCCCCTTCGCTCATCGCCTCCATGGCGTTTTCGGTGGAAATGTATCCGGAAATCACAATCACCGGCAGTCGTTCATCGATCTGGCGGATATGACGCAAAAGGTCCAGGCCGGAGCAAGTGGGGAGGTTGACGTCGAGCATTACCAGGTCGAGCTGTTCCTTGTTGTCGGTGACATAGCGAGTCGTGGCCTGGCCATCATCAAGATGATGAAAGGTATATTTATCTGGATCAAATAGACTTATGAGCGACTGCGAAAGTTCTACGTCATCGTCGACTAAGAGCACGTTCTTCATCTATGTCATACTCCTAAGAGATTATGGCATAGTACAATAATCGGCTGCAACGGCGATTTTATTAGCCTTGGAACGGAAATAGATGGCCGGCTGTCGGGCCTATTTCTTGAGGTTATACTTCTCAATCAAGTCGTACAGGGTCGTCCGGCTGGTACCCAATTCCCGGCTGACCCGCGAGATATTCCAGTTGTTGCGGCCCAGCGAATCCGCCAGGCAATTCCTCTCTGCCTCTTCCCTGATTTCCTGGAGCGTTCGGCGCTTGCCGGTCTCAGCCGCAAACGACGGCAGCGCCAGGTCTTGCGGGCGGATCTTCCTGTCCTGAGTCATGATAACCGCCCGCTTGATCTTATTCTCCAGCTCCCGCACGTTACCAGGCCATTCATAAGCGGATATGGTCCGAACCGACGGTTCCGAAAAGGTCAGCCCCGGTTTGCCGTTCTCGGTTGCGTACCGGTTCAAAAAAGTCGTCGCCAACAGAAGAATATCATCCCCGCGCTGGCGCAGGGGCGGCATACCGATGGTAATCACCGACAGACGGTAATAGAGGTCTTCCCGGAAGGCGCTGTTTTTGACTTCTTCAAGAAGCTCGCGATTGGTGGCCGCCAGAATCCTGACATTAAGGCTGATTTCCTCCCGTCCCCCGATCCGTTCGATTTTGTGATCTTCCAGAACCCGCAACAGCTTGACCTGGAGTTTCAGCGACAACTCGCCGATTTCATCCAGAAAAATGGTTCCACCCTCGGCTAATTCGAACTTCCCCCGCTTCTGGGCGTAGGCGTCGGTGAACGACCCCTTTTCGTGGCCGAACAGCTCCGATTCCAGAAGATTTTCCGGGATAGCCCCGCAATTGATGGTGACGAACCGTTTCCCTCGACGGGGACTGGAAGCATGGATCGCCTTGGCCACGAGTTCCTTCCCCGTTCCCGATTCGCCGGAGATCAGCACGGTGTAGTCGGTACCGGAGACGGTTTTGATGATTCGGTACACTTCATGCATTTTGGCCGAATTGCCCAGGATGTTTTCAAACGTTCGCAGGTCGGCCAATTCGGTCGCCAGACGGCTGTTTTCCACCTCCAGCAAGGAGACGCCGATGCCGCGACTGATAATGATCTTTAGCTGATCCAGATCGATCGGCTTCGGAAAAAAATCGTAGGCCCCCCGGGCAATCGCCCGCAGGGAATGCTCCTTTTCGCCATGGCCGGTGACCATGATCACCTTGCAGAAGGAGTTGATGTCCCGGAAGCGCTCGATCAGATCCAGACCCTCCACCGCCCCTTCTCGCGCGGTAAGCGAAAGATCGAGCAAGACGACGATGGGAGAGTGTTTCGCCGCCTGATCCAGCGCCTCCTCGCCGCCGGAGGCTTCCACCACGGCATAGGTGTCAGACAATGCCCATTTCAATTGCGAGCGAATGCCTTCATCGTCATCCACGATCAATATCGTTGGCTTATCCATTGCGGCCTTCTCCCGGGAGATGAATGATAAATTCGGTTCCCTGTCCTGGTACGCTGAAGACATCCATCCGACCCCGGTGGGACTTGACTATTTCTCGCGACTGGTACATGCCGATTCCCAGACCGTACGGTTTGGTGGAACTGAACGGCTTGAACAGCCGGGTGGCGATGAATTCCGGCTCCATGCCGACGCCGCTGTCCAGGAAGGAGACGGCGGCAAACCCGGCCAGGTCGCTGGGCGCCGGCCTAATTTTAAGCGTTCCCCCGTCGGGCATTGCCTCCAGGGCGTTCATGACCAAATTATCGAAAACCGAACCGATCTTTTCGGCGTCGACAAAAACCGTGATACCGTCCGCCACGGTGCAGTTGACGGTAATCGTCGGCAGCGTATCCAGCTTCAGCCGGCTCAATGTTCGCCCGATCAATTCCGCCAGGTCGGCCTGGCCCAGCGACAGACGATCGGCCGATTCCGGCTCCGCCAGGCGGGATAGAATCTTGCGTTGACGCTCGACGGCCTTGGCGATGGTGACGAGAGCCTCTTTCTGGAACTCGGGATGGTGCATATTCTTCTCGGCGTTCTGCAGGAGCATCGACAGCATCGCCACCGAATTCTTCAGGTCGTGCATCACAAAGGATGATATCCGGTGAAACGACTCTATTTCGCGTGACACCACCAGTTCGTCGGTCATGCGGGCTCCCAGGATGGTCAGCGCCACGGGATTGGCGGCGGCCTCGATGAAGCCTACCTCGTCGGAGGCCAGATCTCGCCCGGTGGTATGCCGGCCCACGCCCCAAAAGCCGAGAAACTGCTGCCGCGCCACGAGAGGAATCAGTAAGAATACTTTGAACGGCATAGCCTCCTGAAGCTGTGTCAACTCCTCCGCCTCCTGCGGCGCCTTGTCCGCCAGCGTGACGACCTCGACCGGGCGGCCGTAGCGGTACAGCCAGTCCGCCAGACGCTGCAAGCGTGGACCCGGAATACCGCGATCGATGCCGTCCCCGGAATACAGCGTGAAATTCTCCGATGGAGCCGCCTCCTTGATGACAAAAAAGCCATGCTCGATCTTGAGCAGGCGATGGAGCAATCCCTGGGTCCGTTCGTAGATGCCGTCGATATTGAGGATAACCGAGACTTCCTCCGTGAATTCTTTCCATTCTTCGGCGTAAATACCGCTCCGGCCGATCGTCCTGGCCTGCGGCGAAACCACCCGCAAGCGGAAACGAATAGTCTGCGAGACGACCAGGATCAGGAACGTCAGCATCAACAGCGAAAGAACCGCCAGGGAGAAAAATATCCCTTCATCAAGATTGTATCTGACGAGAAGCTCGCCGACCGAGCCAATGATCAGGAAATAGACGCCGACCAGCACGACGACGATCGAGGAGTAAATCCCTTTGCGGGTCAGGACGATGCCGTCGCCGGCGGGATCAAACAGGATGAAATGCCGGGCCACGGGGATGCTGACCAAGGCGGCCAGAACGAAGGTCAGCGTCATCATCCATTCTCCGGCCCGATGATACAGCATCATCAGGGTCGCTATCGCCAGGAGGCCGAGGCCATAGGCCAACAGGGGGAAAAAGGAACGTTTGATCTTCTCACGCGACAGACCAATGGAGGAACGGTAGCAGGTCTCGATGGAATACAGGCCGGCGGTGACGGCCGCGATATAAACCGCCCCGATGACAAGGGGAAGGCCGTGCAGATCGAGAAACCAATGTCCGTCTCCCAAGGTGATATCAACCCCGTGCGTGACCGCCAGAAACGCCAGGAGCGCGGCCGAAACCGCCAGGGCCGACCAGACCAGGAGGCGATGAGCACGTCCCAGGGACTTACTGTCACGGCCCCAGGTGCGGGTCATGATGAGATAGGCCGACGGCAGGCCACCGATATAGAAAAAGAGCGCCCAGTACCCGGCCGTCCACAGAGCGGTCTTCGCGGCCGTCTCACTTCCGACGGCAATGATGCCGGCAAGGTTGACCAGGACAAAATAAAGAAAGGGGCGGCTGTAGGCATCCCCCCTGCGCTTGAGAGCCACCAAGGCCCCGGTGGCAAACAGCAGGAGTGCCGCGACGAGATTGCACGTCTGTAGAAGCGTCATGGGCTAATCGGACTGGTCTAGAAAGAATTTCACCGATGTTCCCAGGAGGATGAAATTGACAAAGACGTCAACGACAACAGAGATGATAACCAGGTGATAGACCAGTTCTGGATAAAAGGAAGCCACAATTTTTTCAGACTCGACCGACGCCCACGAGGGGGGCAAGCCGATCAGGTATGGAACCATCACCAATCCGGCGGCGACAAAGGGATGGCGGGCGAAAACCGCCAGGCCGCGCCGGATCAACCCCCAGAATGGCCGGCCCCCGACCATGATGCTGGGCAGCAGATAGATCGCCGGGGCATAGATCAACACCGTCAGGACACGCAACAGCAACGAAGCGGCGAATTGCCGCCGGGGGGCGGTCTGAAGCGAATACCCCAGGACATTCTGGACGAAATCAAGGAAGTACGCGTTGACCAGATAAAGGACGGCGATCACGACCGCCCAGACCAGCGTCAGCGACAGATAGCGGCGCCAGGCGTGCGAAAAAGAAATCATAAGGGCGGGCCGCTCGCCCCGGTAGACGGCTATCAACATGTCGATCATGACGGCACTGAGGAGGGCCTCCGTCAGCAGATTGACTATCACCCGGGCATTGCCGAAAAAGTATGGCAGAAAGACAAAATGGGCGGGATAATGGTAAAATAAGGGGGCATAGTCCGGCCTGATAAGGCGGACCCATCCCGACATGATGGGGCCGGTCAGCGGAGAAAAAATATAGTAATGCACAACCGCGACCGCCAACGCGATCAATCCCTGAAGGAGAAGGGGCGCCCAGAGGATCGGCTGTCCCATTTGTCGGAACACCCGCCCATAAAGAAACCAAAATTCCGGCCATCTGACTCGTTGCAACATAAGCTTTCTCGATGCCTCCTGACAGATTTCCGCGTCCGTCAGCTACGGGATTACGATTACCACGATATTCGATCCCGTCTTCAACTCCTGCTTATCGACGACATATATCTGATAGTAATAGGTGCCGGCGGCCGGGACCTTATCGCCGACCGAAGTCGTGCCGCGCTGGCCTAGCACCTTGATCACCCGTGCCGGATTGAAAGTGACCGGCGGGGTAATGTCTCGAATGAGATAGTAGGAGGCAAAATCGGCGTCGCCGGCTTCCTCCCAGGTCACATCGACCGCCAGGGAATCGGCCCCCCGCGCAGCCGCAAGGAAGATCGAATCGGGGGCGACGTTCTTGGCGGTCGGCATTGCCACCACCGTCGATGGTGCGGAATTGCCGCGACCGTCGAAGACATACAAGCGATAATAGTACAGCGTGGTGTCGGCCAGACCGGTATCGCGATAACTGGTGGTATT
The DNA here is from genome assembly GCA_964585635.1 of uncultured Ignavibacteriales bacterium. Classification (GTDB taxonomy): domain Bacteria; phylum Zixibacteria; class MSB-5A5; order GN15; family JAAZOE01; genus CAZPEV01. The sequence goes on from CAZPEV010000027.1 coordinate 9,403, forward strand.
GGCATTGGTGATGCTGGTCACCAGCGCCGACGTTTGGTCGACCGAGGAAGTCATCGATCTGAATAACCGATAGGCGGCAAAGTCGCCGATGGTCGATTTGCTCCATTCCAGCATGATCTCCATTGACGATATCGGATAAGCCCGGAGCGGCACCGGATCGGGGGCAAAGGTGGCGGTCAGGCGGGTGGCCGCCTTAACGTCGGCAGCACGATTGCCGGCGGCATCGGTGAACTTGCCGGTCACCTCGGCCTGGTTCAACTCGGTCGCCACCGGGATAATGTAATCCGCTTCATATCGGCCGTCGTCCCTGGTCCTATCTCCACCGAGGCCATTATCGTTCAGCTGAATCTCGCCCAGTCCGGGGATCGTTACCGAGGCTGTTCCCCCCGGTTCGCCGGCATCGACCATGAAGTGCACCGTGTCGCCGGGTCTGAGGATGGCGCCGGCCGAGCTTTCGGTCACGCTGCGGATCATGGCCACGCGGTCCAAACGAATGCTGTCGGCGACGAAACGGATCGAGTTCCCGCCGCCATTCAATTGAAAGCGGGCATAGACGACCTTCATGCCATCGCCGTCGGACAGCTCAAAATCAATAGCGCTGCTGAGATTCTCCCACTGCGCGCCGGCAAAGGTGGAATCATGGGCCAGTTGAATCAGATCAGTCCCGCCGGGAGCCGTCGGAGTAATGGTGACCTGCCGGCTGTTGGTGTACTGCCGGCCCCCGTCGATATTGATGGCGAAGACGCCTGGCACGGCCGCGATGGCAGTCGACTTCAGACCTTCCAACCCATATCCAGCCACTGCAGAGACGCGAAAATAGTACTGCCGCCCGTTGACCAGGCCGCTGACGGCATATTGGCTTTCCGCCGTAGAATCGAGCAAATACATGGCGGCGGTGGCCGAAGAATCGGAGAAATATATCTTGTATCGGCTGACGGCGGAAGGATTGTTCACATGCCAGGCCAGGCGGACTTGACCGTCGCCGATGGATGCCGTCAGGCCGATGGGAGTCTCCGGTTGAGGCGGCAGCTTGAGGACGCCGCTGGGAGGGGCAACATTATTATTGCATCCAACGGCAAATAGGCCGCCGAGTATCAGCACGCTGCAGAGTATGCTTTTCATAGCCGCCCTCAGAACCTTAACGCCAGCCGAACCGCGGCACCCTGGCCATCCACGCTGGGAACGACGGTCAGGGCCTTGTATTCGGTATAGTTGTTGAAGTCGGGAAACAATGCGAAGGCATCGAGCAGATTAAGCGCATAGATGCCCGCGGCCGCGATCGTTACGATGTTGAGTCTGTCTTCCGCATCGTTGGCTTTTTCCTGAGCCTCCTGCATCTGCGCATTCAGTCGCGGAATCTCGCTCCATTGGGTCACCGCCGCCCGGGCCGATACCCGTTCTCGATACGTATCGAGTTTATTGTCGTAATCGTACTTGGCTATGGCATAGCCGACGCCCGAGGCCAGGGCGCCGACAAAAAACAGCGTCGATTTTACCTGACTGCCATAGTACCGCTGCCCCCACCCGGGAATGATCGCCGACCGGAATAGGGCCTTGATTCGCGTTTTAGGAGTCAGCTTGACGCTTATGTCGGTGGCCTTCGTCTCCGAGAAGTAGACCGCCGAACGGTGCCGTTCGTACCCATCCCGCGTGACTTCAATCTCGTATCTTCCGCTCAGCGAACGATCAAACCGGACCGGGGTCACGCCGGATAGCGATACTTCACCCCGTAACGAGACCAGCGCACCCTGAGGGTCGGAGCTGACCGAGACGTTTCCATCATTCTGGGCTGAAACGGCTGTGGCAAAGCAGAAGAGACCGAAAGCCAGGCATGCGCTATGCACCCATCGTAGAGCCAGATACATGGCAAAATCCCTTTTACCTTAATTTTCGGGGAATATATCCATTCCTTGACTTCATGGCAACAAAAACAACCTGCCCGCGACAAAAAACCGCACCGAAGGGGCGCGGTTCTTATCGACCATGCCATTCGAGATTTAGAAAGCGCCCTTGCCGGTCACGACGACGACGACCGTTCGCAAAATGATCTTGACATCCTGCCAGAGGCTCCAGTTCTGAATATATTCCAGATCATAGTGCACTTTTCGGACGACCGAGGCCACCGATGAATCGTACCCATTCTCGATTTGGGCCAGACCGGTCAATCCCGGCTTGACGGTGAGGCGTTTGTCGTAGTTTTCCACCTGGGAGCACAACTCCATCACGAAGACGGGGCGTTCCGGCCGCGGCCCGACGAGCGACATTTGTCCCAGCAAGACGTTGATGAATTGGGGTATTTCGTCCAGGCGGGTCTTTCTCATGAATCGCCCCAGGCGAGTTATGCGGGGATCGTTCTGCGTTGCCCAGACCGGTCCACATTTCTTTTCGGCGTCCGCCACCATGGTTCGGAACTTGATGACATTGAAAGGACGCCCCTTAAGGTCACCCCGGCGGCGATCCCGCTCCGTCCGGCCCAAGACCGAATTGCTCCCCTGCCGCCTCTGGGTGCGCCGGCGATTGTGCCCGACGCGGGATTGGCGATAAAATACCGGGCCGGGGGAATCCAGCTTGATGACGATCGGCAAGATCACAAAAAGCGGGGAGGTCAAGATCAGGCCGACGATCGCTCCCAGGAGGTCGACGCCCCGCTTAAAAAGACCTCCGAGCTTTCCACGTATCGTCGCCGAGGGATTGATGACATGGACCGAGCGACCAAGGATGAACATACCCAACACGAAATTCGCCCGGATATACTCCGAAAAGAGGTAACTAAGCCGTTGGATCAAGCCGGGTTTGTCGGCGGCATTTCCGACCAGCGACCACGATGTGTACCGTTCCAGATGCACCCGGCGGGCGGTTCGGACCGCCAGCTCTTGGTAACCCTGTGCACCGGCAGTATTTGTCAGCATATATATGAACCCCCATAAGGACTTTCCCTGTCAGTTGCATTATTCCCGTGCTGGTGGCTCGGGCGAAGAAGACTTTTCTGCACGTTCTCTGTGGAAACCCTGCGAGAGGCAATCTTTGCTGCCGAAATAGTGATACGCGGCATTTGGGTTGGTAATTGCCCCCTTTTGCGATTCGTTGCCGCTGTCGTTCGGCCGTATTCCATTATCCTCATTCTACTCCTGACAACCATATTTCATGCGGATTTCGATTCCCTCTACTGTTCGGATCAAGTTTAGCAAAATGACTGCCAAGGCGGCAGGCTCGCGGGGAAAAATAAAGAATGGAATTGCCGTCGGCGGCGAAATGCTATCGCCATGGATTACAAGGCATTAGACGACACATCGTGGAATATTTAGGCCTAATATATTTTATAAGAATCGCGGTCAGCCTTGCTGTCTTGATCATTAATGAAATCGAGCGCATATAAGTTGCAATCATCTGCACTGGAATGGCCAATACTTGAACACTCACAACAAAGGGGCTGGAAGCGTTGCTTCCAGCCCCTCTTCTCATAGATAATGAATCGTACTATTGGAGGTTCAGTCGGAGCCTTACCACCAAAAACTCAATGAGAAATTATGGATGGCGTCCCCGCCGTACTCGGTCGACGGACTGAACGTATAGTCAAATCGCCCGGAGCCATAGGCGAAGCCGGCACCCAAGTCATAACCCACTGACGAGATTCCCGGATAAGTCCCTTCCTGGTATGTAAGTCCAGACCTGATATAGAATTGACGATCGAAGTTGAACTCAAAGCCATTGTGAATCGACATCGATCCCTTGATTGGCGCGTGCGCCTCGATAGCAACCAGGGCCTGGTCATTAAGTTGTTTCAAGGCCAACCCGACACGAAACGCCGCCGGCAGATCTTCGGAATAAGACATAAATTTCATGCCGGTGCCGAAGTTGGTGGCTGCCAAGCCAATTCGGATCTTGTCGAAGTCGGCCAGCAGGCCGATATCGCCGGCAAAGGCCGTCCCTTTGATGATATCGAAGGATTGCTCTATGTATTTCCCGGTCAACCCGATCGAGACGACCTCGCTGACATTATAGGAGGCTGACAGCGACGCTGCCAGGTTGTACATCGAAAGCTCATCGCCGGGATTGCCATCCTCGTCATAGGAGGTAAAATGGCCGTATCCCAAGTACGTCAGGCCGACTCCGAACGAAATCACACGACCGGGTATGGCAGCGTTCAAATTTTCAACCTTGGTATCCTGGTACCAGCTATAATGAGAAAACTGCATCTGTCCGCGAGCCAGACGGCTTAGGCCGGCCGGATTCCAGTACACGGCCGAAGCATCATCGGCAATGGCAGTAAACGCCTCCCCCATGCCCATCGCCTTGGCCCCAACGCCAACGCCGAGAAAGGCGGCGGTGGTAACCCCGCTGTCGGCGGCAATGGTAATATTGCCAAAAACGGCGGCAACGACGGCAGCCAGCGCCCAGATGATGATGATCAGCCTAATCGTTCTCATGCGTACCTGCCCCGTTTCGTTAAGGTTCGGCGGAACGTAATTGCAACCATCATGCCGCGCAACGGGAGATACGGCGCCTCTGTCCAGGCAGTGTCACCACCACGAACGACGCAATCGTATCGAATTGTCTTATATGGTATTAGGTGATTATTTGAAAGCATCACTCAAATTCATCCCTGATTTTCATAGGCGGTTCGTCGGACTTCTCCATCACCAGTTTTGCTCAACAACTGAACGGGTTGACGTTCAAACTACCCACTCGCTCCCTAAGGTTTTGCTCCTGAACGGCTTAATAAGAGCTGTTCAAGGGCTGAACGCGTCCTTCATTTGATCGGCCTTTTCAGGCCCCAACTTGACGAAAACCTCCCGTTGTACATCGGTCTCTTCACCAGCTCTCTTCCCAAACCAATCGGAAACCTATGGAGATTTATAATTCTTTGTCAATCTAAATATTGGGACAAGAAAGCGCTCCATTGGCTGACAATCCTGCGGCAACCTGATCCTATGGGGTGCCGCTCTGTAAGACCAGACGACGGGTAACAGAAAGCATCGCTTTGCGGCAAGTACGGAGACAGAGAGCGGGCGGGATTGCCCCCCGGCCGCTGGGGTTACTTGCCCGAAGTCGAGGGCGATTGCGGTTTCGGCGGCGGCAATCGCTTTTTCAGCTGCTGAAATCGCGGCGTGTTCCCTGTCAGACCGACCGAAAGGGGCGCCATGCGTGAAATTTCGCTTTTCGCCGCGGCAATCCGGCTTTGCGTATCCGGATGACTGGAACTCAGTTTTTCGAAAAATCCTTCCGGCTGGTTTCCAGACAAAGCCGCTAATTTTTCAAACATCGCCACCGCCCCATTCGGATTCCAACCGGCCCGGGTCATGTAGGTAATGCCGAAATTGTCGGCTTCGCTTTCCTCGGAGCGAGAATATCCCTGAAGGATTATGCCCAGCGCCGTTTGGGCGAGGGCTTGAGTGTTTTGCGACTTTTGTCCCAGGGCAAGGTCAAGGAGTATCGTCGCCCCCATGGCCATCTGGAGCTGCTTGATGCCATGACGGCCGACGACGTGGCTGATCTCATGGGCCATGACGGCTGCCAGCTCCGACTCCTGATCCACCGCCCGAATCAGGCCGCTGTAAACATAGACGAATCCGCCGGGCGTGGCAAAGGCGTTTACCTGATCCGATTCGATGACGGCAAAATGAAACGGCAGATCCTTTCGATCCGATACCGCCACGACCTTCTGCCCCATTTCAGATACATAGGACTGCCAGAGTGAATCGTTAAGTAACTTCTCCGATGATCGGACCTGCTGATCCATCTCCTTGCCGATAGATACCTCTTGATCGGTGGATATCAGAATCAGCGACTTTTGTCCGCCCGGCCCGGTAGTGGCACATGACAGCCCCAGCACGGTCGCCAAGCCGATCAGCAGCATTCCCAGCATGGGCTTCAGGTTTGGCATATGGTCACACCTTCAGCTTATCCGCAACATCGCCGATCAGCGGCAGTTTATGCATCTTTCCCTGCATGGCGAACATGGCTCCGGCGACGGCCGCTCCGATGCAGGCAATAATCATCACGGTCCAGAAAAGCTGACTTAAGTGCGGGAAGGAGAAGATGAAGGCGACGATTTCGAGAAAAAACAGGACCAGACCCTGGCGGGCGTGGAAATAGGCATAGGGATCATCGCGCATTTTAAGCAGCGGCACAAAGCAGATGAAGGGGATATAGGCCATAACCGCGGCCATACGCTGTTCCTCGGTCGGCATGCCGGCGAGCCCGGCCGGCTCCCCCCCTGGAGCCTGCTCTTGCTCCGGGGACGGCGTCTCGGACTGGCCGTGGTCGAAGAATGAATCAGCCATCGAACCTCCGGATCATAGATCCCAAATTATCTCTTCGCCCTGGCCGGAAAACTGAAAACGAATCGGGTCGCCTTGGGGCCAAATCTCAACCTCCTCGCCATTCTCCTGTATTCCGACCTTAAAGAATATCTCTCCCCGGCCGCTGGCAAAGAAGGCCGCCTTAGGGATGCCGATTTCGGCGATGTCGCCTATCCCACACTGGACGTTATGCGTCCCCGTCATCCATTCCGGAACGGCGACAGCGCCGTCGGCCGAGCAAAGTACTTCGCCGGGACGGGGATTCAGCATCTGAATCTTCAACAGCGCCGACCGATTGTCAACTAAATACCGTTTGGCGGCAAAGTCAATCCGCAGATAGACATGCGTATCATCCGAGATATAGCTGATCAGCGAGATGATGCGACCGGATCGGTGCATGGTCCCCCCGGCTTTCCGGCAATCGAATTTTCCAGCGCCGAGCCATTCATAATAGTGGGTCAGACGACCATCGATTATAGGGGTAGTGGTACCCTCCGGTTCGGTAGCATATGATTCCGGGAGGTCGGTCGCTATAGGCAAATACAAGGCTCTGGGAATTTCCAGACCGAGGGCCGCGTAGACGGCGCTCAGATGGGCGCGATAGATTTGATCAAAGACCTCGTTCTGCAGCCCGCGATGCTCGTCCCCGTACCACCAGTTCCAGTCGGATCCTTCAGCCACCAGGAGGGATTTCTCGGCGGCGGCGATCCGTAGGGGATCAAAATCGGGGTGAGCGTCTTTAAACCGGGTCAACGCGCGGCGGGCCTCCCAGAGCAAATCCCAGGCGGTATTGTCCTCGGGATGACCGATCCAGATGCGGAAGTTATGATTGATCCAGGAACCGGCCCGAATCGCCTTCAAGGGCGTCGGGCTGACCATTCGCAGAGCCTCGCTCATCGTCATCGTTTCGATCTGTGGATCGGCGGCCAGGCGTTCAAACAGCAGGGCCAGAAAGGCATCGCCATCATTGCGGTAATACTCCCAGCAGTTTTCGCCGTCCAGAATGATCGATACGACGGCGTTGGGTTGCGTTGCGCCCAGCGTGGCGTTCAGGCGATGCAGATGCTGAAGAAAATCATCGACCGCTTTCTGTTCATCCCATCCGGAGTAGACGAACCCGATTTTATCGGATAAGGTATGATCACGGAAAAAGAGGTGGATAGGGCCGTGAGGGGTTTGAAAACAATAGGGAACATGGGGCGAGGCGCCGTCCGGGGGCAACCCGATTTTGGCCATCGAGCCCTGCAGAACGCCTTCATCGGAGGCGGTCCATCGAATGCCGCACTTGGCCAGGATGGCGGCCGCCGGCTCCGAGATCGATCCTTCCGAAGGCCAGACGCCGGCCAGATCCCGGCCGAATTTTTCTCGATACATCTCGGCCGCCAGACGGACTTGGCGTTCGGCATCCTCGGGAAAGGAGAAACGATTTTTGGGCAAGGTGATCCCGGGCAGGGCCTCGCGGGCCGAATCAGTATCGCACAGCAGCGGGAGGATAGGATGAAAGTAGGGGGTGAACGACACCTCGATCCGGCCTTCTTCCTGGAGCGAACGGTAGGTCGGGATCGTTTCCGCCATGATGGCGTATTCGGCGTCGATCATCTCGGCCTTATCTTCCTCGGAGAATTTCTCCCCCTTGTCGAAGAGCCTCTTAAGGGGCGGTCGCGTGCGAAACAAGGGATCGATCCAGACCAAATTGGCCCAGACGGTCAGGTCGCGGATTTCCTGAACGCTGGTGGTCCGCGCGGCCATCTCGGCATCCATACCGCAGTCAACCAGCTTACGATGCAGCCGCCGATAGCGCGGATAGGGATCGATCATGGTGTGGGGGTTGGCCATGAAGAAGGTCCGAAAGATCTCGGCTTTCTCGGCCTTATCAAGACCGGCGGCCGGCTTGCGCGTCAGATCGAGCAGGCGATCGCTGGTCTGATTTTTCGTATAGAGGTCGATCTGTTCGACGAGGGAGGGAACGAGATTAAAGGTCATTTTCAGTCGATCGTAGCGACCCACCCGGGCGGGGAGATCACAATAATCTTTAAGGCAGTGCAGACGCACCCACGGGAGAAACATGGCCCCTGTGGCCGGGTCCCGATAATAGGGCTGGTGCATATGCCAGAGAAACGCCACTTTCAACATGGCCGGCCCCATCCCCTCCGGTTACAGTTGAAGGTTGTGTTCTCCGGCGATACGCTGGCTCTCCGTAATATAGCGGCTGCCTGGGAAATCCTTGGTGATCTTGGCGTAAATAACACGGGCCGATTCGCGGTTGCCGCTCTTAAGGTAATAATACATGGCATGCGTGTAATAGTCGCCGGCCAGCTCAAAAGTAGGATATTTTTCGGCCGCTTCGCGATATTTGTCGGCCGCACCGCCCAGATCGCCTGATCCGGCCAAGCAAGCGGCAATTCCGGCCAGGGCCGAGGCCGTGAAGTAGGTGTCCTGATCGTATTTCCGGATAAACTGCTCGTAGGCCGCTTTGGCCTCGGTGAAATTCCTGGCCTTATAATAGGCATTGCCCAGTTCGAAGAGGGCCGCTTCGGCCTGACTGGTTGATCCATATTCATCAACGATCGACTTAAAGTCGACGATGGCGGTCTGATAGTTGCGGCTGCTCAATTCGGCCATCGCCCGGCTGGCTATCTCTGCCGCCTTGGCCTCGTCCTTGACCTCGCTTGACCGATAAAAGGTGATGCCCAGGATAATGATGATTATCGCAGCCACCGCTCCCACGACATAGATCCACTGCTCCAGAACATAATCCTTGGCCAGGAGCATAAAGGTGGTAAATTTATCCTCTTTGATCTCCCGCTTACTGATCTTGACATTTTTAGTCATGAGACTCTGACTCCTGTTCACCCGGCCTTCATCGGCCCACATCCTGAATTATGCGTCGCAAAAAAGGCGGAATCATAGTATATGATGCTTCCGCCCTGCTCTTCACCAAATCCCGTCGTTTAGAAATACCCGATAAAGGTGAAGCGAAACTCATGCGCCTTCCGTTCCTGTTTCTGCCTGTCGAATACAGCTCCATTGACAAGGCGCGTGACGTTGGTTTCGGCGCCGAAGGCGTACCGATAGGCCAGGTCAAAGCCGATCTTGGACCAATGCACGCCGGTGCCGGCGCTGAAGCTCGTGGAGTTTTGCCGATCCTTGGTCGAAAAGCTGACGTCAAAGCTATCCGTCGGCCGGCCCTGATCGTCCATGATGGTGGTATAGGTTACGACGGTATTTTTCGGCTGCGGCAGCTGGTCAAAGCGGACACCGGCCCGCAGTGGCACACGACCAAAGGTGGTCAGGAGCGAATACTCGATTCCGGCGCCGAGGCCCATGGCGTTGTTCCATTCAACCGGGATTGGAGTATAAAAATCGGTCCGAATGCCGCTGGCACTGAAAAAGGTCGAGTCCCGATAGTACCAGTCGAGCGGCCCGTACCGCTGGTAGTTGACGTCCATGGTGGCGGTCAGCTTCTCAGTGGGGAAATAGGCGACGCCGAAGGCCAGAGAGAGGGGAATACCGAGCTTGGCGATGCTGTCGTTGACGAACATCGTATCCGAGGCTTGTACCTGGGGCAATCCGTCGAGCGTGGTGACCGTCATGATGGCAAAATCGGAGTTGTTTTTCACTTTATATGGAGTCTGTGCGACCACCCCAAGACTCACCTTGCTCAACTTGTACATGGCCCCGAGGGTAACGTTAAATCCGCTGCTCGAGGTGGAATCCAGTAACGTGGATTTCACCAGCAAAAGCTGAGTGATCGGCGGCAATTCGCTGTAGATATAGTCCCGGGCCAGGTAGAAGGTCTGTTCGATGACACGCCGACCGTCATAGACGTTGGCCGTGGCGCCGATCGACAACTGCCGGTAGATGCGAGTGCTGAGGCCGAAATTGAAGGTCCGCAAATATCCCCGATCCGTCGTGAAGACATCGGGGTTAAGCTTGTTTTCCTGGCCGGAGTAGTATTCCGATTCGTTGGAGAATTCGTTGTTCCGGTTGTAATTGAAATTGAAGACCACTGGGCGACCCTTGACCCGAAAGGGAGTGGCAAAGGAGAAATGAGAGAAGACCTTGGTGTTCAGCTTCCCCTCGGTAACCACCGGGGTAAGATTTTGAGTGAACCGGCCATTGGGCTGATAGATAAAATAAGACGCCGCCACCATGGGAGTCTCGAGGGCCCAAATCCCGGCCGGATTCCATGTGCCGCCGGTAATATCGTTGGCCAACCCGACAAAGGCATCACCCATGGCAAACGCCCGAGCCCCGGCGCCGTAATAACCGTAACTCACCTCACTCAAGGCCGGAAAATATCCGGACTGCCCCAGTACGGCACTCGACAGCAGGAGGCATGTCAGGATTAGGGAACCTGCCAACGTCTTCATATCAGAACTCTCCTTATTTCTAATCGCACCCATCGGCTGTGCGCATTCGTTCACGCCAAACAGATGCAAAATATAACGTTTGGCCCGAAGGCTGTCAATTTGTTTTCCAAAAACTTTCCGGCGCATTCAGGCCGCCGGCGCGCCGCTATTTGTCTGTCGCGGAGCCGGTTGTAGTACAGACGTGACGGCCGGCGATTCGTCCAACGAAATTCACCCAGGACAGGCTGACGGTGGTCGTCACGTCAGGTGCGGTTGTCCCGATTCTCGTCCGGGACTCTCTGATCGGAGCAAGCTTCACGACCAGCCATAATCGTGGAAGACGGCACCGATTATTCTGCCTCGGAGACGCAATCCATCGGGGGAGATATTGCGGGTTTCGGGCTGCCGGCGGTCTTGCCGGCGGGAATCGGCAGATGATATACCCCCGGCAGGAGTTGAACCTGCGACCAAAGGTTTAGGAAACCTCTGCTCTATCCTCTGAGCTACGGGGGCAAGCTTTGCGTACGCCGCTTCACAATAATCGGTCACGAAATGAAAAGCAAGAACTTACGGGCGACCGTTGGGAAATGGCCGCTATTCGCTGTCGTAGTCGACCAGGGATTTGACGTCGTAACGGGCGAGCTTGGCCCGTCCCTTGAGAAACGACAACTCGATCAGCACGCCGATGGCCGCGACTTCCCCCCCCAGCTGCTCGACCAGCCGGCAGGAAGCCTCCAGAGTACCCCCGGTGGCCAGGAGGTCATCGATAAGAGCCACCTTGTCGCCTCGCCTGATGGCGTCCAGGTGCATCTCGAGCCGGTCGGTGCCGTACTCCAAGGCATATTCGGCGCCGATCGTGGTAAAGGGAAGTTTCCCCTTCTTCCGAACCGGGACAAGGGGAAGGTTCATCCGATCAGCCAGGGCGCCGCCGAAGATGAACCCCCGGGAATCAACCGCGACGATCCGGGTTGCGCCCCGTCGGCGGAAGAAATCCTCGAATTGATCGAGGGCGTCCCGATACGCCTCCGGTTGAGCCAGAAGCGTCGTAATGTCACGAAAAACGATCCCGGGTTTGGGAAACCCGGGGATGGAACGAATGCTGGCTTTCAGATCTCGAGGCATGGCATCACCAAATCCTGAAGTCGGTGAATGGTTCCTGAGGCTGGAATTCCTCCAACTCGATCTC
>CAZPEV010000027.1:21252-25323 GCA_964585635.1 uncultured Ignavibacteriales bacterium
CGGCCACGGCTGCGTGACGCGGCCCCGCCCGGGCCGCCTCCACCATGGCATCGACCAGCCCTTTGTCTCCCGAGGCGACGATTTCAACCTGTCCGGCGGGAAGATTCTTGACGTACCCGGCCAGGCCAAGCTTGTTGGCCTCGCGCAGAATATAATACCGGTAGCCAACTCCCTGGACCAGTCCATGGACAATTATACGCACCGTACTATTTTGCATTTCTGGCCAAACTAACCGCCTCTTTGACCGCCTTGACCGGGTCGTCGATACATCTCACGTCGGGAAAGACGTCCCATGTCTCGGTGGAAATCACCGGCTTTCCCATCTTAAGCGCAAAGGCGATTTCGGTTATCGTGCCATACATACCATGAAGAGCAATGACGGCGTCGGCGGATTGTACCACGATCATATTACGCGCTTCCCCGATGCCGGTCGGAATGACAAAGTCGCAAAAAGGATTGGCCTCCCGCCGATCCGTTCCGGGGATGATCCCGATGGTCGTACCGCCCCCGTCGAAAGCACCTTGGGCGGCCGCTTCCATGACCCCCTTCAGTCCTCCGCAGACCAGTACGGCGCCGGCCTCACCGATCGCATGCCCGACGGCATACGCCTGGTCCTTCAACTTTTTCGCGCACTTTCCCGCCCCGATAACCCCGATGTAAATGACCTCCGTCTGCTGTGCCATGATGACCCTCTATTGCCTGGGCCCCCTGATTGTTCACGATGATGATGCTTATCCATGGAAAACAAGAATCGGGGCGACTGGATTTGAACCAGCGACTCCTTAGTCCCGAACCAAGTGCGCTACCAACTGCGCTACGCCCCGATCTCAAGCCTTTATAATATGCCATTCCGGCTGATTGTCAAGCGGAGATTTTGCCTCCTTAGCGGGGGAGCGTGTGGGGCTGTGCCAGCAGGGTCTGCAACGCCGCCTGATCGGTGAAATGAAGATGAATCGGCGTAATGGATACCTCCCCTCGGCGGATGGCATCGATGTCTGATCCAACCCGCCGCGCCCAGGTCGGACTGCCGGCGATCCAATAATAATCCAGCCCGCGCGGATCGGTTTTCTCGATGATGATGTCGTCATACTTGCGGCTGCCCAGAAAGGTAAAACGAAAATCTTGGTAGCCTCCTTTGACGCGGCCGGGGAAGTTGATATTCAGAATGGTCGCCGGGCCGACGTTAAGGCGGGGATAGAGGGTTATGAAGCGGCGAATGAAACGCGCCGCCGCCCGAAAATTCGCGCCAAGGGAATCGGCCATCGATACCGCCAGGGCCGGAATGCCGAACTGCGACCCCTCGATGGCCGCGGCCACGGTTCCGGAGTACATGATGTCCTCGCCCATGTTGGGACCGTGGTTGATGCCGGAGATCAGCATGTCGGGATTCTTGTGGCGCAGGATTTTCAATACCGCCAGGAGGACGGAATCGGTGGGGGTGCCGTCACAGGAATAGAAATTCGGGCCATGGTCCGCCATGCGCAAGGGCCGACTCAGCGTCAGGGCGTGACCCATGGCCGACTGCTCCCGATCCGGCGCGACCGCCAGGACGTCATGGAATCGGCTCAGTTCCCTGAACAGCAGCCGCAGGCCGTCGGCATGAATGCCATCGTCGTTGGTGAGAAGGATTTTCATGTCTACCCCGTGCTTCGTTGGGCTGGAGAAAATCCGCCGCCCGTTAGTACCATAAGCGCCGCCATAGTTGACGGATAAATCGCCCCGTGTCCGGCAGGGGGCGAATCGACGAGGCGGAACCGACGTACAGGGCCGGAATGGCGACCGAAGCGGTCGACAGACCCAGGAATCCCGCCTGCAGCAGGATTTCGCTTTCGGTGTCATACCGCTCCGAGGCCAGCCGCAGTCGCCCCAGCGACGCCAGCCGTATCATCCGATATCCCGACTGCGAATCGCGCAGGCGGGTACGCCCCAGGATCGAGACGATCAGCGAAGTGACGTTGTTGGTCAGACAGCGAACCAAGGGCATGGTCGGGCGTTGGATCGGCCGCGTGCCGATGACGATATCGGCCGCGCCATATCGCTCGGCAAACAAGGGGAGGCATTCGGGGGGATGCTGCAGGTCGGCATCGATGGTAATGACGGCGTCGTATCCATGTCGGCGGGCAAAGGCAAAGCCAGCCCGCAGGGCCGCCCCTTTGCCGCGATTGCGAGGAAACGTCAGCACTCGACACCCCAGGCCCGCGGCCATCATCCCGGTTCCATCCGAAGAGCCGTCGTCTATGACCAGGATATCGGTTTTATTCACGAACGGCGTCATCCGTTCGACCAATTCCGGAAGGGAGGCGGCGGTGTTGAAAGCTGGAACGATGATGAGAACCCGATGATTCATGCGCACCCGTCAGCGGACATGGTCGGGGCGAGCCGATTCGAACGGCCGACCTCTCGCACCCCAAGCGAGTGCGCTAAACCAACTGCGCTACGCCCCGACAGGCGCCAACAAAATGACAATATTTTCACAAAAGGCAAGGAAAAAGTTTGAGCAGTTCCTCCAACTCCTTTTTGATCTCCCCCAGAATGGTATCGGAGCGGGCCTTGAGCACCAGGCTTTTCTTTTCCGGGGTCGATTCCATCTGCCGCAGCACCCGGCGCGCCCCGGCGATGGTGTAATGCTGTTCATATAACAGCTGTTTTATCTGATTAATAATGTCGATATCGCGCTTCTGGTAGTACCGGTTCCCCCCTTTGTTCTTCTTGGGGTGGAGCATGGGAAATTCCTTCTCCCAGAATCGCAACACGTACGCCTGGAGGTCCGTTATCCGGGCCACCTCACTGATCGAGTAGTACAGCTTTTCATCCGGTGTCACTTTAGCCTTGGCCATAGGCACCTCATTATCATCGTCTCTGTGGTCGCGCCATCAGGGTCGCCCCGATTCGGCCTTCAAGGGCCGGGTCATCAAGGCGGTAACGGCCGTTCGGGGCGGCAGGTCCTCGAAGAGGACCGCATAGACCGCCTCCGTAATCGGCATGTCGACGTCGTACTTGCCCGCCAGCTCGCGCGCCGAGCGGCAGGTGGTAACTCCCTCCGCCACCATCACCATTCCGGCCAGCACCTGGGTCAACGTCTTCCCCTGCACGATATGAAAGCCGACGTACTGATTGCGGGAGTGGCGGGATATGCAGGTGGTAACCAGATCACCGACGCCCGACAGCCCCGCCAGGGTCGCTGGGTCGGCGCCCATGACTATCGCCAAGCGGTTCATCTCGGCCAGCCCCCGGGTAATCAGGGATCCCTGTGTATTGTCCCCGAATCCCAGGCCGCGGGCGATACCGGCCGCGATGGCGATGACATTTTTTACGGCCCCGCCCAGCTCCACCCCTACCAGATCACGACACCGATAGACCCGGAAGGTTGGATTGCTGAAAATCTCCTGGACTTTGCGGGATTGATCCTCTTCGCCGGCCGCCACCACCGACGTCGGCAAGTGCTGTGCGACTTCTTCCGCATGAGATGGTCCTGACAGTGTCACGATCGTACGGCCGGGGACGCCGGTCCATTCCTCGGACACGATTTGCGACACCCGACGCAACGTCTTCTCCTCAATTCCCTTGCTGAGATTAACCACCAGCGAAGGATGGGCCGAGGTCTGGCACAACTGCCGGCAGACATCGGCGACCTTCTGGGTGGGAAGGGCAACGACCACGATCTCAGCATCGGCGACCGCTTCCTCAAGATTGCCGGTCAGGCAAATGCTGCCGGCGATCTTTATGCCCGGGAGTTTCTGGGGATGTTCGCGATGCTTCTTCAGGAGCGCCAGCTCGGCCTGATCGAATTCCCACATCGTGACCCGGGCGCCGTTTTCAGCCAAGAGATTCCCGCTGGCAATTCCCCACGAGCCGGCCCCCAGCAGAGCAATGGTGTCATTCATGACGGCCCCTTTCGCATCTGGAATCGCGCTTCGGTGCCGTGCATCAGCCGCCTAATATTGCCCCGATGGGTGTAGAGAATAAGGGCCGGCACCAGGACGGCACAGAGCAGATATGACGGCTCCACCGGTTTATTCAGCACAAACCTTTCTCCCCAGACGATGAGGGCAAAGGTCATCGCGGCCACCA
>CAZPEV010000028.1:0-21000 GCA_964585635.1 uncultured Ignavibacteriales bacterium
GGCGGAGAGAGACTGCTTGTGCCCGTTGTTGGAGTCCAAACCGGCTGTGTTATCGGCGACCTATTGCCTTTGTTCGGTCGGGTATGTTAAGGTGATGCATGAGAAGCTGCTGCAACGTCCGGTCGAAGTTGCGCTGGTCGATTCGGTCCTGATGGGCGGCAAACGGTGCCAATTCAGGATTACGGTAGGGTAAGAAACTGATAGTCGCCCGGGTTGAGACCCGGACGAACGTCAGGGGCACCAGCCGCCGCCTTAATGCAAAAGAGAATAGTCAGGAGCGCGGGGCTCCTGACCTACGAACTAATATTTCCCACCCTGAAGGGTGGGCCACCGGCCCAGAGCGCCGTTTCCCGAATTGATTCCTCCCACAGCAAGCTGTGGGTTACCGACACGCCCCGGAGTGCCATTGTCCGAATCGATTCCTCCCATAACCCGCCGGGTCGGGTGGGTAACCCAAGGTAAATATCCCGAGATCGAAAGCGCGATTAATCCAGGTGCCGTCAGGATAGCGTACAGATTGAATATTTCGCAGGACGGTTTGTTTGTCAATAGCAAAAACCCCCGTCCTTTCGGGCGGGGGTCTGGATTTGATGCCGGCAACTATCTACTCTCCCACACAGTCTCCCATGCAGTACCATCGACGCCAGAGGGCTTAACTGCTGTGTTCGGAATGGGAACAGGTGTTTCCCCTCCGCTATCGCCACCGGCAATTCATTTATAACGACATATTGTCGCAAGCAGGCGATCATCTTCGAGATCGAGATGAATAAAAATTTGGATCAAGTCGCACGGACGATTAGTATCACTCGACTAAGCGCATTGCTGCGTGTACATCTGTGACCTATCAACCTGGTCATCTTCCAGGGTCCTTCAGAGACTTACGTCTGGGATACCTCATCTTGGGGTGGGCTTGGCACTTAGATGCTTTCAGCGCTTATCCCTTCCCGACGCAGCTACCCTGCGATGCCACGGGCGTGACAACAGGTGCACTGGCGGTCGGTCCAACCTGGTCCTCTCGTACTAGGGTCAGCTCCCCTCAAGTATCCTGCGCTCGCATCAGATAGGGACCGAACTGTCTCACGACGTTCTAAACCCAGCTCACGTACCACTTTAATCGGCGAACAGCCGAACCCTTGGGACCTTCTCCAGCCCCAGGATGTGATGAGCCGACATCGAGGTGCCAAACCTCCTCGTCGATGTGAACTCTTGGAGGAGATCAGCCTGTTATCCCCGGCGTACCTTTTATCCGTTGAGCGATGGCCCTTCCATTCAGAACCACCGGATCACTATGTCCTGCTTTCGCACCTGCTCGACTTGTCAGTCTCGCAGTCAAGCACGCTTATGCCATTGCACTATCAGTACGATGTCCGACCGTACCTAGGATACCTTCGTACTCCTCCGTTACTCTTTGGGAGGAGACCGCCCCAGTCAAACTGCCTACCATGCACGGTCCCCGATCCGGATTCACGGACCAAGGTTAGAACCTCAACGACACCAGGGTGGTATTTCAAGGATGGCTCCACGAGAACTGGCGTCCCCGCTTCAAAGCCTCCCACCTATCCTACACAAGTCCCGTCAAAGTCCAATGCAAAGCTACAGTAAAGGTTCATGGGGTCTTTCCGTCTAGCCGCGGGTAGATTGCATCTTCACAAACATTTCAACTTCGCTGAGTCTCAGGAGGAGACAGTGTGGCCATCGTTACGCCATTCGTGCAGGTCGGAACTTACCCGACAAGGAATTTCGCTACCTTAGGACCGTTATAGTTACGGCCGCCGTTTACTGGGGCTTCGATTCAAAGCTTCTTCGCCGCTTGCGCGGGAATGACCTCTCCTCTTAACCTTCCAGCACCGGGCAGGTATCAGTCCCTATACGTCGCCTTGTGAGGCTTAGCAGAGACATGTGTTTTTAGTAAACAGTCACCAGGGCCAATTTACTGTGGCCGCATTGGGCTTGTTCCGCGAGGGAACTGACCTACTAGCGGCACCCCTTCTCCCGAAGTTACGGGGTCAATTTGCCTAGTTCCTTAACGTGGGTTAGCTCGAGCACCTGAGGCTATTCGCCTCGCCTACCTGTGGCGGATTACGGTACGGACAGATCGACAACTAGCATAGAGGTTTTTCTTGGCAGCCAGATTAAGATCAGTTTGTGAGCCGAAGCTCTCCCCATAACCTCTCAGTGTTAGGAGGGTGGATTTGCCTGCCCTCCCCACCTACAGGTTTAGACCGCCTATTCCAACAGACGGCTGACCGTCACTTCTGCGTCACCCCATAGCTTAAAACGCGGTCGACCTGGTACAGGAATATTGTCCTGTTTGCCATCGCCTACGCCTTTCGGCCTCGGCTTAGGGTCCGACTAACCCTGGGAGGATTAACCTTCCCCAGGAAACCTTAGGCTTTCGGTGGACGGGTTTCTCGCCCGTCTTATCGCTACTCGTTCCGGCATAATCTCTTCTGTCTCGTCCAGCCGGCCTGACGACCGACCTTCAATCGTTAACAGAATGCTCCTCTACCACTCCTCCGCAAAGCGGAGAAGTCCGCGGCTTCGGTGGACAGCATAGTCCCATAAATTATCGGCGCAAGATCACTAGACTAGTGAGCTGTTACGCACTCTTTAAATGGTGGCTGCTTCTAAGCCAACATCCTAGCTGTGTATGTAATCTCACATCCTTTACCACTTAGCTGCCCTTGGGGACCTTAGCCGGCGGTCTGGGGTGTTTCCCTTTTGCCAATGAAGCTTATCCCACACTGACTGACTCCCGTGGAACATGTTACGGCATTCGGAGTTTGAAAGGGGTTGGTAACCTTGTGGGGTCCCTAGCCCTGCCAGTGCTCTACCTCCGCAACACTTTATCACGAGGCTAGCCCTAAAGCTATTTCGAGGAGAACCAGCTATTTCCAAGTTTGATTAGCCTTTCACCCCTATGCACAACTCATCCCCCAACTTTTCAACGTTGGTGGGTTCGGACCTCCATCCCGTTTTACCGGAATTTCATCCTGGCCATGCATAGATCACTTGGCTTCGGGTCTACTCCCTGTTACTTATGCGCCCTATTCAGACTCGCTTTCGCTACGGTTACGCCAGAGTTTGGCTTAGCCTTGCAACAGAGAAGTAACTCGCCGGATCATTATTCAATAGGCACGCCGTCAGTCCACCGTGCTCCGAAGAGCGCGGCTTTCCTCCGACCGCTTGTAGGCATACGGTTTCAGGTACTATTTCACTCCCCGCCTGGGGTGCTTTTCACCTTTCCCTCACGGTACTTGTCCACTATCGGTCACAGAGACGTATTTAGCCTTACCGGGTGGTCCCGGTGGATTCATACGGAATTTCACGTGCTCCGCACTACTCGGGTGTCCGGGTGAAGAAAGTCGACGACCTTTCGCTTACGGGGCTTTCACCCTCTCTGGCCCAGCTTTCCATCCGCTTCAGCTAGACCGCCGATTTGTCACTTTCCGGTCTGGTGACAGCCAGACCACTCCCGGATCCCACGACCCCGACGGCACAACGCCTGTCAGCTTTATCATGCTCATCGGTTTAGGCTCATTCCCGTTCGCTCGCCGCTACTGAGGAAATCACGGTTGTTTTTTCTTCCTGGAGGTACTAAGATGTTTCAGTTCCCTCCGTTCGCCGCGGCAGGCTATGTATTCACCTGACGCTGATCCGCCTTTCGACGGACCGGGTTACCCCATTCGGAAATCCCTGCCTGACAGGTTGTTTGCACCTAGGCAAGGCTTATCGCAGCTTACCACGTCCTTCATCGCCGCTCTGTGCCAAGGCATCCGCCGCATGCCCTTAGTAACTTGATCGTATTTTTTCACCGCGATCAGCTACGTTTGCAGCATATTCGAAGATGCTCGCCTGCCATCCGCGCCTTTACACAAGATCTCGCGGATGGACTTGCGACAATATGAAGTTGTCAAAGAACAATCAGACTCTATTACGATGCTCAATAGCCAACGTGTCTATTGGAGATGACCGGGATCGAACCGGCGACCTACGGCTTGCAAAGCCGTCGCTCTCCCAGCTGAGCTACATCCCCACTCTGATATGGGCCTAGGTGGAGTTGAACCACCGACCTCGCGCTTATCAGGCGCGCGCTCTAACCAACTGAGCTATAAGCCCAAGCGGTGCGTGCGCCCGGAGCCACGCCGGGCCTGATTTATCAGTAATAATACGTGTCACGGACCACGTTCGGGTCCTTCACCGATCGACCTGGTTCCCGGTCTGGGGTATTGCGGCCCCGACCGGGACCTGCTCCTTAGAAAGGAGGTGATCCAGCCGCAGCTTCCGCTACGGCTACCTTGTTACGACTTAGCCCCAGTCATCGGTTTTACCTTAGGCGCCGCCCTCCTTGCGGTTAGGCAAACGACTTCGGGTACCCCCAACTTCCGTGGCTTGACGGGCGGTGTGTACAAGGCCCGGGAACGTATTCACCGCGACCTGCTGATTCGCGATTACTAGCGATTCCACCTTCATGGAGTCGAGTTGCAGACTCCAATCTGAACTGAGGCCGGCTTTAGGGATTGGCTCCACCTCGCGGCATTGCAGCCCTCTGTGCCGACCATTGTAGTACGTGTGTAGCCCTGGGTGTAAGGGCCATGAGGACTTGACGTCGTCCCCACCTTCCTCCAGCTTATCACCGGCAGTCTCCTTAGAGTTCCCAGCATAACCTGATGGCAACTAAGGACAGGGGTTGCGCTCGTTGCGGGACTTAACCCAACACCTCACGGCACGAGCTGACGACAGCCATGCAGCACCTGTATACCGATCCCCGAAGGGAAGGTGACCTTTCAGCCACTGTCCGGTACATGTCAAACCCAGGTAAGGTTCTGCGCGTTGCTTCGAATTAAACCACATACTCCACCGCTTGTGCGGGCCCCCGTCAATTCCTTTGAGTTTCAGCCTTGCGGCCGTACTCCCCAGGCGGGACACTTAATGCGTTAGCTGCGGCACTGAAGGGGTCGATACCTCCAACACCTAGTGTCCATCGTTTACCGCCGGGACTACCAGGGTATCTAATCCTGTTTGCTCCCCCGGCCTTCGCGCCTCAGCGTCAGTATCGGGCCAGAAAGCCGCCTTCGCCACCGGTGTTCCTCCTGATATCTACGCATTTCACCGCTACACCAGGAATTCCACTTTCCTCTCCCGTACTCAAGGTCTCCAGTATCGAATGCAGGCCGATGGTTAAGCCGTCGGTTTTCACATTCGACTTGAAGACCCGCCTACGCGCCCTTTACGCCCAGTAAATCCGAACAACGCTCGCTCCCTCCGTATTACCGCGGCTGCTGGCACGGAGTTAGCCGGAGCTTCCTCTGTGGGTACCGTCAGGCATGGAGCAGTTACTCCCCATGCGGTTCTTCCCCACTGACAGGGTTTTACACTCCAAAGAGCTTCATCACCCACGCGGCGTCGCTGCGTCAGGCTTTCGCCCATTGCGCAATATTCCCTACTGCTGCCTCCCGTAGGAGTCTGGGCCGTATCTCAGTCCCAGTGTGGCCGTTCACCCTCTCAGGCCGGCTATCCATCGTCGCCTTGGTGGGCCGTTACCTCACCAACAAGCTAATGGACCGCGGGCTCATCCTTCTGCGGCAGGTTGCCCCGCCTTTGACCTTGGGACGATGTCGCCCCGAGGTATTATCCGGTATTAGACACAGTTTCCCGTGCTTATCCCAGACAAAAGGGAAGATTGCCCACGTGTTACTCACCCGTTCGCCACTGTACTCACCCAACCGAAGCCGGGCTTTCTCGTTCGACTTGCATGTATTAGACACGCCGCCAGCGTTCGTTCTGAGCCAGGATCAAACTCTCCGTATATTTCTATGTACTCATATGCACGTAAAATAACGGATGAGCGTCCATCTCATGAAGACGCTAACTGTTATTCGGAATCGAAATGCACGAGTGGCATCACCGTTGCCGATGATGTCCCGCGCAAAGTCAGTAAAGTACTCGATCGTAAATCGCGTGACACGTATTATTTACTTGTCAAAGAGCTTTCGAAAAAACTGCCGACCTTTTCGTCGGCAAGAATTGATAATACCTACTT
This sequence comes from uncultured Ignavibacteriales bacterium, assembly GCA_964585635.1. Lineage (GTDB taxonomy): Bacteria > Zixibacteria > MSB-5A5 > GN15 > JAAZOE01 > CAZPEV01. The sequence continues at coordinate 6,044 of CAZPEV010000028.1, forward strand.
CTGTTTCGGATGTCAAGAAAAATCTTTTCTTTTTCTTGCGTCCCCTGCCGCGTCATGCCCACGGCAGCACCGAAACGGCCTCTTCGTATATCGGCCTTCACAGGATACTACCTGAGCCGTTTCTTGTCAAGGCCTTTGGCAACCATACGCAGGATTTTTGGATTTCGCAGGGGAATTTCTTGAGATCTCCCAATCTATTGTGGTCCAACATGATATCGGTCGCCGATTCCGCCGCCAACCGGTTCGGGACGAAACTTGGCCGGCCCCGGACGGGTCAGCGCCCAAGAATTATCCCTGCCGGCCCATCATATTATTACCAATTACATACAATTAAATATACCGATCCGGGAGGCCCGGCGCCGATCGGCCCAAAAAAGCCGGCCCGAGGCCGGGCCGGCTTTGTGAAGCCGCACGCGTTAATCGGTCAGCCAATAATCCCGCGGATAAAGCCGATAGACCGGTTGGGGTGATTCCACCGAAGCGATGTATTCCTCCAGCGAACGGAATTGGGCCTCGGGGCCGACGATGAAGTAATTGGTCGGCGACGATCCCGTCTTTTCACCCAGGCCGATGAGCACGGTCGCGTAAACTCGTTTCATGCGGCTATGGAGGCGGTCATAGAGGTCGGGCAGGGAGCGCTGCGCCAGAATCCGTTGACGGAAGGCGGCGACCCGCTCGGGGGAATAGCCGTCGGCCAAATTGGCGGCCATGGCCATTCCGCGGCTGACATAGCCGGTCGATCCCCGGCCGCCGGAGAATGACTGGGCAATGGCATACTCGGCCAGTTGCGGGTCGTAGGGGGACTTGTTCAGTTCGCCCACGACAAACCGCATGGTAGCGGCGATATCGGGGCAGCGTTCGGCGTAATACACCAGCCTGCCGCTGGTCTCCCCCGACCGCAGCCCGTTGGAATAGGCCAGGCCGGCGGTCCAGGTTTTCATGTGCATCGAATGGGATCCCTGCCCACCGTACAATTTGGCAGCCAAGAAATCGAGTATCCGCTCCCGGGTGGTGTCGAAAATACCGGCGCAGGCGGCGGAATTAATGAAGACGCCGTTGCGGGTATCGTCGTTGATCAGCCCCACGTAACGCGGCCGTTCCAGACCGGGGTGGCGGCTGCGGAGCCGTTCCAGCACGACCTGGCCTCCCGTATGATCATACCGCATGGGCATGGGGCCGGCAGCGAGCTGCGAGACCAGAGTGCTCAAGAAGGGCAGCAGACGCGCCCGGTCGTCGGCGCTGGAGACGACATAGCCGCGGACATTTTTCTGTTGACACACCAGCTTCAGAATCTCTTTCACATCGTCGACCGTCTTCTCCGGCGAGTACCCCAGATCGCTCTTCATTTGCCGGGACAGATAGGCCCAATCGCCGGCGGCGTTCTCGGCCGGGATGGTAGCGAGAATTGCGGCCAGGTCAGAGGCCGCTTCCTTGATGATCGTCTGGGCTTCCGGCGCCGCCGCCTTATACGCGGCGGCAAAGGAGGCCAGCGGCGCTGGAACGATTTTCGCCGTGTCGAGGCCGCCGATTCCGGCGGCAAACGCCGTCAGCGATTCCTTTGATTGGCCATCGGCCGCTGAAGCCAGCAGATCGAACAGATGATCGACTTCGGACCGCGCCGGGGCCTGGGGAGCCTGCTGCAGGCGCCATTTCAGCCGCTGCATGAAATGCTCCTGGGTCATGAAGCAATTCCCGGCCAGGATCAGCCTGTTGGTCTGAAACAAGTATGCGGTAGCGGGATACTGCACCCAGTACTCTTCCATTCCTTTGGTCGTATTGCGAAGCAGAGCCAACCGGTTGTTGACGACGTCCCGTAGGCGGGGCAGATTGTCGATCGCCAGGTAGGGATGCAATAGGCCGTCAGTCATCCATTCCAAGGCCCGTTGACTCTCCTCCGGATTGCTTCCGGCGCCGGTGATCATCAGCTCCACCCGATCGGTGTATGGGTTAGCGACGATTTCACCTCTGAGATTCAGGACTTCCTTTTTCAGCCGTTCGCTCATGACGGCATAATCAATCGGTTGCCCGTTCTTGAGCACTCCGACCTCGGTAATGAGCAGCGGCAGGAGCGGCAGGTAGAGCAGCTTATCGGGCGGCACGACATTGAGGTTGAAGATGACGGCCATGGTGGCCGAGGTCATGCTGTTGAAGGTCGAGGCGACCAGAGGCATGACGCCGGCGATCGTGTCGATCGCATAATCGAGCTGGGGGTCATACGTCAGGGGCGGATTATCCAGAAACTTCGGGATCGGCACTTTGGCCGCCTCGGCATCTATGCGAGCCGTGTTTTGATCGAATTCCGTCTTGTAGCGGGCCAGCGCCGCCTGTTCATCGGAGAGGCCGTAAGCTGTCTTCAGGCTGTCGGTAAAGGCCGCCAAGCGGGCCTTCTTTTCTTCCGTGGCTGCGGCAATCATGGCCGGGTCGGCCACGCATCCGGCGGCGTACGGTTCGACCGAGGCCAATTTCCACTTGGCAATCAGCGGCGCCCAGATGTTGGCAGTCTGGTTCAGTTCCGTCGCGGCATAGTCCATATCGTCCTTTAGCAGAAGCGACTTGCGGAAGCCTTTCTTATCTTCCAGCAGCTTGATCAGGCTGTACCAGCCGTCGCCCGACCCATTGCGCAGTCCGAATCCCGGCGGCGAGTTCAGATACTCGGCCATGCTTTTGCGCATCTCTTCCAGTCGGCCCTTGGCGCGATCGTTGAACGCTTTCAACTCCGGTGATTCCGACGCGTAGGCGGCGATCGCGGCCGCTTCATCGCGGATCATCTTGGACAATGAAGCAATTTCCGCCGGAGTTACAAGGTCGACCTTCACATCGGAAATGCCCACGCCGATCGGATGCCCGAGCTGATCGTTCACCCCGGCCCAGACGCCGCTCGCTCCCAGATCGACGACCCTGGTCTGGGAATTGATGAATTTATCGTACAAGTTTGAGGTTTGACTGCCACCGAAACAATCGAGGAATAGATTGAGGAGCATTCGTTCGCCGCCGTCGAATTCGAGCGTCGCCGGCCAGCAAAAGACGATATTCCCCGGTTCCTTGGCATTAGCCCCAGGATAGGTGGTCATCTCGATCGTACCGGTGGTGGCCGTCGGCTGTGGCGGCGGTAGCTTGATGACGGCGGGGGGGATATTGCCCGACGTCTCCGGACCCTGCACACGGTTAAGGGTGACGCCGATTCGCGTCAGAAAGTCGGAAGTCGTGACGTCTTGCGGAATGGTAACGATGGCTCCCAGGTTGTTCAGTCTGTACCGTTTGGCAATGAAGGCGCGCATATCCGACGCCTGCATCTTACGGATCGCCGCCGGGTCGCCGCCGGAGATATTGGCCAGGGGATGATCGGGACCATAGACCATTTCATTCAAAGTTCGGATCAGAAGGTAATCGTATTTCTCAAAGGAACTGACCATCTCGGTATAGACTGTCCCTTTTTCGTCCAACTGCAGTCGACCCGTTTCCGGGTTGGCCTCCACCCCGACGTGGCAGACCTCGCGACGGATTTCCTCGTCCGAAAAATCGGGATGCAACAGAGCGTCGAGCTGGGCGTCAAACAGCTTATAGAAAGCCTCGTTTCCCCCGTCGGTGGTAAAGGGAAAGGCCGTATAAAGCTGTGAGGTATAGGCCGTGCTTTGTCCTAGGGACATGCTCTCCAGCGAGGCCACGGACCGCCCCTTGTTTCCTTTGCCCAGGAGAATGTGCTCACAGGTATGCGCCTCGCCCATATCGGACTCGGGCGGGCTGTTGACCCAGAGAAATGCCTGCGGCACAGACTGGATATCGAAAAGGTCGATGGTATAACCGGTCTTGAGATGGACAAACCGAGCCCCGAACGCCTGGTCTTTCCCGTTTAAGTAGAGATTTTCCACGCTGAAACCATTGAGCGTTTGACCCGGTTGAAGCTTCTCGTACGAGCTCTCCGCCAGGCTGACACCGGCAACACAGAGGCTCAGGACGACAAGTCCTGCCATCAATTTGTACAGATATCTCATGATTGTTCCGTCTCCCAACATACTGACACGTACCCTCGTAGCGCCTCGCCTTGCGGCAAGGCAGAAAGGCAGCAAAGATTTAGGTACGCAAAATACCGGTTCCCGTTGCGAATTCAAGCCAAATAATCGATTGAATAAGATAGTTTCTGATGCGGGATCCTGTCGAAATCGACGGCCGGTGCAAGGCCGATGGCTCTGGCGGCACTGGTTTGCGCCAGGTTCCCGTAGCCATCCTGAGGGAAATCGATTACGGCGAAACCGGCGGCTACTTCTTTATCCAAGCGGCGATATCCTGGATCACCCGCAGATCGACGGGGGCGGTATTGGTCGTATATTCGGTATTGGTAGCCTTGCCGGTCCCTGGCTGATATAGATGATTCAAATCGTCATAGCGCTTGAAAACGACGTTGGCGCGGCCGGACAGCGTGGTTCGCCAGATTTCCCAATCCCTTTCGGTTACCTGGTAGTCTCGCGCGCCCCAAAGCAGAAGCATTGGGATGGTCAGCGCCTTGGCTGCGGTGACGTTATCGTTGTCCAGGAGATCATACCAAACCCGCCCTGAGGCGAAGATGAACATTTGGTCTTTGGGAAAGGTCCGCTCCCTGATCTTCCGGCAAGCCTCCCTGACCATGTCGATCTGGTTTTTTACATAGCTGCCGGCGGTGTCTCCGGCCAGGGAACCAAGGTATTCGAATTGATCTATGACGACATCGGTCAGCGGCCGGGCGGCAGCGGAGATCATGATGATACCGGCCAGCCGGTTATCGGCGCGGGCCGCCAGCGGCGCGACGGTTCCTCCGAGGCTGTGTCCCGCCAGATAGATCTGCGTCGTGTCAAAGACCTGCGGTTGGGAACGGATATAGGCTAAAAGCGATGCGATATCATCCAACAGGTAGCTGCGGAGGTCTAATTCGACCGTCTTGTCCATGCCGACGATGTACGACCGGTTGTCGAAACGCACCGAGGCGATTCCTTTGCTTCCCAGACCCCAGGCGATATCTTTGAAAGGCTGGTTTTCGAACACCGTTTCATTCCGGTCCAGCGGCCCGGAACCGGGGATCAGAAGTACTACCGGGGTCGGGCCAACATCTTTGGGAATCACCTGTGAGGCCGGTACTGCCGGCGTTCCCGGCGCCGCGAAATCGGTCTCGATAAAAGCAGTCGTGTCGGCATACGGCGGCAGGCGATATTTCGGCTTTTCGGTTTTTTCCGGTTCCATCGGCCGGAAGTAGAAACCGTTGACTTTGCCAACGGGGTTATAACTGACCAGCGCCCTCAGATTCATATTCTTAAATTGAATCTGATAGATGTAGGTCAAAACAGTGTCCGATTGGACAAACTTGGAGTAGCTATAGCTTTTGTATCCCCCGAGCTGAGCGACGACGCCGGTCCAAACCTGTTTGAGAGCGTCGGCGTTCATCTGAGCCGCCACCTCGGGCGAGAAGGTTGCCACGACGGCGTCATAATTCTCGGTCGTCAGGTCAACCATGAATTGGTCGGCCTGGGGGCGGAATGTTCCTTCGTCGGCGGCGACAGCCGCAGATCCGTATACGAGCAGGGCAATCGCAATCAGGGAAAGGTGACACTTGATGAACGGCATACAACCTCCTGTTACTATCATCTCTTTATGATACCGTCGGCAGGCAGAATAATTCAATCAAAAAGCGATCGGTCGTATGAACGCAACGGTCCGGCGGGGAGCCCGCCTCGGCCCTCTTCTCCATTGACAAATGTCCGACTTGGCGGTACCGTGATAATGTCGATAATGGAGCCGAGCCAGTGATCTCTCGGCGGTCGCCATGGGCGACGGGGGGTGGCAATGCCGCACGTTGCTGATCGCTTCCCGAATCTATCGTTCGAGAGGCCTGAATACCAGGATAACTTCGAGACCAAGGTAAATCGGCTTAGGCCGGATGTCCGCGACATATTGCTGCAAATTCTGGCGGCTTGTGTCGGGTCGGGTGGTCCCTATGTCGGGATGGTGGCGCTGGGAGTGGCGCCGTTTGCGGTCCGACTCTTTGCGCCGGGCAGCCAGGAGCGCCATTTTGCCTGGCTCTGCCCCAAGCGGGACCATGTCAATGTCCGTTTGTTCAAGGGCTCGCAGGTCGGGGATATGTTGAATCTGGTCACCAATCCGGATCTGACCGGCATGCCGCCTCCGGTGAATCTGAAGGTCGCACAGAGGAAGGAGATAGCGACGGCATTAGCCTACCTCGGGGACGCAGCGGCCCGATATAGCCAGGGATGATGCACCATGAGAGCCGTGGCCCGCTTCCGGCGACTAGTACCCCGGCGGGAAATCCCAGCGGGTCTTGAGGGCCTCAAGCCAGAATGGTATTCCCCTTTCCTCGACCATTTTCTTGACGCGGCGAAATCCGTGGCCATAGGCAATATCCCGGCCCAGGCACATGGATTCAATAACATAATCCGCCAGGGGATCATCAAGATGCTGCAGGACAAGATAGGCCGCATAATTGCAGCTCCCCTCGCAAAATGAGATTTCCATCCGCTTGGGATTATGGGTCCCGATCCAGACATGCATCAGTTCGTGGGCGGCGGACTGAATGAAATACGCTCTTTGCATCCCATACAACAGAAGGACGCTCGGGAAAAGGCTGGTATCGACGCCGTCTTTATTGCCGACTATTTGATAGGTTAACAGGGTGAAGCCGTTGAGGGCCTCGCTGCTGGTTTCCTTGGCCTTTTGCAGTGAATCCCGATCGACCAGAGACATCACGATTTCCGACAGGGCAACCGCGATGCCCTCCTGACTCAGGATAGCAGCGACGGTATCGATCAGTCCCTCACCGGTGGTGAAGGTATCGACGGCCGACGGCCGGCAGAGATTGCAGATATACCTGCCATCGATATAGCGCACTCCCCCACCGGTCGTGCGGTTCGAAATCAGGCGCCCGCAATAGTCACAGCCCTTTTCGTCGTCCCAATGATAATCATGATAGACGTTGCCCCAATGGTCCCGCTTGTACGATTGGTCGATGGTCCGGCCGCACAGGGAGCAGGTAAGGACCAGGCAGTCGCTATGGTAGGCGCGGCCGTCGGTGATGGTGTACCCTTGGCCATCGGTTATCTTTTTGCCGCATTTGGCGCACACCAGGTCAAAGAGCTTGCGATAGCAGTCCAAGCAAAATAGGCTGTCGCCATTGAGCAGACATTGTTGGCCTCTGACCGCCAGGTGAGCCCCACAGACCGAGCAAATGTAGCATTCGGGGTCATAATATTTGCCGCCGACTTCTTCGTAAAGAAATCCAAGTTCGTGCCCGCAGCGGGTGCATATCAGACCGCAGGGGGTCGATTGGCTGCCGTTTGGCAGGGCATTGGAGTCGGGCGCGGCCTGCAGCAGGCCCAGAAGAAATCCGGCGGTCATAAGATACTGCATCAATCCCACGGGCAGATCCCTCGGCATAAGGCCATATGTAGGCAATCTAAGACATTGGGGGCATCATAGTAAAGCGATTCTTGTGACGTTTGGAGAGGGTTTTTGATTGATGAGGCTTGGGGTGAGGTTTTTATGGGCCAGCCACCCTCAAGCGTGAAGCTTGAGGGTGCCACCCGTCGGTGAGAATAGACTTACGGGATAGCCTCGGGGCGTCCCTAGCGCACAATGACATTATATCGGCGCTTCTGCTGTTCTTGCGGGTCATATCTTTAGTAAACTAATAATAGCTATTAGTAGCGGATAGCGCCACTATTCTGCGCTCCATGAGAGGTTACATGCTGGCCGAGTCGAATTCTCTCAACAATTCCTTTTGCCTATCTGTCAAATTCGTCGGGACGCGGAGATTGATGGTGACCAATAGGTCGCCGGCTTTATCACCCACAGTTAGGCCAACGCCTTTCAGGCGCATCACCGTGCCCGGCTGCGTGCCGGGCGGGACAGTCAGCATGATCTTTTTGGTCAAGGTCTTCACGGGCACCTTGGCGCCCAAGGCCGCCTGCGGAAATGAAATATCGACCGAGGTCTGAATATCGGTGCCTTCACGTTTGAACTGCTGGTTTTCCATGACTCTCACCTTGATAATCAAATCCCCTTTGGGGGCGCCCTGGCGGCCGGGATATCCCAATCCCCTCAGCCGCACGGTGCCGCCGTCTTCGATGCCTGCGGGGATTTTGATATTGATAGTCTTTTTGTTCTTGGTCACGCCGCTGCCCCGGCAGACGGGGCAAGCCTGGCCGGGGATCACTCCGCGCCCCAGGCATGACGGGCAGGGACGGGAGATTGAAAAATTCCCTTGGATATAGGTCATCTGGCCAGTGCCGTCGCAGCGGGAGCAGATCGTCTCCCCCGCGCCGGCGGTGATGCCGGTGCCGTGGCAATCCTGGCAATGCTCGGGGACCGCCAGGCGGATTTTCTTGGCAACGCCTGCGGCTGCCTGCAGGAAGGTAATTTTGATTTCGGCCCGAAGATCGGTTCCCTTTTCGGAGGCCATATCGCCGCCGCCGAAGGGGGTTGTACGGCGCCGTCTGCGGACGTTGTCGCCGAAGAGGGAGCTGAAGAGGTCGCCCAGTCCGCCGAAGCCGGAGAGGTCGTTGATGTTGAACTGATCGCCAAACGCTTGCGAGAAGTCGGCATCGGTGTAAAACCGCCCCCCGTGCGGCGAGCCGGTCCCGCGGCTATCGGACGCCCCAAACCGCCGCATCATGTCGTACTGGCGGCGTTTCTTATCATCCTTGAGAACGTCGTACGCCTCAGAGATATCCTTGAACCTCTCCTCGGCCTGTTTGTCCCCCTTGTTGCGGTCGGGGTGGTACTTTTTGGCCAGCGCGCGATATTTCTTTTTGATTTCATCGGCGGCGGCCTTCTCATCGACGCCGAGTACCTGGTAATAGTCCTTGGGCATCTATGCGGTCACTTCCTTTGGGCCAAACCATTGTCGGGTTTCTCATTCGTTACGTCCCCGGCGTGACTCATTCGGAATCCGACCTACCGGATTGTACGATAAAGAAACGGATTTCCACAGCATCGTGTCAAGATTTCTCAAAGCGAAAGGGGGCCTTGCGGCCCCTTTCATTTGTCGTCCATGACCTCATATTCGGCATCAACCGAGCCACTCCCTCCGGGGCCGCTTTCGGCGGCCTGCGAGGGACCGCCCGGGGAGCCCGGCTGCGGGCCGGAAGCATGGGCCTGCTGCTGATAGATCGTCTGCGCCGCCAGATGCCAGGCGGCGGTCAGATCCTCCGAGGCGGCCTTGATATCGGCGGCGTTGTCTCCCTTGAGAGTTTCTTTCACGCGAGCGATGGCCGCCTCGATCTTGGCTTTGTCGCCGGCGTTGAGTTTGTCACCGTACTCCTTGAGATTCTTCTCGGCCATAAAGACCGCCTGATCGGCGTTGTTGTGCGTTTCGACCTTCCGGCGCTTTTCATCATCTTCCGACGCGTGCAGTTCGGCGTCCTTGACCATCTTTTGAATCTCCGCCTCGTTCAGGCCGGAGGAGGATTCGATGCGGACCGACTGCTTCTTGGCGGTTCCTTTGTCGACGGCCGAGACCTCGAGGATGCCGTCGGCATTGATGTCAAAGGTCACTTCGATCTGCGGCAAGCCACGGGGTGCCGGCGGGATGCCGTCGAGGAAGAACCGGCCGATGGTTTTGTTGTCGACCGCCATCTTCCGTTCGCCCTGAAGGACATGCACTTCGACCGAGGTCTGGCTGTCGGCCGCGGTCGAAAAGACCTGTGATTTACGGGTCGGGATGGTCGTGTTGCGCTCGATTATCACGGTATCGACGCCACCGAGGGTTTCAATCCCCAGCGACAGCGGCGTAACATCGAGAAGCAGCATCTCCTTGACATCGCCGGCCAGGATGCCGCCCTGAATGGCGGCGCCGACGGCCACGACCTCATCGGGATTGACGCTTCGGTTCGGTTCCTTGCCGAACAGCTTGCGGACGGTATCGATGACCTTCGGCATGCGGGTCATGCCGCCGACCAGGATGACTTCGCTGATATCGGCGAAGCTGACTTTGGCGTCGGTAATCGCCTGGCGCACCGGTCCAATGGTTCGTTCGATCAGGTCATCGGTCAGTTGCTCCAACTTGGCCCGAGTCAGGCTGAGGTTCAAATGGCGCGGGCCGTTGGCGTCGGCCGTGATGAACGGCAGATTGATCGCGGTCTCCATGGTCGACGACAATTCGATTTTGGCCCGTTCAGCCGCCTCTCTCAGTCGCTGCAGCGCCATCGGATCGCGCGACAGATCGATGCCGTCGCTCTTCTTGAATTCGGCGGCCAGCCAGTCGATTATCCGCTTGTCGAAATCATCACCCCCCAGGTGGGTGTCGCCGTTGGTGGAGAGCACCTCGAAAACGCCGTCGGACAGATCCAAAATGGAAATGTCGAAGGTGCCGCCGCCGAGGTCATAGACGGCGATCTTGCCGGTCTTTTTCTTATCGAGACCATAGGCCAGCGCCGCCGCCGTCGGTTCATTAATGATCCGCTTGACGTTCAGGCCGGCGATGCGGCCGGCATCTTTGGTCGCCTGTCGCTGGCGGTCATTGAAATAAGCCGGAACGGTGATGACGGCGTCGGTTACAGTGGTCCCCAAATAGGCTTCCGCCGCCTTTTTCAAAAAGGCCAGCACCATGGCGGAGATTTCCGGCGGAGCGTATTCTTTGCCGTTGATGATTACCCGTGGCTCGCCGTCGGCGTTACGGATAACCTTATACGGGAAGTTCTTCAACTCCTGGGTGACCTCCTCAAAGGTTCGACCCATGAGACGCTTAATTGAAAAGACTGTGTGTTCGGGATTGGTTACGGCCTGGCGCTTGGCAACGGCGCCGACCAGGCGTTCGCCATTCTTGTCCATCGCCACCACTGACGGTGTGGTGCGGCCACCCTCGGGATTGTTGATGACTTTCGGCTCCTGACCTTCCACAACCGCCAGGCAGGAATTGGTCGTCCCGAGATCTATGCCGATGATTTTACCCATTGTCTTCACTCCTTCATACATGGTCAGAGCCCCGGTTGCGTCAACCGGAGCCCCGACAGACTACGATGGTCATAGCCGATAGGCTAACTGACCTTGATCTCGATCTCCTTGGGCATGACTTCCGGCTTTTTGGCCAAGGTCACCACCAAGACACCATTCTTGTAGTCAGCCGATACCCCGGACTTGTCGATCGAATCGGGCAGGCGGAAGCTGCGCGAGAAGCTGCCGAAATATCTCTCGGACCATACTTCTTTGCCGTCCTTCTCATCTTTTTTCAGACGCTCGCCGCTGATCGTAAGGATGTCATCGTGGACAACCACTTTGATGGCGTCTTTTTCCATCCCGGGCAGCTCCGCCACGATTTTGAAGGTGTCCTTTTCCTCATACATATCGATCCGAACAGGCACCGAGCAGCAAGCGCTGTCGCTGTCACTGAATGCGATCCCGGCAGAATGGCAAAAGTCAGGATCGAGCTTCATCATCCAGTTCATGGGAAATCCAACTAAGCGATTCATGGTCATTACTCCTTCTTATTTTTGATCAGTTGCTTTCACATTCTGGCGAGATACATAACAAGAAGCATGCCTGGACACGTAAGGCGTTGAGAGGTAACTAATTATAGAATTTACGAGAGATGGCGAAATTCATGGGGTGCCAAATTGGCCTGTCTTCCACGCCAAAATGGCGCTTATAGGCAGCGATATACGCCGAATCGGCAGGTTATTTCTTCGGCTGAATCTTGCTTAGAATAATCTTGGCCGTTTTGCCGAAAGTCAGCTCGCCGGGTGGTTTGGGGTTATCACCCTGCTTATTCTTCAGTTCATCCAGTTTTTTCAAGGCGACCTCGTCCCCTATTTTTTCGAGCCCTTTGGCGATGAACAGGCGGATATCATCGGCCGAAGCTTTGCCGGAGGCCAGTTGCCGCAGGTGCCCGGAATCCTCCAGGAGCTCCAGCAAGAAATCGCGTCCCTCGGCGCTTCCGGATTGAGCGATGGCGCTGATTATTCTGGCGATTTCCCCTTTCTGACGGGTCATGAGGTCGGCAAAGAACGGCACCAGATCGCTCCGCTTGAACAATCCCAGGGTAATGATAGCCGCTTCGCGCACAATCGTATCCGTATCTTCCGCCAGGATCATCAGCAGGTCGGCGGCCTCATCGTCACCGATTTTTTCCAGGGCGCGCACGATTTCGAGTCGGACGCGAACGTCGGGGTCGGCCAAGCGCAACCGGAAGGCGCCGCAGGCGAAGGGGTCGCGCAGGTTGCCCAGAACAAAGATGCTGTTGCGGATCAGAAACCACTTGCTGTCGGGAAGATCGCGGCGGCCCCCGGGCCGGTAGAAGTTTGTCTCCGTCCAGAGAATGCTCGAGAATATCTTGACTGCCGGCCGGCCCAGTTCTGAGAGAGCCCTCAAGCATCGTTGCCGGACGGCACGGTCGGGGTGGGCGACGATCTCGGCCAACTGCAGCGCCACCTCTTCGGTTTGGATGGCCACGAGGATTTCGTGAAGATAGCGCGCCTGATCGTTGCCGGGGAGCTGCAGTTCACGGACCATGCGATTGATCAGATCGCGCTGGTTGAGCCCCTCGAAGATTTTTTTAACGGCGGCGGAGTCATACACCGTCACGTCGTCTTTGGCCTGGCGGCCGCCCTTGATGACGTTCAGAAAGGCCGCCGTCGGTTCGTAGCGGCGCAGCGAAAGCATGGCTTTCATCAACCCGCCGGCCACCTCGGCAAACTCAAAGGTTTCTCGGCCCCGAGTAAACAGGTATTGCAGGTGCCGGCCGATGACATCGAGGAATTCGTGTTCCGTCAGCGACAAAGCCGCCTCGGTGCAATCCTGAATCAAGCAGACCGCGTGCAGGCGAAAGGCGCTGTCATCAGAGGCCAGTTGCTCCACCAGCGACTCGACCACCTTGGCGGCTTTGCCGGTCTGGCGGGTGCGCAAGAGACGCATGAAGGCGTCGTGAAAGCGCTCATACAATTCCGGCGTAGACGCCGTCGAGAAAACGGTTGCGAGGATATCATCGATGGCCGTGGCGACATCCTGTTTCACGCGGGCCGGATGCAGCGCTGATTCATCAAGCGCGGCCTGGGCCAAACCATGACCGGCGAAGCGCCGCTGCAATTCATCCAGCAGCCGTTCGCGGCGGGGATGATAATCGCAGGACCGTATCAATTGCGTCAATTTGTCGGCGACCGAGGCGATTCTGGCGGGATCGATGGAAAGCAACTTATCGGCGATCTCGAGCAGTTCGGCCGGCGGCATTTGCGCGAATTTCTCCGGCAGAATATAATCGACGATTTCAGTGTGAAAATCGATTCCGACCGCCGCTGCCTGCGCCGCGGTATTCTCAAATTGCGAGTTGAGGATGGTGATCGCCAAATCGACCTCGCCGGAGAAGTGGTTGGCGACCAGACGCCGCACCGAGAAATCCTCGCAGACGTCGCCCCGGTAGCGCAGCCCGGTCTCGAACAGTTTGGCCGCCAAGTCATGATTGACCAGGATCGTGGCGACTTTGCGGCGGGCCAGGTACTGCCCCATACTGTGATCAGGATCGGCCGCCGGCAGGCGCCGAACGAAGCGATCGGCGAACAGCAGCAATTCATCAGCGGTGATCGTCTCTTCAAACAACAGGGAACGAATTTCCAACTCCTGCAACAAGGTCTTGAGATATTCGGTCGAGGGCGCGTCGGAAAGAAGGATATTATTGGCGAACAACCGCCCCTCGGTCAGGATAAAACTGAAGTACTGCTTAAATCCAAACATCTTTTGCAGGCTCAGAAAGGGACGGGACACGGCCTTCTTGACCAGCGGGTGACTGGCGGCATATATGCCGGCTTTCCGGAAAAAGACATAGAAATCATGAACGATTTCAGCGGAGAGGACATTCAGATCAGTCCTGAGGTTTTCTTCGCTCAGATTAATCTTGCGTTCCATCATTTACCCTCGAAGCAGTAAATACGTCCCTGCCGGCAGGCGGCATAAATGCGCCCGTTGCGGTGGACGGCAGCGGTCCTGATCGGGCCCTCGAGCCGGCGCTTGTCCAGCACGGCGCCATCGACCCGATCCAGGCTGTACAGGCATTTGTCGTTGGATCCGACGATGACCGCCCGTCCGACGACGAGCGGCGAGGCGGTGACCACCCCGCCGGTCTGGTAATCCCAGACCGGGGTTCCATCGACGGCCGACAGGCAGTGGACTTTGCCGTCATTGCAGCCCAGATAGACCATATCATCGGCCTCACACGCGGCGCCGCGATATGGCCATCCCAGCGAGTGCTCCCAAACCATATTCCCCAAGGTTTTATCCACCGCCAGCACCCGTCCGTCGGAGGTGCCGACATACAGATATCTGCCCAAGCTGATTTCCGAACTGATCGTCGTGCTGCTGGTAAATTCCCACATCAGGCTGCCATCTTCTTCTCGGATCGCTTGCAGACGATTGCCCTTGACAATGGCAAACACGATTCCGCCCTCGGCAACCATCGGCGATTCCACCATCCCATCGGTTTCATGACTCCAGAGCCGATTCAGATCGGGCGACAGGGCGATCAGACCGCCGGTCGTCCCGAATATCAACCTATTCTTTACTTGTATCGGCCCGGTTCGGATTTCTTTGATGGTGCTTTCGCGGACCACTTTTCCGGTAAAGATATTGATCACTTGGGTTTGGCCAAAGGGGGAGTATCTGACCGTAACCAGGAAGGAATCGACGACGGCGGGCGCAAAGGCGTATCCTCTCCTGGACCGAATCTGGCAGACTCGGTGTCCGGATTCTTGGTCAAGGATAGTTATTCGCCGGCGGGTGGTCAGGAAGGTCAGGTATCTCCTGCCGGCCATAATAGGTGAATCCGCCGAGCCCTTTATTTTCTTCTCATACAACAGGTTAAGGCGACCGTCGAAACCGGCAGATAAGGCGTTCGGTTGCTCTTCCGGGGGGATATAAATATGCCGTAATCGCTCGGTCGGGCTCCCCAACCGGGAAAGATGCTTTCCCCCGGCGCAGCCAGTCATGGCCAATAT
>CAZPEV010000028.1:21010-24999 GCA_964585635.1 uncultured Ignavibacteriales bacterium
ACGGCCAGAGCGAAATATAGGGCAGCCTGTCTGACCATCAGAAATTCCATCCGAAAAAGAAGTCGGTCCTGGTTTGGTCGGAAATCGATTTGAAATCGTGCGTTCGCGAAAAGTCAAAGCGGAGGACCACGAGATAGCCTAGGGCAATTCGAACCGAGGCGCCGAATGACCCCATCCACCCTTTCCACTGATTGTCCCAGGCGGTTCCCAGGTCGTGAAAGATGGCGCCCCTGATGCCCCGCAGGCGGAAAGCACCAAAGGGGAAATCGACCAGAAAATCCTCGATCAGCGGGAAGCGGATTTCTTCCGAATTGAAGAGAATATTGCGATTGTAGAAATGCCGGCGGCCAAATCCGCGAAATGACCAGCTGCCGCCGAAGTACATCCGCTGCGGCTCGATCCCCGACGATGAGAAAGCAAAAAAGCGGCTGGCCAGACAGGATAACGAACGGAGCCGCAGGTAATGCCTGAGGTCGGCCGAGGCCATACTGCTGAAATTACGCTTTGATCTGAGGTCATGGGTGAATCCAACCGTCAGGTTCAGCCGCCGCCCTTCCAGGGGGCCGGTCGATTCCCAGAGGGTATTGTCGTTGATAATGCTGAGCAAGGGGGTCGCCAGCAAGGCTTGCCGGCGATTAAAGCCGCCGGAGATGTCCTTATCAGAGTAGCGGAGGAACAGGGAGGATTCGATCCGGCTGAATTTGGAGACTGGGTAGCTGCCGTGCAGAACTCCTCCGGCCAGACGCTCGAAATAGTAGCCGTCAAAATCGTTGTAATATTCATCGTACAGGTGAAAGGCACCGATGCCCCAATTGAACCGGCTGGTGCGCCGCATGTAGGTGACGGCGACGTTGAAGCTGGAAAGAAAATCGTCTTTTTGCCGGGCCGTATTGGCGATCAGAAAGATAAAGGAGTTATTGCCGAGGACGTCGCTTAAGGCTCCCTGGACGCCGCCGATGGTTCCATAGACGCCTTCGTAGGCGATTGTCGACTGGGCGATATCCAGGGAGTAATCGGTCCGGTACTTGACCGCGGCGGACCCGGCGGCGGCGTCGATGCGGCCCGGCAGCCACCGCCCGATCGCCACCGGCGTGGAATCCGCGGCCAGGGGCGCGGGGAGGCCGAGGGTGGTGCGGAAGATGCTGAAGCCGCGATTCAGGTAGGCTGAAAAGTAGATCTCGTTCGAGTCGCTTCCGAAGCGGGGATCGAAGGCGCCGGTAATATAATGGGTGACCTGCGACAGCCGTCCGTCGCGATCGCGCGCGAAGATATTAAAGGCGTCGGCGTCCCCCCTATCCGAGGAGAAGACCATCCGGGCGCCATCGGCGCTTTCCATCGCGCCCCGATCGTGGTATCGTCCGGTCGTTAGCTGTTCCACTCCGCCCTGATCGAGCGTCAATCGAAACAGCGACAGATAGCCATCCTGACCGCCCTCGCCCCGATCTGACGAAAAGATGACGGTGCGGCCATCGTATCCGAAGCTGGGATCGATATCATTGTAGACATCATCGGTCAGCTGGGTCAGCCGGCCGCTCTCAAGGTCGAACATATATAGATCGGCATATCCCGACATGCGGTGGCCGGTGAAGACGAGACAGCGGCCATCGGGCGAGAAGCGGGGGGAACTGATCGCCACCAGTTCCCGGAATTCATGCCGTGCGATTATCCGGCGTTTTGGCAGGTCATAGATATAGAGCACATCCCGTTCGTTCGATTTGGAAGAGAACGCCAGCAGGCGGCCGGCGAATTGATCGACCCCGCTGGTCATGAGGTGCAACGATTCGAATTTGGCCGACAGATCTCCTTTGACCAGCGTCACCGACCGGGTATCGCTTTTGGCGGCAGGGATCATATAGATGGCGCTGTACCCGGCCCTGTTGGCCTTGTAAATGACCCACTGCTCTTCTCGTCCGGATTTACCGGCCAGGGTGACCGGCACCGGACGGACAGCGAATTGCCGTTCCGTCAGCCTGACCGCTTTCTGATCGGGAAGATCGTTGGTCGAGATCTGCGGGAAGTAGGCTTTCTTCAGGTAATAAGCCCAGCGCGCCGACAGCTCTTTCCTATTGTCGCCCAAGGTGAAGGCAACGATATCATCGAAGTTGCCGGCGACATGCCAGTTGTCGAACAGGCGGGTCAGCGAGCCCTGGCCGTAATAATCCTCGATGAAGCGGCAGATCGACTCGCCCAGTTTGTACATGTAGTAGGTGCCGTAGACCGTCCAGAAGTCATCGATTGACGGCAGCGTTCCATTGATAACCATATCCCGGATGATCAGGTCGGATTCGCTGTCCCACTCGGCCGACCAGTATTCGGCCAAGCCTTCGACGAACCATAGGGGAGGAAAGGCGTCGGCCCCCTTGCCGTACTCCCGCCCGCTGCGGCTGATCTTGGAGATGGTGAAGACATGCACCAGCTCGTGGCGGATGACGCGATCGAATTCGTGATAAGAACCGCTAAACGGCACCACCACCCGCCCCTTGATAAATTCGGTGAAGCCGGCCACGTTTTCCGGCAGCAAGGTCGGGGTGATGTTGGTCTGGACAAAGTGATTGGGGTTGCTGTAAATGATAAGGGGGATTTTGGAAAATATTTCATGATTGAAGCGCGACGCCAGCAACCGATATGACTCCTCGGCCGAACGGGCGGCAATCTCGGCCAGCGATGCTTCCTGGGTATAGAAGTAGAGCCGGAAGTGATCGGTGGTCATCACCTGCCAGTCGAACCCGGTGTATTGGACCTTGTTCTTGCCGAAGTAGTACTGGGCCTCGGCCGGCAGCGCCCAGACGGTCAAGATGGCCACCACGACGGCCATGGCACCTAACTGCTTGACGACGGGACGAGACATATTTTCGATCGGTCCGATCAACTGACCTCGCGTTTGGCGGCGTCTCCCAATAGACGGATACACCGGCCATATGGCTTATCAATAGTATTATCGGATGCGCGAGGGCTCAACTCCAGCGTATCATGGCCATCTTCCCTATGGCGACAAGACGATCTGGCTTTGCGTTCCACATTTCCGGCAAGCGCCATGGTCGTCGATCCCTGACAACCTGATCCGGTACCACTCCCTTTCGATCAGGACCTGGCCGCAGGAGCGGCAATAGCTGTCCGAGCATCCCGGAATATCCATGTTTCCGACGAAACAATGGGAGACATAGGTCTTCATGATGCGATGAGCCCGTTCCAAGGTGGCCTTTGGCGTCGAAGGATTGGTCATCTGATGACTGGGATGATAGGCCGACAGATGCAGGGGAATTCCGGGATCGACCGAGGCGACAAAGCGTCCCAGCTTATGAAAATCATCGTCGGCGTCATTGAGGTCGGGGATGATCAGATTGGTCAATTCCAGGTGCGACGATGACGCCGCCACGAGGCGAATGACCTCCAGTACCGGTTCCAGCTTCCCCTTGCAGACCTGCCGATAAAACTCCGGACGCATTCCCTTTAAGTCGATATTGAAGGCGTCGACCCATGGCAGGAGCTGCGCCAGCGGCTCCGGATTGATATATCCGTTCGACACCAGGACGTTGACCAAACCGGCTTCCCGCACCGCCGGGGCGGCGTCCAGCAGGTACTCGAACCAGATCAGCGGCTCGGTGTAGGTATAGGCGATGCCGATGGAGCCTTGCTGCCTTCCTACCTGGGGCAAGACGCTCGGATCGAGATAGGTGGTCCCGACTCTTTCCTGGGATATCTGCCAATTCTGGCAGTTGCTGCAGGAGAAATTGCAGCCGTTGGCGCCGATGGACGCAATGACGCTGCCGGGACGAAAATGGTACAGCGGTTTCTTTTCGATCGGGTCCAGGGCAAGGGTGACGGTTTCGCCATAATTGTCGGTTTTCAGCAGGCCGTTTTCGTTGAATCGACAGCGGCATAGCCCATGCTGCGTCGGCTTCAGGCGGCAGAGAGCCGGGCACAGACGGCAACGGACGGTCCCCGCGTCCAGCTTATCATAAAATAGCGCTTCCCGCACCATGGTCTTA
>CAZPEV010000029.1:0-24556 GCA_964585635.1 uncultured Ignavibacteriales bacterium
ATATCGACCTCGTCGCCGGAGACGGTCATGTAGCG
This sequence comes from uncultured Ignavibacteriales bacterium, assembly GCA_964585635.1. Classification (GTDB taxonomy): domain Bacteria; phylum Zixibacteria; class MSB-5A5; order GN15; family JAAZOE01; genus CAZPEV01. The sequence continues at coordinate 36 of CAZPEV010000029.1, forward strand.
GGGACGGGAGGCCTGCGAATGATTGTCCTTTTTCGCCTCCCATCTCTTCCGGTGCTCTTTCAGGCGCTCCAGGAATGATCTGTCAAACATCAGCTTCTCCGCGTAATCGGAACCTTGGCAACGGGACTATAAAAATATACGGCCGCCGCGGAAAAATCAAGAACCGAATTTAAACCGGTGGTAGAGCGCCAGGCCGGCCGAATAGGGGTCCTCGCGGCCCTCCATGATACGCGCCACGATATCGCCCAGCACGGCCTCGGTCAGCACCGTCCCCTCAATATCGTTTTGCACTGACTTGAGAATCACCTGCTCCACCTTCTTCTTCAACTGCTCGGTGCGCTTGCGCGTCAGATGACCGCTCTTTTCCAGATATCGCCGGTGGTTCTGAATCTGATGGTATAGGTCGTCGACCTTCCGGTTGTTGATCGCCTCCGTGGCGATGATTGGTGGCTGCCAGTCGGCATGGGTTGGCTTCATCTCCAGCGCCGACTGGAGATCATAAACCATCTGCTCGGCGCCGGTCCGGTCGGCCTTGTTGACGGCAAAGATGTCGGCGATTTCCATCAGGCCGGCCTTGAGCGCCTGGATGGCGTCCCCCGATTCCGGAACCAGCGTCACCACCACCGTGTCGCAGGCGTCGATAATGTCGATCTCCATCTGCCCCACGCCGACCGTTTCGATGATGATGGTATCGAAGCCGAAGGCATCCAGCGCCACGATGACATTCGACGTGGCCGTGGCCAGTCCCCCGGTCGAGCCCCGGCTGCCCATCGATCGGATAAAGACCCCTTTGTCCATGGGGACGTCCTGCATCCGCAGCCGGTCGCCCAGCAGCGCCCCGCCGGTGAACGGCGAACTGGGATCGACGCAGATGATGGCCACCCGGTGATTATCATCCGCGAAAAGGCCGGCCAGGCGATTAACCAGCGACGATTTGCCGGCCCCCGGCGGCCCGGTTATCCCGACCCGATAGGTCGCCCGGCTGCGCCGGTAAAGACGGGACAAGACCTCCTGATATCCGTCGCTGCGGTTCTCGATATGGCTGATGATTTTGGACAGGGCGACGCCCGACCCCGCCAGGAATTCATCGTACAACGACATGACTAGGGCGCGTTTCCTCTCACGATCTGGCCGGCGTCGAACTTGAGTCCCTTGACCCGCAGCTGAATGCGGGTGACGCCGTTCCAGCTGTTGTACTCGATAACATAGGCCATGTCGACCGTGCCGGAGCGCATCGACAGCGGCCGCACCATGTCGCCGAAGTCGAACCCGATCACGTCCAGAACGGCGTCCCCCTTGCGGACCTTCATCTTCAGATGGTTGCGGCCGACCAGGTACGGCTGGCCCATGACTTCCAGGTTGCGGGTCAAAAAGATCGGACGCATGTTCATCGGGCCGAAGGGGCTGAATGTTTCCAGAGTGTCGAGCAGGTTATTGTTGATCTGGTCCAGCTCGATCTCGGCGTCAATGAACATCTTCGAGATCATGTCGTCGTCGGAGAGCATGTAGCCGGACACTTCCAGCATTTTCTTCCGGAATTCGGCCACATTTTCGGGCCTGATCGTCAGCCCGGCGGCGTACTTATGCCCGCCGTAGCGGATGAGCGTGTCCTCGCACTTCTTGAGCGCCTCGCACAGATGAAATCCCGGGATGGATCGGGCCGAGCCTTTGCCCTCGCCGTTGTCGATGGCGATCAGAATCGTCGGCAGATGGAAGCGCTCGACGATGCGGGAGGCGACGATGCCGATCACCCCCAGATGCCACCCCTCGGAGGATAGGATGATCGCCTTGTCATGCTCCAGGTCGCAGGTCTCCTGGATCTGAATGATGGCCTCTTTCAGGGTCGCCTCGTCGATGCTTTTGCGGCGCTTGTTTTCGGTATCCAGTTCGCGCGCAATCTTCGAAGCCACCTGCTCATCCTTGGTTGTGAGCAGCTTGATCGCTTTCCGGGCGTCACCCAAGCGGCCGACGGCGTTAATCCGGGGGGCCAGGACAAAGACGACCTGGCCGGTGCCGATCTCCTTACCCATCAGGCCGGACACGAACGCCAGCGACTTCAGCCCCGGCTTGGTCGTCCGGGCAATCTGATGGAAGCCGAAACGGGTCAGCGTGCGGTTTTCGCCAAGCAGCGGGACGATATCGGCCGACGTGCCCAGGGCCACCAGGTCGAGGTGCTACTCCAGCTCGCTGGCATCCTGGCCCAGCTTGCGGTAAAGCGCCTGAGCCAGTTTGAACGCCACCCCCACGCCGGACAACTCCGCCAGATCATAATGGCAGTCGATCTGCTTGGGGTTGACGATGGCCGCGGCTTTGGGCAGATGATCCCCGGTCTCATGGTGATCCGTAATGATGCATTCGATCCCCAGCGAGCGCGCGAATTCGACCTCCTGGACGGCGGTGATGCCGGTGTCGACCGAGATGATCAGGTTGGTGCCCCGGCTGTTCGCTTCCAGAATCCCTTCCTCCGTCAGGCCGTATCCCTCGATCAGGCGATTGGGAAGGTAGTAATCGACCTGCGCGCCCAATCGATTGAGGACCAGAAAGAGCAGCGACGTGGCCGTGATGCCATCGACGTCATAATCGCCGTAGATCATGATTCGCTCGTTATCGCGCAAAGCGTCGGTGACCCGCTGCACGGCCTCCGCCATCCCCTTCAAGATGAACGGATCCGACAGGCTGTCCATTTTGGGATTGAGAAAGGCATCGACCTTTTCGACACTGTCGAGGCGGCGATTGATGAGAATCTTGGCGACCGTCTTGGGAAGCTCAAAATGAGCCGCGATGGTACCTATCAGCTCTTCGGGCGGGTCGACGGCAAGGACCCACTGCTGGGTTATGATCTTGTCACCCCAGATCATGTGCGGTTCCTATGGTTTGTAGGAGGAAGCAGGAAATAAGCCGGGTTCTGTCGGCCCTTTCGGGCGAACGGTCATTTCTCTGCGAGCATGGTTGCCCATGCCCTGATGCGGCCTACCCGGAAGTCTAACGAGGCGGGCCCACCTCATCCTTCCCTATTTGGCCTTGCTCCGGGTGGGGTTTATCCGAACGGATCGTTGCCGAACCGTTCCGTGGTCTCTTACACCGCGTTTTCACCGTTGCCGCTGTCCCCCTGAGGGGACAGGTAGGCTGTGATTTTCTGTGACACTTTCCGTCGGATTGCTCCGCCCCCGTGTTACGGGGCACCCTGGCCCTGCGGAGCCCGGACTTTCCTCATCGTTAACTTACGTCATACGACGCGACCGTTTATCCTGCTTCCTACTACGATTACTATATACACAACAACAACATTTCCAATCCAGGTCATATGCGCCGCTGGTAATTGGGGGCCTCTTTGGATATGGCCACCCCGTGCGGATGCGACTCCGCCACCCCGGCTAACGTTATCTTAATAAATTGTGCCTTTTTTCGCAACTCTTTCAGGTCGGCCGCCCCCACAATTCCCATCCCGGCCCGTACCCCTCCGACCAGTTGATATATCGAATCGGTCAGGGGACCCTTATAAGGAACCCGCCCCTCGACCCCCTCCGGGACGAATTTCGAGGCCTCTTCGGTGTGTTCCTGGAAGTACCGATCGCGGCTCCCCTGTTGCATCGCCTCCACCGAACCCATGCCCCGGTAGGTCTTATAAGTCCTTCCCTCATAAAGAATTTTCTCGCCGGGAGATTCGTCGGTCCCGGCAAACAGGGAGCCGATCATGACTGCCCCGGCTCCGGCCCCCAAGGCTTTGGTGATATCTCCGGAGTACTTGATGCCGCCGTCCGCCACGACCGGAATATCGTGCTTGTCGGCCTCCTCCACACTATCCATGATAGCCGTCAGTTGTGGAACGCCGCCGCCGGTCACCACCCGGGTCGTGCAAATCGCCCCGGGGCCAATCCCGACTTTGACACAATCGGCGCCGGCCTCAATCAACGCCTTGGCCCCGGAGGCCGTGGCGACATTGCCGGCCATAAGGGGAACTTGGGGATAAAGCTTCTTGACTTTGCGGACCGTCGCCAAAACCCCTTCCGAATGGCCATGCGAGGAATCGACGCACAGGATATCCACTCCCGCCGCGACCAGCTTTTCGCATCGCTCCTCCAAGTCTTTGGCGACTCCCACCGCCGCCCCGACTCGAAGCCGGCCCCGCTTATCTTTACACGAATGGGGAAACTGGATCCGCTTGGCAATATCCTTGACCGTGATCATCCCTTTCAGCTTGTAGTCGGCATCGACAATCAGAAGCTTTTCTATGCGATGCTTATGCAGGATGACCTGAGCCTCCTTGGGGTCGGTCCCCTCGGGGGCCGTCACCAGGTTTTCCTTGGTCATGATTTCACCGATGGGACGGGACAGGTCGATCTCGAACCGCAGGTCACGATTGGTGAGAATGCCAACCAGCTTCTCCCCCTCGGTGATCGGGATTCCGGAAATTGAAAACTTCCTCATCACCTCGAGGGCATCGCCGATCTTTTTATCCGGCGGCAGGGTAATCGGGTCGACTATCATCCCCGATTCCGACCGCTTGGCCTTGGCCACTTCGGCGGCCTGCCGGTCCGCGGAAAGATTCTTGTGTATGATCCCGATTCCCCCTTCACGGGCGATCGCAATCGCCAAAGCCGCTTCGGTGACGGTATCCATGGCTGCCGATATTATGGGAATGTTAAGGGAGATACTCGCCGTCAGGCGGGTGGTGATATCGACCCCAGTGGGCAACACCCGGGAATGTGCCGGAACCAGGAGGACATCATCGAAGGTCAGCCCTTCACCATCCAATATCTTCGCCATAGCAGCCCTTTCGTCTTGGCCGTTATTGATCGCTGTCAACCATCCAAACCAGCATTCGCCCGCAGCTATCGCAGGTGATAATCCGGTCGGCGATCTTGATTTCTTGTATCTTCTGCGGGGGCAATGCCTTATAACAGGCGCCGCAGGCCCGCTTCTTGACTGCCACCACCGCCGCTCCCCCCTTCCCTTTGCGGATTCGTTCGTAAACCGCCATCGCCCGCTTGCTGATCTGATCGACCAGCTCCAACCGCTCCCGTCCCTTTTGGCCGATCTTGCTTCCGACCGTGTCGATCTGTCTTTGGAGGCTGGAAAGCTGGTCGCTATTGACATTTTGCACGGCCGCCGCCTTTTGACCGAGTCCTTCGACCTCCTTTTCCAGCTCTTCCGAGACGCCGATCAGTTCCACACCGCGGCGTTCCAACTCGGCAATATCCCCCTTGACCTGGTCGATCTCGCTGACGAGGGCGTCGTACTCCTTGTTGGTCTTGATCGCCATCATCCGCTCTTGCAGCTTCTTCAGCCTCTCCTGCCTGGCTTGCAAAACAAGCTCGATTTCTTTTTGTTCCACCCTGGTCTGCGACAGGTGCTCCTTGGCGAAATCCAGCTTCTGCTTGGCGTCGGCAATCTCACTTCTGAGATTGTCCATCATGTCCGGGATATACTCCTTGGATCGTTCCAGCTCGCCAAGGTCATAGTCGACGTTTTGCAGTTTCAGCAAAAGTTCCAGATCACCATTCATGGACACACTCCTTCGGGACGGCGGAGGAGATAAAAAAAGTGCCGGTCAACATGTTGACTGGCACTGCTTTTGGGCCGATATCGTGTTCCGGCGCCCCAGACCATTTTCAGGGAAATGGCCTGACGTAGCCGGAAGATGTGATCGAACCGCGTATTCACTCCGCCGCTTTCTTTCATGGTGGGCAATACTGGATTTGAACCAGTGACCTTTCGGATGTGAACCGAACGCTCTAACCAACTGAGCTAATTGCCCGTCCACCGGATTTGTTTCTTCAAAGATCACCTGGGCCCACCAGGACTTGAACCTGGGACCCGCTGATTATGAGTCAGCTGCTCTGACCAACTGAGCTATGGGCCCAATTTATCGTCAGACATTTATTATACGACACTTAATCAGGCCGGTCAAGACCTTTTTGGGGGTTGTCTTACACCCCTGACCTGGATTTCTGACGGCACGCCAAATAATAGAGGCCGCACGGCCGGTAGTGGAAATCCATAGCCAAAATACTTTATCGCAGATTAACTTACCCCTGATTACGACAAGAAACCGCTTGACATCGGCGGGGGCATTTACTATGCTAAAATAGAATTCTCCCAACGGGTCATTGCATCAGGCACAATAGAATCAAGAACACTCTCAACAGGTAGCCGCCCGATCGCTATCTCTAAGCTGTCGGGCAGCCCGGCGCTGAATCCCCACAATGGGGGTGACGCCAACTGCGACCACACCGCAAATATTGGCGATGCGGTCTATATTGTGAATTACATTTTTAAGGGCAGCCCAGCGCCTTACTGCCCATAGCGGGCCCGAAACCGACTGACAAAGAACGGATTAGGGTGCATACGAAAACTGGCAGAAGTCAAATCAGCTCCGAACCGGGGCAAATGATAAACCAACTGGAATGAAATGGAATCATGGCCGAGTACGTGTAATGATCGCGCTCGGCCGAGGCTGTTTACCACACGTGAAAGGAGAGAGGGTATGGGCAGATTTCTACAAAGCGTCATAGTCGTGGTGCTGTTTGCCTTGACCGCAGCGCCGGCAAGCACTTTCGGCCAAACACCACACATTGCAACCGTCTATCCGGCACAGAATGCCTCGAACGTGTCGATGGGAACGAATATCACGGTGATTTTCGATACCCCGATGGCCGGTGGTACAATCAATAATAATAGCTTTAAGGTTAGTTCACCATTCAACGGAGTCGTACAGGGGACGGTCACTTATAACAATCAACTACTCACCGCAAGGTTTGACCCCCTAAACAATTTCAAACCGGGCGAAGTGGTCACAGTAGTGCTGACTACCGATATTACTTCGTCATCGGGGCAGCCTCTTGCTCGCGGCTACTCCTGGAGGTTTACCGTCATCGTCGGGTCCGGAGGCGGCTCGTTTGAGTTGCACGCAACGTATGACCTTTCCTTCGGCGACAATTATGCGATCTGTGCGGCCGATTTCAATCAGGACGGCCATATCGATCTGGCTGTCACCAGCTATGAGTGGAACAGCCAGACTGTCGGTATTCTCCTGAACGATGGCGCCGGCGGTTTCTCGACTCCCGCCCTCTACGACGGGGGTCAGGCAATCCACGGTGTGAGTGCCGCAGATTTTAATGGCGACGGTTTTCCTGACCTAGTGACCGGCAACAGCTATTTCCAAACGGTAACGATCCTGATGAACAATGGCCCCGGCTACAACGGCGCCTTTGGAAATCCGACCGCCTATCCGATAGACGGTGACGGTTCGGGCACAGCGGTTGGTGATTTCGATAATGACGGCGATATCGACGTGGCTGCCGTCGGGCTCGACAAAGTATCCATTCTTGTGAATAATGGTGACGGTACTTTCGCCACCCCATGCGTATCATATGTTGTTGGTCAATGGCTTAATAACTTGGTCGCCGCCGACTTCAATGGGGATGGCTTTCTTGACTTGGCTACCGGGGATTGGTCCGACGACCTGCAAGTCCTCCTGAATGCCGGTGATGGATCCTTCGGGGCGCCTCAGCCGTATCCGATCGGCGACAACAGCAATATCTATGGGATCACCACTGCCGATCTTGATAACGACCGGGATCTGGACATAGTCGCCACGGGTGACCTGATATTACACATGTCAATAATGACCAATGATGGTAGCGGTCACTTCCAACTTCACAGCCTTTACAATCCAGGCGGTCACTGCCACTTCCCGATGGTCGGTGACATCGATGCCGATGGCGATCAGGATATCTTTTTCGAGGTAAATCACAATGTATTATATACGTACTTCAATTACGGCGATGCCACCTTCGAAAAGTGCGGCACGTATGACTCAGGTACTGACCCAAACGGAGTTGCAGTCGCTGACTATGACGGTGATGGCGATCTTGATGCTGCGATCGTCGATGGTAGCTCGATCACTGGGAGAAAACTCCGCATCTTCTACAATGTGGAACCTCATCCATGTCCGCCGCTGCGGAAGGACAAGGAATGCGGTATCATCTGGATCGATAAAGTGGAGGAGGTGTTGCTCGGGCATTATGCCAAAATATCCATCTTCGGAGAGAACTTCAGATTCGAAATGGGCGCGTTTGACTTCCTGATCGCCTACGACGCGCCGGCCCTGACGTTTATTGAAGCGCAGCCGGGGCAAATGCTCGATTCCTGCAACTGGGAATACTTCACCTATCGGTTCGGCGCCGACGGCAACTGCGGCGACGCCTGCCCGTCAGGCCTGCTGCGCATCATCGCCCTGGCGGAAACCAATAACGGCCCCATACATCCCACCTGCTTCGGCCCGCCCGACACCGATCCGCATGAGCTGGCGGATCTGACCTTTTATGTCACCCCCGACAGAACCATCCAGGGTCAGTATCTGCCGGTCTGGTTCTTCTGGGGCGACTGCGGTGATAACACCATCTCGAACGTCGGCGGGGACACCTTGTACCTGGATCGGTGCGTGCGGGACTTCCAGGATAATGTTATCTGGAACGAACTGGATGATGAAAATTATCCCGAAACAGGTCGAATACGATTCGTCGGCGCGCCGGACGCCTGCATCCTCGATACGGCTCTGCGTCCTGATCTGAAGACGGTGCCGACCCGCTGCATTTGCTTCCGCTTCGGCGGTTTTGACATTATTCCTGACACCCTCATCGACGCCCGGGGTGACATCAACCTCAACGGCATACCCAACGAGGTCGCCGACGCCGTCATGCTCACCAACTACTTTATCGAGGGACCGACCGCTTTCGACAATCACTACGAGGGCTCCGTCGCCGCCTCCGATGTCAACGCCGATGGCATCGCCCTATCAATCGGTGATCTGGTTTACCTCATTCGCATCATCACCGGCGACGCCCTGCCGTACGCCAAGCCGGTCGCCTCGGCCGAACCGGCCCAACTCAGCCTGTTGGTCAACCATACCGCCGCCAGTCTGGCCGTCAACTCGGCCGCCGACCTCGGTGCCGGATATTTTGTCATCAACCACACCGGCTACACGGTGAGTCCGCCGCAACTGATCAACGGCGCCTCCGACATGACCCTCAAGTACAGCGACGAAAACGGTATCCTCAAGGTGCTGGTCTACAGCATGGAGAAGGACCACAAGATCGCCGCCGGATCGCAGCACCTGCTGGTGATTCCGATCAGCGGTCAGGGAACCCTGACTATCCAGGATGCCCAACTGGCCGATTACTTTGGCCGCCTGATCCCGGTGGAAACGGCCGGTCCGGCGCCGATGCCGTCCGCCTACGCCCTGCACCAGAACTATCCCAATCCGTTCAACGCCACCACCCGGATCATCTATGAACTGCCGCAGCCCGCTCAGGTGAAACTTGAGATCATCAACGTGCTGGGGCAGACGGTCGCGACCGTGATCGACCGCTACGAGTCGGCCGGCATCCACAGTGCCGAGTGGAGCGGAACCGACGGTCAGGGTCACCCCGTCGCCAGCGGCATCTATCTTTATCGGATGACCGCCGGAGGCTTCACCGCTGAGAAGAAGATGGTGTTGATGAAGTAGTGTTCTTTGGCCGCGTTACTGACCTGCCGCGGTCAATCGGTCTTCATTCAGAAATCCCCCGGTCACCTGCCAAGATGGCCGGGGGATGCTATTTGATCCTCTGTGTCGCCTTAGAAATCGATATAGAATGGACTCTTTGCCCTAATCCTTCCTGGCCCTGTTCAGGAAATCCTCAAGGGCGTGAGAGAAGTGCATTTGCCTGATCTTCCACTGGCCGTCGATCTTCTCCAATACGCCGGTCCAGCGGACATTTACCCAGTTCGACGGCTGGCCGTTCCATTCATTGAAATCATCGAGATAGCATGACCACCAAGCGCAATCACCGGAGCGGGATAGACCGATCCGCAGATCTTTAAAGTCCGATCTGACCCCCTTGAAGGCCGGGTTCATGAATACCTGCTCCGTCAGCGTCTTGAATGACTCGGCGCCGGAGATTGTCCCGGCGTTGTCCGGAGAGAACCAGAATAGCGAGGAGTCCATGGCGAAGCAACTATAGGACAAATCCTTGTCCTTGTTCAACACCCACCTGATTGAATTCTTGATGACTTGTTCGACCTTGGCTTTCTCGGCCACGGGATCCACTTTTTCGGACATGGTACCGCATCCTCCAAGCAACAGGAGAATAATGAGGGTGACGCTCACGACGTGCAAGCGTTTCGTCATTTCAGTATCTCCCTTCTCCGCGTTTCCATGATTTTCGGATCGACCCGATGGATAACCATAGCGCTGCCTCCCGATGATCCTTCAGCCTCCGAATAATCGTTTGCCTATTGACGTAAAGCCATAATAATTCGTTTAGTCCATCCGCTGACTCACTGCTATCGGTCACTTCCGCGCAAAAAAAAGCCCGTCGGGATGACGGGCTTTCTTACTCGTGGCTGGTGCACGCCCTCGTGCACCAGCGCCTTGTTTCCGGCATCGATAAAATCAGACGGACGTCAATTACATATCGAGTTTGCCGGTGTACAGATCGGTATGGGCCGGGCTGACCCGGACATGGTTGGCCGAAGCCCAGGCCTTCATGCCGGTTTCGGCGTAAGAGGCGGCATCCTCGGCGTAGATTTTGCCGGCATTATTGACGGCATAGATCCAGTAGTAGGTCCAGGCGCCGTTTTGCAGCGTTGGGGCGTCGTAGGAATAGGTGCTGTTGGAAGCGGTGGCGATCACCTCACCGGTAGCGCCGGCGTTCAGGAAACTGCCCGCCTCGCAGGCGTCGATGGTGATATTCTTCTTCGTGCAGTTGGCCCCGTTGATGTACTGCATGACGAAGCCGTTGGTGATGTAGTACAGGTCGGTCGAGATGAGACAGGAGCCGTAGGAAGAATACTTGGCGCCGTGACCGGAATAGCCGAATGCGATTTCATCGCCGGGAACGGCCATGGCCACCAGCCATTCGAAACCGGCCTGCATATTGGCCGCGGTGGCGTTGCGGTCGAGGTCCATGCGAATGGTGAAGCCCTGGGACTGATAGTAAGATTTCATCTCCTGGGCGTCGTCATCGCAATACTGCAGGTCGTTGGCCGTGCCTTCATAGTCGGAGATGCCGACGAGGTAGGCATACTTGTGGGCCGGATTCGGGTTCGGATCGGCATTGCCGGTATCCGGTGGCGGCGGTTTGGGAGGCTTGTAGGCCGCGGAATAGTCTGCGGTCGGCTTCATCGTGAACGATTCAATGGTAACGGCCGGACGGGTGTCCACGAATTCGGGACGCTGAACGAGCGGGCCAAGGCTGGCCGTGTCAGGGCCGGGATCGGTGATTCGGGGCGTATCGCTGCACCCGAGCACCAGAAGCAGCGTGCAACAAACAGCGAGCAACATGAAAAACCTTTTCATGTGTGCCTCCTCCTGGCTGGAATTGAAGGGTGATGGGTGAGAATAAACACCAATGTATCTGTATTCGATGAATACATTTTTGCCTTGGCAAAAAATTAACCCTACGCCGACAAAATAATCAATGTTTTATCTCATGCAAGCGCTTTTTTGGCTCCGGGCAGGGGCACCGGGGACAAATGCGGTCGCGGCAAATTCAATAGCCGGCGGCCCCGCCCTGTGGGCCGCGCCGATTTCACCGTCAGCCGCCACCCGCTGTCAGGCGGCATAATCCTCCCGCCAAAAGGCAGGCCACCCATCGCTTCAAAACCTCGCACAGAAGCCGACTCCGACTGCAAAGAACGCCAAATCGATGGAGGTTCCATATCGAGCGGCGCCGGGAATTGATGCAAAATCTCGTTGGACTAACATGGCCGCGTTGGGATTGCCGGGAAATGGGATCGTTTGCTCATTTCTCTGATTTTTGTAGTTCGGTCGACCGTTTTGATCGTGGTCTGGCAGGGTTGTTTGGTCCCGAATTGACCGTTTTCGGCAGACAGAATCATTTGGTGCCCGGCCGATGTCCACATCGGCCGGAGGAATCATTTTCGGGCAGATGTGGACCCGCCGCCGGGGGGCCGCGCACCGTTTCCGGCAGACATAATCATAGCCACGGGTGAATGTATCCATATATATGGGGGCGGCGTTGCGATCACCATCGATTCTGTGGCGAAATCGAGATCAAGCGATAGCCGGCCCACCCGCATGCGTTGGCAGATCACCCCCAAGCCGAAGCTTGGGGTTGCCACCCAGAGGTTATGTTTGAAAATAAAGCATGCACCCGGCGGTTCCAGACGGGCGAACAGATCGCCAGTTTTGTCGGTTTGACGGCGGCCGAGGATTCCAGCGGCGAGAGTATCCATCGGGGTCATATTACGGGTCAGGGATCGGCGCAGGTGCGTGCCTGGCTGATCCAATGCGCCTGGCGGGCGATTCGGCTGGATCCGGTGTTACTCCATAAGTTCCGAGCAGTGTGGTTGTCCTCGGGGAGCAAAAAGAAGGCGATTGTGGCGGTGGCCCGGAAGCTGGTCGTGCGGATGCGCACGGTGGAAGTCACCGGCCAGCCATATGTGATCGGTATGGAACGATAAATCGAGAGAGCGATGCGACGAAACGCTTCGGCGAAGAATGTACAGCGGTAGCCCACCAGTGCGATAGAGCACGTACTTTAGGATGCTGACACTCCCGCCGAGTCGACGAAGCTAGAACCTTGTGGCTCTGACCACGAATAGCAGGTTGTCCGGACCTCTCGACAGAAAGAAAAACCTAACGGGTAGCCACTTCCCGCTTGACTTCTCTCATAGCGGGTGGGCTACCGGCTAAAGAGGCAAGCCACCCGCCACCCGTGCATCAGCGGCGCTGCTTATGCGTGTCTGCCGCATGCGATTGTTGGGCTTTTATTCCCTTTTTATCCAGAAATGTCAGTTGCTCTGGTCGTTTGGCAGTTTCAATTCCATACATGGAGGCAACCGAAGCCTCAAATGTTTTTAGCTCATTCTCATGATGTTTCAAGAACCATTGTTTGTGTTTCTCAAGATATTCCTCTCGGATATCCGGTCTTCGAAGATCAAGGGGAACTCTTGCCATTCGTGGATCAACACTGTCAAATCCTGCAAAAGGTACACTCAGACGAGCTTTGATCAGGTCCACATAGTCCGGATTAATCTCAATTCCTATCACCTTTCTACCAAGTTGTTGACAAACTCGCAGAGTTGTACCGCTGCCAGCAAATGGGTCTACTACTGAGTCTCCTTCGTCGGATGATGCAAGTACCATTCGCTCAATCAGTCCCTCTGGTTTCTGTGTCGGGTGATTCTGTCTATTCCCATTACAATAGTGCACATGAGAAAATCCCCATACGTCTCCCGGATTGGCTCCCCTCATATTGTTTCTGTCTCGATAATATTTCTGGGGGACACGGACGCTGTCTAAGTTAAATTTGAAGTCCTGACTATTTGTAAACATCAGAATGTCGTCATGCCGAGGAGAAAATCCCTTGGTCTTCCCCATGCCTTGCGTGTAATGCCATACGATCCAGCTATTAAAGAACATCTGAAGTTCGCGGTCGAGAATATCGTACATATAGGAGATGAACCTGAATCCCATGAAGACATAGAGTGTCCCAGACGGCTTTAGGGTGCGATGGGCTTCCGCTAACCACTTACGGGAAAAGGACAGATACTCGTCAAAGCCTTGCACGTCATGGTTGTTGCCGTAATCCTTCCCGAGGTTATAGGGCGGATCGGCGATTATCAGGTCAACTGCACCAGATTCGATTTTTCCCAGCTCATCTTGCGCATCGCCTGTAATGATCTGGATGCTATCCATCGGTCTTGATCCATTCATGGGCCTCTGCAAGCCGTAGCCACTCATCGAAGCCCTTCTTCGAACCAATGAATTTTCTATCAAGCAGTTGGCAAAACTCCCACGTTGTTCGTTTGGTCAGCGTCACATAGTGAATGTCGCGAACTTGGAGTTGACCGGTTCCCAACGAAGGATTGTAGCTTATGTCAGAGTTTGAGAGGTACTTGAGATCGTAAGCGTTATAGGCAACGACTTCCATTATCCCGTCCATTAAACCGGATCTGGCGTTCTTGGTCGAGTAGACCTTATGTTTCAATGACAGAATCACGAAGATATAGTCAGGGTCCGCAATATAGGCTGTTCGGATCCTCTTGAAGGCCGTAATGTTAGGCGACTTTCCACTTGATTCGATGTCTTCCGCCGTAGCTTTGACGTCTACCTCCGCGGAAACGCCACTTTCCGCCTTGCGTTCCTTCTTGAATTGCAGGATTACGTCGGCCATGTTAAGCCGCTCCTTTGCCTCGACATTGATGAGAGAATATCGGTTGGTGGCGTCTTCAAGAACGGCCTGAAACACCTCTACTGCCCATGCCTCCACGAATGGGCCAGCAATCTTGTTGATGTTTTCCATGGGTAGGCCGAGCTTCAGATTGGTGTTGATGATGATCTTGTTGCGTCCGCTATCGATTGCTTCCTTCATTATACTTTCAATGGCGGTCGTGACAAATGCCGAGCATTCGTCGTAGTCTTCGCACTGTTCAGGTATCTTGAATTCCAAATCATCGTAATGCATGCTGTCAATATCTCCCTTTTCTATGATTGCGGTCAAGCACAACAGTAATTGGATTGATTCGCATACTCCATTACATAGTCATTCATTCCGTCTTCTCGATGAACGTCAAAGATGCCGTTGACATAAGAATAGCGCTCGACCATCCTATGTCAAGCGCTATTCTTGCCTTACTGCAAAATGCGAATTCAATTTCTTCTTGTCCGGCTCCGAAATCGGCTCAGTTATGCCCGCTAACCGACGCGCCATCTCCACTTTCTCCTCCAATCCCGACAAGGCGTTAATCACCAACTTGGCGCCGTCCGGTGACCCGCCCCCATGCATGCATCCCGGCACCCCCGCGCCGATCGTGGCCCACTCCACCAGCCGGGCAGCACGCGCCCGCGCCTCCGCCGACGAGGCCGCCTTCATGTACTTCTTCACCAGATGCCCATACTTGGCCGACTCAAAATCCTTGGCCGACGGCATACAGCCGGTCTCGGCGATCCCCCCGGCAATATCCTGCGCGATAATGGAGGTCTCGTACGGCAACGTCGCCACATGCACCTTGTTGACATTGGCCAAAAGCATATCCGGCAGCCATGCCCCGGAGGGATGCGGCTTGCCCAGCACCGAGGCGGCGATTCCCACCCCGAAGGTGGTCTCGTTGTTGACGTACATCTTCGACAGCTTATCCCGAAATACCTTGGCCGACAGACCGTTGGCCCGCGCCGTCAGGATTGCCGCGCCGATTTTGACGTCTCCCTGCCCGGCCACGCATCCCCCGATGGCCGACCGGTACGGGGCGATGAAATTAAACACCGCCGATTTGGCAAATTGATACTCGCCGCACATGAACACCCGCTCCCACGGCACCAGCACGTCCTCGAAGAAAAGATACGCCTGGGTGATGCCGCCGCAGGTGACCGGGATATCGAAGCCGCTCTCCCCTTCGCGGCCATCGCTGGGATGACGGGCCTCGATAATCGTGAGATTGGCGATATCGCGCGGGATGACAAACGACAGGGCGTAATCTTTGTCATCCTCGTCATAAGCGGAACCGGGCAGGACAAAGATTTCGTTGGCCGCCGCCACGCCGCAGATCATGACCTTGGCGCCACGCACGACAATCCCGTCGGCCCTCTTCTCGACCAGCCGCAGACTCATATCCGGGTCGGCCTGCTGGGAGGGTTTCTTGGTGCGATCTCCCTTGGGGTCGGTCAGCGCCCCGGCGATGGTGATATCGCGCGCCTGGGCATCCTTCAGCCACTGCAGCAAGCGCGGGTGGTACGATGTCCCCAAGGCTTTGTCGCAATCGAAGGTCGTGACAAACATCGAATTGAGCGCCGTCCATCCCACACACCGCCCCCCCGTGCAGGTGCCGGTCTGCTGAAAGGCGAACCGCTTCATCCGGCAATTGGCAATCATATCGTCGGCCGTCCGGATGATCGACAGATACCGGCTGATCGGTTCGCCGGTCAAATGAGAGGTGGTCGTAACCATCGGCCTGGTGCGATCATCATGCTGCGCGGCATACAGGGCCGCGTGTCCCGCCACCGTGTTTTTCGTGGCCGGATGAGTGGTAACATCCGCGATCAACTCGTCGAATTTATACATATTGGGACGCATTGCCCTCAGGGATTGCCGGTATTCTTCCGGGGTTTTCAACGCCATGTCATCCTCCGCACAGGTTAGCTATTTTCATCCTCAGCCGGCCGGATCCGGTCAAGGCCGATTCCGGCCGCAAAAGCAGTATACGAGAATATGGCTGGTGAGGCAAGGGGTGAGAAAAGCTTCCGCCGCCGCGTCCCGATCAGGGGAATATGATATAAAACGGCGCCGAGCCGGAATGGAATCGGTCGGCATTATTCATGACGGCGATCGTCACCATGATCGAATCGCGCGTCCCGATCGTGGATAAATCGCGATCATCGACGTGACCGGTATTCAACGCCCGGCTCATGATAACCGTCCAGCGGTTGCCCAGCGCGCTCTCGCTGTACCCGGAGAAAGCGGACACATCGGCGATTGATCCGCTGGCGTTGTCGTACACGACATATCCCGGCATTTTATATGGGATCGGCCATGAAATACTGTCTCTGAACGCCACCGCATCCTCGAAATGAAGAATCGTATCGACGATGGCGGTGGTATCGCGATGTGAATATATCGGCTGCTGCTTGACCAGGTCATAGTTGCTGGTCGCAATGGGAGAAATCTGAGCATCCGGCACCCGGCCGCTGTTGTCCCAACATTCATCTTCAGCCACTAGTACCGGATCGGAGGTCGCCGCCTGCCAGTGCCAGACGTCCGCATGGCCGCCGCCGGTGGTGTACATCCGATGGCCGAGGCTCGACAGGTTGGTGGCCGCGTGGCACATGCTGCGGCAGTCGGATTTCTCCTGACCGTTGTCCCCCATGTCCCATATGACCGCCAGCCGGTCCTGGTCGAAGCGGCCGAGAAGAGCGTCATAGGACAAAACCTGCTCCCAGGTCGTATCTCTGGTAGTGTCAATAACCAGAGGATCTCTGGAGATCGTGTCGAATTTGACATACCTCACACAGTTGAGGATGGCGTTGGGCATAATGTCACGCGTAGCGTCTCCCATTTTTTTTTTAATATAAAGCCGCGAGGGCGTCTTGATCGCCTTTAGATACACGACGCTCCTGCCAAAATAATCGGGCAGAGCGGAATCGGCGCTGTCCCCCACCGTAATGGCGCCGGTCAGCGCCTTGTCCCAGATCTTGTTGCGGGGGTCGTTCATCGGCGGCTCTTGCGGGGAGTAATAGGCGACGACGCGATTGGGGATGTTCGTCGTGGAAATATCAAACCCGCCCGGGTCGTCGCATCCGTGCCATATGATCGCCGCCGCCAGAAGGCCCGCGGCCGAGACTGCCAAGCGTATCCGCGCTGATATCATCATCACCATTCCTTGTACGTTGCGGAGGGCGTTTCGACGCCGCAAAGTTATGCCAAAATACGCCGGCGACATCCCTTTGGCAAGATCAAACCGTCCGATACGGCCGAAACATGCCGAGCCATGGCCGACCGGATCAGGCCGGTCGCGCCGCTCCGGGGTCAATAATCGGAGCGAAAAAGTGATTGAATTTATGGAGCCGATATAATATACTCCGTCATCATTCAAACCAAAGCGGTCGCCATGTTGTCAAAAATAATCTCTTCTGCCACAGCGGGCATTGATGCCTACACGGTCGAGGTCGAGGCCGACGTTCAGCAGATGCTGCCCGCCTTTGCCACCGTCGGCCTGCCCGACGCCGCCGTCAAGGAATCCAAAGAACGGGTCCAGTCGGCCATCAAGAATTCCGATTTCATCTTTCCCGCCAAAAAGGTCACCATCAACCTGGCCCCGGCGGATATCAAGAAGGAGGGTTCCGGCTTCGACCTGCCGATCGCCGTCGGGATACTGGCCGCCACCGGCCAGATTCTGCGCGATCGGTTTGACGATTTCGTCCTCGTCGGCGAACTGGCCCTTGACGGCCAGGTCCGGCCCGTGCATGGCATCCTGCCGATGGCCATCCATGCCGGGCAGAACCACCTCAAGAAGATAATCGTGCCGATGGAAAACGCCAAGGAAGCCGCCATGGCGCAGGGGATTGATGTCTATCCCGTGCGCAGCCTCACCGAGCTGATCGGGTTTCTGGAAGGCGCCGTCGATATCGAGCCGTTCACGATCAACATCGATTCGGTCTTCGAGGAAGCGCGTGTCTACGATGTCGACTTTTCCGAAGTCCGCGGCCAGGAGTCGGCCAAGCGGGCGCTCGAGGTCGCCGCCGCCGGTGGGCATAACATCATCATGGTCGGGCCGCCGGGATCGGGCAAAACCATGCTGGCGCGCCGCCTGTCGACCATCCTGCCGAACATGACCTTGGATGAGGCGCTGGAGACCACCAAGATTCATTCCGTCGCCGGGATGCTTCCCGCCAACACGCCGCTCATCGCCACCCGGCCGTTTCGCGACCCGCACCATACCGTCTCCAACGCCGGCTTGATCGGCGGCGGCAGTATCCCCCGGCCGGGGGAGGTATCATTGGCGCACCACGGCGTGCTGTTCCTCGATGAAATCGCCGAGTTTCGCCGCGAGGCGCTGGAGGTGCTGCGTCAACCGCTGGAGGACAGCATCGTTACGATCTCGCGGGCGGCGACGTCGCTCACCTATCCCGCCAATTTCATGCTGGCCGCCGCCATGAACCCCTGCCCCTGCGGCTATCATGGCGATAACAATCATGAATGCGTCTGCAGCCCGCCGCAGATTCAGAAATACATGGCCCGCCTGTCGGGGCCGCTGATGGACCGGATCGACATCCATATCGAAGTCCCGGCGGTCAACTTCAAGGAATTGTCGTCCGAAACCTGCGGTGAGAAATCGATTCTCATCCGGGAACGGGTCAACCGGGCCAGGAAGATGCAGTTGGGCCGGTTCAAGGGGCTCAAGTCGGTCTACTGCAACGCCCACATGGAATCGAAGATGATTCGGGAGATTTGCCGCATCGACGACAAGGGGCAGGCGCTGTTGAAGATGGCCATCACCCGGCAGGGGTTGTCGGCACGGGCGTATGACCGCATCTTGAAAGTCGCCCGCACCATCGCCGATCTGGACGACAGTCCTCAGATCGACACCCCGCACATCGCCGAAGCGATCGGGTATCGGTCACTGGATAGGAATTTGTGGTTGTAGGGGAGTTACGCAGCGTCAGGAACCCCTTCCTGACGCCAAGAGCGGGTAAGTCCTTATGAGAAGTCGCCACCGAAATGTCTTGATGCGGCGTCAGGAACCCCTTCCTGACGCCAAAGACAGGTAATTCCTTATGAGAAGTCGCCACCGAAATATCTTTGAAAAGCACGGCGATGTATTCTTTATCACATTTACGGTGGTAGGATTCATCCCCATATTCAATAACACTCCCTGCTGCGACATAATGCTTGATAACCTGCGATTCTATCAGGAAAGGGGCGATTTCGCCATTCTGGCTTACGTCATCATGCCAAATCACGTTCATCTGGTCCTAAAGGTTCATGGAGGTCGGCCGGCATCGCAATGTATCGGTGGCATTAAGAGAATGACATCGAGGCAGATTTCGATTCACTTGGCACGACATGGCAAAACAGAATTGCTGGCTGCGCTGTCGGATGCCGCGCATAAGGAGCCTGCCCGCGACTGCCGAATCTGGAAACCACGATTTGATTCCCTCGTTCTGCACAATATCGATACCTTGTGTCAAAAGATTCACTATATTCATAATAACCCTGTCAAGGCTGGCCTGGTGGACCGAGAGATCGATTGGCCTTACTCTAGCGCCGGTGCGTATGCTGGATTGCCGGAAACCGATCTGCTCGTGGACAGCGATTGGTGTTCCCTTGGTTTTGACCGATTGCGGTCAGGAAAGGGTTCCTGACCGCGCCAGAAAAAGGAGAAATTTATGTCAATTGGAATCCTCGCATATGCGGCGTTGGGTATATTGATAGGCATTCTCCTATTTTTGTTCATCCGATCGCATACTGCCCTTTCGAATCTTAAAGCGAAATATGGCCAAATAATAGACGTAGACGCTGAACGAGCGAAAATCCAACAGGAAATTGCCTCTTTAACAGCGGAACGGGATAAGGTCAAAAGCGATTTCCATAACAAAAAGGATAAACTTAAGGAGGACTACGATAAAGCCCACGTCGTATTCGAACGACTCCAAAGAGAAATTAGCCTTCTAGAAGAATCACTTGAGATGATAGAGTTTGGTCTTTATAAACCACATTTCGATTTTGATACTCCGGAGGTATATCGTGGCCTATTGGAAAATCTAAGAGAAATTGAAAAGACATTGATTCGCGAGGGAAGGGCCGTTGTCTGTGATACTCAATGGACCGTCAGCGGCAGTGAGGCTGAAGGAAGGAAGATGACAAAGCAAACGCACAAGCTAATGCTCCGTGCGTTTAATGGCGAGTGTGACGCGGCTTTGGCAAAGGTGAGGTGGGACAACATTCTGAAAATAGAAGAAAGAATCAATAAGGCATTCCAGACGATCAACAGTTCCGCGGAAGTCAATAGAAGCCATATAACAAAAGAGTATTTTGACTATAGGATTAAGGAACTGCGGCTTGCCTTTGAATACCAAGAGAAATTGAAGCGCGAAAAAGAGGAGCAAAGAAGAATACAAGAAGAAATGCGAGAAGAAGATCGTGCAAGGCGGGAAATCGAACGCGCAAAGGAAGAGGCAGAAAAGGAAGCGGCGCGATATCTGAAAGCACTGGAAAAAGCGCGTGAGGATGTAGGAAAAGCAACCGGTGAGAAGCTTGATACAATGAATGAACGGATAGCACAGCTTGAAGGCCAATTAAAGGCGGCGCAGGAATTGAGGGAGAAAGCTATCTCACGAGCCCAGATCACGAAATCGGGACACGTTTATGTCATATCGAACATTGGCTCATTTGGAGAGAGTGTGTATAAAATTGGGATGACGCGACGGTTAGAACCGACCGACAGAATACGTGAACTTGGTGACGCTTCTGTTCCATTCAATTTCGATATACACGCAATGGTTTACTCGGACAATGCGCCGGAGCTTGAGCTAAAAATCCATCAGCAGTTTGAAACCAGGCGCATAAATTTGGTCAACCAAAGGAGAGAATTTTACGATATCACCTTAGATGAAATAGAAGAATGGGCCAAAGAGCAAAACATAGAGCTTCGTCTAACCAAAATCGCGGAAGCAAGAGAGTACCGCGAAACCTTGGCTATTCGCGCTAAGGGTGAAGAAGCTATAAGAAAAGCCATCAAGGACGAGTTACCGATTTCCATCGATGACCTATTCTCCAAAGAGGAAGATGATGTTAGTGGCATGTAGCCGGTAACCCACTCAGAGCCCGCCGCAGGCGGCGCGGTGGGTGCGGAATAATTCACTTGCTGTTTTGTCGGAAGGCTTACTTAGGTTTCCAACGAAGCAAAGGCCGGGCTTAAATAATCGATCAAATCCCCGGCGATCAATGAACGGGGATGGATATTCTCCACCGCCAAATCACCGGCCAAGCCATGAATATAGACGCCGCACATGGCCGCCTCCAGCGGCGACAACGCCTGCCCCAACAGCGCTACAATGATGCCGGTTAAGACATCGCCCGACCCGCCGGTCGCCATCCCCCAGTTGCCGGTCGGGTTCAAGTACACCTGCCCCTCCGGCGACGCCACCAACGTCGGCGATCCTTTTAGGACGATGACGCTGTTGAATTTTCCCGCATACTCGATAATCAATCCGAAATTGTCGATCGGGTTAGCCTCGGGCACCACCCCCGTCAGGTGCGCAAACTCCCCCGGATGCGGCGTCAACACCAGCGGGCCATGGGTCGCCACCAGCGGCGAATTCTCTCCGGCCAGCGGAAAGAGACCATCGGCGTCGATCACCGCCGGAATCTCCAACTCGCCGATCAGCCGCCGCACCAGTTCGCCGGTCTCGCGATGCCGTCCCAGCCCCGGCCCGATCGCGACCGCGTCCCGCGCTTTCAGATAGCGGCGAATCTCCCCCAGGGACCGCAACGACAACACCATCCGGTTCTTCAGCTCCGGCAAGGGAGCCGTCATCACCTCGGTCAGCTTGGCTTCGAGAATCGGATTGAGCGACGCCGGACAGCCCACCGTCACCAGCCCCGACCCGGATCGCGCCGCCGCCAGGCCGGACAACGTGGCCGCCCCGGTCAGGCCGGGGGAACCGGCCAGAATAAATACCTTGCCGAAATCCCCCTTATGGGAATCGGGAGCCGGAATCGGCAGCGTCAACGATACGATCTCGCCGGTGATGAGGTTGCTGGTAATATCAAACGATGCCACAACATCGCTGGGAATACCGATCGGAATGACCGCCACCGTCCCGGCCAGCTCCCGCCCCGGTGTTACAAACAGCCCCGGCTTGGGAAGCGCCAAAGTCAGCGTGCAGTCGGCAGCAACCGCCGCGCCCTCCACCTGGCCGGTGGATGCATCCAGCCCCGAGGGGGCGTCGATCGCTACCACCATCGTCTCGGTTTCATTGATCCGCTCGATCACGGCCGAGGTTATTCCCTGCGGGGCGCCGGAGAAACCGGTCCCGAAAATGGCGTCGATGACAAGCTCATACTGTGAAAAATCGGGCAGATCGGACTCATCGATAATCTTGATTATCTCCTGCCCCGGCGGGCAGGCGGCTGCGTAGTTGACCCGGCAGTCGTCCGACAACTTGTCGTCGCCACCGGCCAGGAAAAAATCGACCTCGTTGCCGTCGCCGACAAGATACCGTCCCACGACGAATCCATCGCCGCCGTTGTTTCCCCGCCCGCAAACGATTGCGATGCGGGGATGCTCAAATTGGAGCAGGAGGTTCTCCTTGATAAACAGATAAATCCCCCGCCCGGCGTTTTCCATCAACTCCAGCGAGGGAATCTTCTCGATGTCGATGGCGCGGCGGTCGATGGCCCGCATCTGTTCGGCGCTGACCAATCTCATGATGACTTCTTCTTCGGCTCCAAAGCGAACCGAATTACATCATAGGCGTCGGCGAAGAACTTTAACGTCATTCCCTGCTTCAATTCCCGCGGGATGTCGACCATGTCTTTCTTGTTGTCCAGCGGAAGGATCACCGTCTTGATCCCATTGCGATAGGCGGCCAGAAGCTTTTCTTTCATGCCGCCGATCGGCAGCACCTGTCCCCGGAGCGTGATCTCGCCGGTCATCGCCAGCCGCTCCCTGACGCGCCGTCCGGTCGCCAGCGACGCCAGCGCCACGGCCATGCTGATGCCGGCCGAGGGACCGTCCTTGGGAGTCGCGCCGGAAGGGACGTGAACGTGCAACTCATGACCCTCAAAAAACTCCGGTTCGACTTTCAGCCTGGGCGAAATCGACCGGACATACGACAAGGCCGCCTGGACCGATTCTTTCATCACCTGTCCCAGATGGCCGGTCAGGGTAAGGTCCTTTTCCCCCGGCATAGCGGTCACTTCGATCTTCAGCACCTCGCCGCCATACGCGGTCCAGGCCAACCCGGCCACCTCGCCGATCCGTTCCTTGCCGAACCTGGTTTCCGAGACAAAGACCGGCGGGCCAAGATATTTCGGCAGGTCACGATCGGTAATCATCATCCGCCGCCGGCTGCCGCCGGCCACCTTGGCCGCCACCTTGCGGCAGATGTTGGCCAACTCGCGTTCCAGATTCCGTAATCCCGACTCGCGCGTGTAATATTCGATAACCCCCTTGAGGGCGCTCTTGTGGAAGCGGATGTGCGCCGACGTCAACCCATGATTGGCCGTCTCTTTGGGAATCAAGTGCCGTATGGCGATCTCGATCTTTTCCAGGTCGGTGTACCCCGGAATGCGGATGACTTCCATGCGGTCGAGCAGCACCGCCGGAATCGGCTCCAGCATGTTGGCGGTGGTGATGAACATCACTTTGGAGAGGTCATAATCGACTTCCAGGTAATGATCGGAGAAGGCGATATTCTGCTCCGGATCGAGCACCTCCAAAAGGGCCGCGGCCGGGTCGCCGCGGAAATCGGTGCCCAGCTTGTCAACCTCATCGAGCATGAAAACCGGATTGATGGCCCCGACCCGTTTCAGCCCCTGGATGACCCGCCCCGGCATCGCCCCGATATAGGTCCGTCGATGTCCCCGGATCTCCGCCTCATCGCGCATCCCCCCCAGTGACAGCCGATAGAATTCCCGCCCCATGGCGCGCGCGATCGACTTCCCCAGCGAGGTCTTGCCGACACCCGGCGGGCCGACAAAGCAGAGAATCGGGCCTTTCATTTTGGGGTTCAACCGCCGCACCGCCAAGAATTCGATTATTCGCTCTTTGACCTTTTCGAGGTCGTAATGATCCTCATCAAGTATCCGGCGGGCCTTGCGGACGTCGATGACATCCTCGGTCGCCTTCTGCCACGGCAGCGACACCAGCCAGTCGACATAGGTCCGGCTGACGGTGTATTCGGCCGACGAGGGATTCATCTCCGACAGCCGTTCGACCTCCTTGTCGGCCGCCTGCTGCGCCTGCGGGGTCATCCGGGCCGCCTCGATCTTCTTCTTGAGTTCCGCAATCTC
>CAZPEV010000030.1:0-3716 GCA_964585635.1 uncultured Ignavibacteriales bacterium
AACACTATGCCGGACAAATCGTTCAAATCCTCCGCGACCGACCCCCTCGACCTCACCAAGCCACTGTCGTTCCAACCCCATACTTTGTCTCCCGTATCCTGCCTTGACCCTTGCGCTTTGCATGGCTTAGCATTCAACCTCGTTTCACGGGCGCGGCCATGCCCTCGTCATGTTAATCGGTTCCTTTCCCCTTGGGGTTAACCGGAAAAATCAAATCAGGATAGGTTACGCCGACCGGGGGATGTATCCGGCTTAATGGGCGCCGGACAAAAGGAAAAGGGCGGGGGAGGACCCCGCCCTTAGGCTATGCAGGGGTATGTGCGCCTGCCCTTACAGGATGGCGTCGTCGCTGGTGCAGACCAGGTTACCCAGGTCATCGATCTCCCAGATATCCTGTGTAGCATCATCATCCAGAGTCGTCGCCGTCGCGCGAGCCAGCAAATCCGTGGCGTCGGCGGTCACGATCAGATACGTGTACCGGGCCGACGGCATGATCTCAACACCGATCGTGGCAAAGCCGTTCGGGGCGGCCGCACTGGCCGACACACCGGCACCCCAGTAGGTGTTGTTTGCCTGACGATAGGTGTTTTCCATCGTGTAAATCTGCTTCAGAATCTGCTTCGCTTCCGACTGCTTCGACTTGGTCGTCGCGGCCATAAACCGCGGGATGGCTAACGCCGCCAAGATACCGATGATCACGACCACGATCATCAATTCGATCAGCGTGAAACCTTTTTGGCGATTATGGAACTTGGAAAACATCGGAACCTCCTAATCTCATTTGGTTTCGTTATGTCTCTTCACCCGTCTTGATTGCAAGGATGATGCCAACTCAGCCCTCCCCGACCGACATTCCTCCCGCCTCCGCAACACTATGCCGGACAAATCGTTCAAATCCTCCGCGACCGACCCCCTCGAACTCCCCAAGCCACTGTCCTTCCAACCCCAAACTTTGTCTCCCGGATCCTGCCTTGACCCATGCGCATTGCATGGCTAACGATACTATCGTTTGAGCGGCGCGGTAATCCCACCATTAGGCTGATCGGCCGATTGGAACAAGAATTGACTGGCAAATAGCTCGGTGGAAAGTTCGACATGGCTAGGTCCCAAAGGCGGGGAACACCCCGCCCTTGGGACGTGCCGGTGTACATATCGGCGCTTAGAGCACGGAGTCGTCGGTGATGCAGACCAGATTGCCCCGCTCATCCATTTCCCAGACGTCGATGGTGGCGTCGTCATCCAGGGTCGTCGCCGTGGCGCGGGCCAGCAAATCCGTGGCGTCGGCGGTCACGATCTCGTACGTGTACCGGGCCGACGGCATGATCTCGACACCAATCGTGGCCAGGGTGTTTCGGTTGACCGCGTCAGCCGACACGCCCGCCCCCCAATACTGGCTGTTCGATTGACGATAGGTGGACTCCATTGTATAGATCTGCTTCAGAATCTGCTTGGCTTCGGATTGTTTGGCTCTCGTGCCCATAGGGATGAATCGCGGAATGGCCAGGGCAGCCAGAATCCCGATGATGACGACCACGATCATCAATTCAATTAGGGTAAACCCATGCTCGCTTTTGCGTCTGGCTTTCATGTATCACCTGCCTTGTGTCTGAGCCTGCTCCGGCGCCGGCCGCACATCCGACCCGACGGCGCCAAGTTTGAATCTCTCCAGCTTCCGATAGAGAGTGGAACAATCGATGCCCAACAACCGGGCGGCCTTCGATTTGTTTCCGCCGGTCTGCTCCAAGACCCAATGGATATAGGCCTGTTCAATCGATTCCAGGGTCGGCGTTTTATGATCGGCCGGATGGACCAAGCCTTCCCGTTTGACGGAGACAATCGCCTCCGGAAATGATCCGACCGCCAAGTGATTGCCCTTGGTAAGGAGCACCGCCCGCTCGATCGTGTTTTCGAGTTCGCGGACGTTTCCCGGCCAGACATAGAGGGCCAGGGCGCGATAAACGTCGGGATCGACGTCCTTGGGCGTCAGGTTGTGCCGCCGACAGAATTTGTCCACAAAATGGTCGATCAAGAGGGGGATATCCTCGACCCGCTCGCGAAGCGGCGGAATGATGATCGGGATGACGTTGAGCCGGTAGAACAGGTCCGAACGAAAGCGCCCGGCGCTGACTTCATCTTCGAGGTTGGCGTTGGTGGCGCAGATCAGGCGAACGTCCACGGAAATCGGCTTCGTCTCACCGACCGGAGTTATTTTCTTCTCCTCCAGCACTCGCAGGAGCTTCATTTGGATGGCAGGCGTCGTGTTGCCGATCTCGTCCAGAAAAAACGTGCCGCCGTCGGCGACCTTCAACAAACCCTCTTTGTCTTTGATGGCGCCGGTGAAGGCTCCCTTGCCGTGTCCGAACAGTTCCGACTCCAGAAGTGTCTCCGGAATGGCGGCGCAGTTGATCCCGACAAAGGGGCCGTTGCAGCGGGTCGACAGGGCATGGATCGCCCGGCTCAACAGGTCTTTGCCGGTGCCTGATTCTCCGCGAATCAGGATCGTGGAATCGACCTGGGCAACCTGCTTGATCAATTCCTTCATCTTGATGACCGGCTCGGAGACGCCGATGAAGCTGTCCAGGTCCTGCAGACCTCCCAATTGCCGCTTCAGGCTTTGGTTTTCATCAGCCATCCGATGATGAGACAGCACCTTGTCGATGACCAGCTTGATCTCATCGATCTTGAACGGTTTGGTGATATAATCGCTGGCCCCCCGCTTCATCGCCTCGATGGCCGACTCCACCGAGGCAAAGGCGGTCATGACGATGAAATCCTGCTCTTTGTGGCGCCTGACTTCGGTCAGAAGCTCCAGGCCGCTCATGCCCGGCATCATAATGTCGGCAATCACGAGGTCGTAATCGCCGGCGCAAATTTTTTCCACCGCCTCGCGGGCCTGGGAGCTGATCTCGACCTCATACCCCTCTTTGCGGAGCATGATCGACATGAAATTGCACATCGACTCTTCGTCGTCGACGACAAAAATCTTTCCCGGCATCGGCTTTCGTCCTGGTACTGCGACCATTGAAGACCTCGATTTGATTACTTCATCGGCAGGGAGTGCCGCCTCTTAAGAGGGGTATTGCATTCTGCAATATATTTATACACTCCCCGCCGGCGGCCCAGGCCGTCATCCGGCAGCGACTTAGCCCGAAGTTGTCGCGTCGCTATCATCACCATCTCTTATGGTAGCAAACCGGATGCATAACGAATCCACTTTCTGCTTGCTTTGGATCGCCGTTCCAATACGTTGAACCTTATGGAAAGGGATTTTGCCATGACGGATAACCTGGTAAAGGACGTCGAACATCTGGCCCGAACGACTGCCGGCCGCGAGCAGTTCCTGCTGGAAACCGCCCGGTCGATTAATCGCCATTGTCCGCACTACACCTGGGTGGGATTTTATTTTCTCAAGGGGGGTAAGCTTCATGTCGGTCCGTACGTCGGCAAGCCGACGCCTCATACGGTGATTGATCTGAATCGGGGGGTCTGCGGCGCAGCGGTTAGTCAGGGCGAAACCATCGTCGTCGCCGACGTCCAGGCCGACCCTCGCTACCTGGCTTGCTCGCTGGAGACCAGGTCGGAAATCGTCATCCCCTTGCGGATTGGGGATCGGATCATCGGCGAGCTTGATATCGATTCGGACCGGAAAGCCGCGTTCGACGACAACGACAGGCGGTTCCTCGAGCAGCTTGCGGAGAAAATCGCGCGTAAATTGG
>CAZPEV010000030.1:3726-24420 GCA_964585635.1 uncultured Ignavibacteriales bacterium
GGAATTCCCCTAAGAGCAGAGCTTAGGGCCTCTTTGGGGCCGTCTCCAAGATCGCGATCCGCTCCCGCGCCCGCGCGATGGCCTCAGGATATTCATTGCCGGCTATCTGGACAAAGGTTTTAAACGCAACCACGGCCCGGTCGGCCGCGCCGGGAATTCGATCGTACATGACGCCCAGGTTATAGTACGGCAGGGGATTGCCTGGCTCAAGCTGGACCAGGGCCTCGAACGCCGCCGCCGCCGCCGGCCAGTCCCGCACTTTGGTGGCCGCTTCGGCCTTAATCAGGTTCAGGTTGTAGCGCGCCGGAGCATATCCCGGATCAAGCTCCAGCGCCTGCTGCAGCGCTAGCTCCGCCCGATCCAGCTCTCCCCGCTGGCGCCTGATCGAAGCCAGAGTAACATAGATATCGCGCCGAGCATATGATGGCGGATCGGTGGCAAACGCCAGCTCGATCCAGCCCAGCCCCTCATCGGTCAGGTTCCTCACCCGGAGAAATTGCGCGACGGCCAGACAGGTCTGCGGCTCGCCCAGGCGTCGGCCCCAGCGACGCAGGCCCTCCATCGCTTGCTCCAGACCGAGGGTCCGACCCGTCCGAATGGTCTGATCCAGACACCAGAGCTGGTACTCCAGGAAAATCTGCTGGGCCTTCAGATCTCCCTGGAGATCAAGTTGAGGAAGGGAATCGGTGGCAAAACGGATCAGCCGATCACCCAGCCGCCGGACATCCTCTTCCGGTCTTCCCGGCCCGTAGGTTAAACCCGCCAGCGCCGGCCGGCCGCGACAGGGAATCATCCCCTGGTTGACGATATATTCCGTTCCCCACCAGACCCGGTTCGTCGCAGCCGTCAGGGAATCGACGATGTGGTCGAAATCGCCCCCCCCATAGCGATGGCGCAGACGGGTCAGCGTACTGTTGGTGGAATACAGTTCGATATCCGCCCGCCGGCCTTCGGTGTAATGCAGATACAGCGCCGGATGGGCGCCGTTGTCCGACTTCAGGAACAGGATAGCTCCCCCGGGCGCGGAATCAAGCAGGTCGGCCCCATAATGCCGGGCCAGCTCGAATCGGTGCAGATCACAACGGGCGAAATTATAGGCCAATGGAATCAAGGCCAAGGCCACGGCCAGCGCCACAGTCGCGGCGGCAGGAAGGCGAAAGCGATCCACCAACCAATCAAACGCTGACAGCATCAGAAGCGGCACCGCAATCGGAAGCGGCAACAGATACCCCTCATAATCAGGGATATGATAGGTCGAAATCATGAGGAGGTTCAACCCCGCCGGTAGAAGGATAATCCAGGCCAGATGATTTCTCCGCCACAGTATGACAATAATCCCGGGAACGGCCATTACGGCCAGGCCGGGGCCAAAGGCTGTCAGCAGGAGTTGCCCGACCTGTCGGAGGAAAAGCATCAAATCCCCGGGCGACGGCAGACCGACAAAACGCTGATAGATTTCGCCGCTGACCATGCGCCATAGCGACATGAGCGATCGCTCCTCCATCCAGTTGACCGGCAGAGCGGGATCAAAGCGAAAATACAGGTAAAGATATAAGGTCAGCGGCAGAATCAAGAGGGTGGCGGCTACCGCCAAGCTTCGCCGGGAGATGGTTCGCCGATGGATCAGGATGACGGCCAGCAAACCGGCCCAGATAACCCCTGATGAAAAATGATGAGTCAGAGTCAGGCCGCAGAAAAAGGCGGCCGTGGCCAGACGGCGGGCGCTGTTCCGATGATGGAAAGCAACGACCGCGTAGAGGGCGGCGCCGTACAATAAACCGGCGAAAGAATAGACCTCGGCGTTGGTCGCCGACGACCAAACCGGAGATGAAAAGGCATAGGTCAACGCCAAGCCGGCGCTCAGTATTGCCGGAACCTTCCGGCCGCGGACCCGCTCGCACAGGAAAAACAGCACGACCGCGGTTCCGGCCGCCGCCAGGCCGGACAGGATATTGGCGGCCAGCGCCGGAGGGAGGAAAAACGTCAGCTTGAGCCAAAGATATCCCAAAATGGTGTACAGCGGGTAGCCGGGTGGATGGGCGATGCCGCCGGTGCCGAGGGCGACGGTCAATTCCCCTGAATCGCCCACGGAGACGGTCCGGCAGGCGGTCCAGAGATAGACCGCCAGGGCCGTTCCGCCGACCAGAGCCGCCCACCACCGCTGTAAACGATCGTCTCTTGACATCCTGCTTCGCCGCCCTCCGGCCGTGCATCGCCTTGCGATAGGCGCAAATTAATGTTGGAATGGCGCCGCCGTCCACCTTAATTGCGGGCAGAAACTGGAGGAGAACATGTTTTTCGGACTGGTTCTGGTTATCATCGGCGCCATGCTCCTGATGCACGAGATGGGCATTATCCACTGGTCATTTTGGAGCTATATCTGGCCGATTCTTATTATCGCGGTCGGCCTGAAGTTGATCGTCGGGGAAAAACCGCGCCGGTAGCATTCCGCCGCAAATCCTGGTCGGCGGCAATCATCGATGAAGCGTGCGGGGCGGTCCTGATCCCCCAAAAGGCGTCGGCCGACGCGGCGCCGGCCGGTTGGTTTCACCGTTTCGCCTGTCGTGCCTTTACGCGCGGCGAACGGGGGACGGTTATCGCTTCGTAAAGACCGCTTTCATCGTCTCTAACCAAGTCGTTCCGTTGTCAAATGAGTTTTCCATCAGCCATTCATACTGTTTGGGAGTGATATTATAGGTGGTGGAGCGGGACAGCACCGTCATGCCCGGCATTTTGTCGACCCCGGCCACGGTCAATTTGCCATCGACGAAGTCCCCTTCGTACAGGCTAATCGCGCCCGCCAGGTTATCGATCCAACTATTTTGCCACTTGCCGAGCGCGCGGCTGTAGCAGGTGAGGTTGACACCGGAAAACGGCAGCCCCAGCAACTCGCCGGAATAGCTCTGTTCCATGGCGCAGCCGTCCAGAATCAGCTTATTGACGCTGACCGCCTTGGTCTCGGTCCAGGGCGCTTTGGGATCCATGCGCATCTGTATCGTCAAATCCCAAGTTCCCTCCAGCATGGCGATCTGCTTCATTTCGGGGGGGGCGCCAACCTGCGGCACCGGGGGCACGGGTTGCGGTTCCTCCGCCGGAACCGCCTGAGAAAACAGAAGAGCGGCGAACATGAAGGCTGATACCATCCCTATCTTTTTCACTCTCTCCTCCTGTTGCTTAGCCGTGCACGGCTGTGTTGGCGTAACATAAGAATAACATGTACCTGATACACTATTGAGCCGAGGGAACACAAGCAAAAAATCGCGACAGAGAATGACGCTCATAGCCCTGGTGCGGTCGACGCCCGCGATTTCAGTCTAGGCACTTTGAAAGAACCGTCGCCGGAAATAGAGGGCCACGTTGACCAGCGCGATCAGCACCGGCACCTCGATGAGCGGTCCGATGACGGTGGCGAACGCCTGGCTGGAGTTGATGCCGAAAACCGCCACGGCCACGGCAATGGCCAATTCGAAATTGTTGCTGGCGGCGGTAAACGAGAGGGTCGCGGTCTGGGCGTAATCGGCGCCGATCTTTCTGCCCATCCAGAAGCTGACCAGAAACATGACCACGAAATAGATCAAGAGCGGGATGGCGATACGAATGACATCAACGGGAATCTGGACGATAAGTTTGCCTTTGAGGCTGAACATGACCACGATGGTGAACAGCAGCGCCACCAGCGTGATCGGACTGATGGCCGGGATGAACTTGCCCTCGTACCACGCGCGCCCCTTGAGCTTCAGCAGCGCAAAACGGGTGATCATGCCGGCGATAAAGGGGATGCCGAGGTAGACAAAGACCGATTTGGCGATCTGTTTCATGCTGACTTCGACCACGCTGCCCTCGAGCCCGAACAACGGCGGCAGCACGGTGATGAAGACCCAGGCGTAGACGGAGTAGAAGAGCACCTGGAAGATGGAATTGAACGCCACCAGCCCGGCCGCATATTCGGTATCCCCTCGGGCCAGTTCATTCCAGACGATGACCATGGCAATACACCGCGCCAGTCCGATCATGATCAGGCCGACCATATATCCCGGATAGCCGTGGAGAAAGGTGATGGCCAGGATGAACATCAGCAACGGCCCGATGACCCAGTTCTGAAGCAGCGACAGACCGAGGACTTTAACGTTACGGAAGACGTCGCCCAACTCCTCGTACCGCACTTTGGCCAAGGGCGGGTACATCATGAGGATCAAGCCGACGGCGATCGGGATGTTGGTGGTACCGACCTGGAAATGGTTGATAATCCGTTCGATTTCGGGGGTGGCCCAACCGATGAAGACCCCCAGGCCCATCCCGAGGAAAATCCACAGGGTCAGGAAACGGTCAAAAAAGCTCAACCGACGAGCAGCGTTCGCGTCGGAATCCATATCTTATCCTCCCTGATGCTCCGTTTTATGAAGCGCCTCCGGCAAAGTCTCTATAAAAGTGCGAATCTCATCCCGTACCCGCCGGTAATGAACGAGGGCCTCCGCCTCCGATCGGCATCGTTCGGCCAACCGTGGGGGATCATCGAAACCGCGATGGATGGTGCGGGGCGCATTTGGAAAAATGGGGCACTGTTCATGAGCCTGATCGCAGACCGTGACGACATAATCAAAACGAACGGTCCGCAGTTCATCAACATGCTTGGAGCGATGACCCGATATATCTACCCCGGCCTCGGCCATGACATGGACCGCCCGGGGATCAAGTCCCTGGGGAGCGATTCCCGCTGAATAGGCCTCGATAATATCACCCTTGAGACGCTTGGCCCACCCTTCGGCCATCTGGCTTCGGCAGGAGTTGCCGGTGCAGAGAAAAAGAATCGTCTGTTTGTGCTCTATGCTATCAATCATACCTTCCCGTGGCCGATCTCTTCATAGCGGCAGGTGAAAAATATAGATGAGCGTGTAATACGTGCCCACCAGGATGAAGATTGCTCCCGTGATCCAGCGCGCCCACCGTTCGATCTGACTCAGGCGGTCGAATACCCGGCCGACGGCGCCGGTTCCCAGGGCCAGCAGGAAGGCAAACAGAATGACCGGCAGGGCCGTGCCGACGCCGTAGACGAGCGGCAACAGGATACGGGAATCGAACCTGACCGTCAATGGCACCAGGCTGCCGAAGAAGAGGGCCGCCGAAATCGGGCAGAACGACAAGGCGAATAAGATCCCCAAAAGCCCCGCCCCCCAGACTCCCCAGCGTTCGGCCCGGAGCCGCAAGCGGTCGCTGACGCCGGGACCGGTCAGGTTGACCTTGATGATGCCCAGCAGAAGCACGCCGGCCAGGATCAAGACCGGCCCGAGATAAACATTGAAGTATTTCTGCAGCGCCAACGACAGCCGGGGAATCGACAGCAGGCTGACGGCCAGAATCATGCTGAGCGCCATGTAGGTCAGCATCCGTCCCAGCACGTACAGCAGCCCGGTGACAAGAACCAACCGGCTGCTTCCCACCCGCCGCCCGATGTATGATATGGCGGCGATATTGGTGGCGAGAGGGCAGGGGCTGATCGAGGTCAGGATCCCCAGCCAGCAGGCCGAAGCCGCCCCGGCGATAATCGATTCGTTCATTTCTCCGCCGAAAACGCCTTGATTTCATCCTGCACGTATTTCACAAAACCATCTTTGTCCCCCAGCAACTCCCACACCTTATCCAGGTTTTTCCACTTGGTCTGTGTGCCGTTATCGACGTGCGACAGCACCAGCGACTTGGTGTACAGTTGATAATCGTCGACATAATGCTCGTTGCCCGGCTCATCGGTGTTAATCACCCGCCATTCCAATTGTCCGGCCTTGAGCTGATCGGCGTACCCGACGCGAATCGCTTCGTCGGAATAGGCCTCAATCTTCTTGCACGAGGGACAGCGTCGCGTGGTATGGAAGTAATAGGCGATCACCTTATGCGTGACTACGGCTGACGGCTTGGCCGCCATGGAGTCCGGCTTCACGACGCTGGAATCGGACGTTGCCACCGCCTTCGTCGCCTTTGATGGCTCCGCTTTATTGTCAGTCGCGAACGCCGATGCCACTATGACGATCATGCCGACCGCTGCCAGCCCGAGATATCGTCTAATGCTTGGTCTCATCTTGCATCTCCCTTCCATCGTTTCCCTTACCCTGGCACCATGAATGCGACCCGTTAATCCGCGAGCAGTTTCATAAGTTCGTCCACCGAGGGGACCTTGCCGCTGACTCTTACGGTCCCGTCGACCACCAGCGCCGGCGTCATCATTACCCCGAAGGACATAATCTCCTGGATATCGGTCACCTTGCGCAGTTCATACCGCAGCTTGAGCGCTTCGGCGGCGCCTCGGGCGTTGTCTGCCAGCTTCAGACATTTGGGACAGCCGGTCCCCAAAACCAGAATCTGTTTCATCTATGCTTCTCTCCTAAAACAGCGCGCCATAGATCAGGCCGGTAATGGTCGCCATAACCACCACCAGGCTCACATAGACGACCGTCTTTTTTACACCCATGATGCTCTTAAGAACCAACATGCTCGGAAGCGACAACGCCGGACCGGCCAAAAGCAAGGCCAGCGCCGGGCCCTTCCCCATGCCGCTGCCCATCAACCCCTGGAGAATGGGGACTTCCGTCAGAGTCGCAAAATACATAAAGGCTCCTGACACGGCGGCAAAGAAGTTCGCCCATAGTGAATTGCCGCCGACCGACGAGCTGATCCATCGCGAGGGAATAATCCCTTCTTCACCCGGCCTACCCAGGAGCACGCCCGAGACCAGCACGCCGATCAGCAACAGCGGCAGAATCTGCTTGGCGAATCCCCAGCTTTGGGCGAACCAGTCCGCCATTTCACCTTTGCCGGTGGAGGTAATGATCGCCAAGCCGACCGCTCCGACCGCAAAAGGAATCAATGGTTGCCCGCGAAAGATAAGCGCCAGCGCCGCCGTCGGCAAAGCCACGGCGGCTACTTTTTTCCAGGAGGCGCCAAACCAGGCGATCATGATCCCCCCCAACGAAAGGGCGGCGATTGAAGTGATGATCCACTTGACGGAATAGACGGCAGCAAAGAAGCCGCTGACTTCCGCCGGTTTGGCCCAGTTGGCAAATACGAGCACGGCGATCATGGCCGCGAAATAAAGGACCGTCCGCCAAAGCGGCCGGGTGGCTTCCGGTTCGGGAAGCGTGGCCTGCAATTCCGCCCGCCCCGCCTCTTCCTTTCGATAGATCAGATGCATGAGGAGGCCGATGATGACGCTGAAGACGACCGCTCCGACCGTTCGGGCCACTCCCATTTCCAGGCCGAGCACCCTGGCCGTGAGAACAATCGCCAGGACATTGATGGCCGGGCCGGAGTATAAGAACGCCGATGCCGGGCCGAGGCCCGCTCCCATCCGGTAAATTCCGGCGAAGAGCGGCAACACCGTGCAGGAGCAGACCGCCAGAACGGTCCCTGAGACTGAGGCCACACCATAGGCCAGAACCTTGTTGGCCCGCGCCCCGAGATATTTCATCACCGACGCTTGGCTGATGAAGACGCCGATCGCCCCGGCGATGAAAAACGCCGGCACCAGGCAGAGCAGCACATGCTCGCGGGCGTACCAGCGCACCAGCGACATCCCTTCCGTCACGGCATGATCGAATCGGGGGGCACCCACCGGCAGGTAAAAGGCTGCCAGAAAGGCGGCGAGGATGACCGTCAACGACAGCCATTCCTTTTTCCAGTCGGTCATGCTTGATTCCCTCTTCTCGCTCGTCATTGCTGCGGTCGGCACGGTTCCGACCGCCATCATCTACGGCAGTTTCACCAGTCGCAACTGCTCTTTGGCCGTGCTTTGCATGACCGTTTCGACACAACTGAAGAAATTCAGGACACAGGGCATCCGCAGGCGATAGTAGATCTGCGCGCCATGACGTTCATCAGCCACAATCCCAACCCCTCGGAGCACCGCTAAATGTCTGGAGATGGTCGACATATCATCGCCGACCAATTCGGTCAGCTCCGCCACGCAACGATCCTGGCGCGACAGCACATCGACGATAAACAGCCGCGTGGGATGGGCCATCGCCTTGATGATTTTGGCGCGGGCTTCAAAAACGGCCTTCGTCCGTGGATTCATAGCAGCCTCCATAACAGTTGCATATTTGGCAATATCGCCAAATGCCTCGTAAAGTCAAGCGGTATTTTGTCGCAAACACATGAAGAAAAGGCGCCCGACACGCCAGTCGCAATAAGTCGTTGACAGATAATGCAATCGTGTGTATATTGTCTT
Source organism: uncultured Ignavibacteriales bacterium (assembly GCA_964585635.1). Classification (GTDB taxonomy): domain Bacteria; phylum Zixibacteria; class MSB-5A5; order GN15; family JAAZOE01; genus CAZPEV01. Next base: position 11,942 of record CAZPEV010000030.1, read on the forward strand.
GGTTACCACAATAGCAGCCCTGGCCCCAAGCACGATGCCGGTCAGGGACAAGGCAGTTACCCGCCGGGAGGGAAAGATGCGCAAGGCTTGTTTTCTCGCCGTCTTCCTGCTGCTACCAGCTTCTGGTATGGCAGCCATCGTTCATGTTCCAGCCGAGCAGCCGAACATCATGGCCGGTATAGCCGCCGCGCAAAACGGTGATACCGTTCTTCTGGCCCCAGGGACATATAGCGGTATCGGGAACCGCGACATCATAGTATCCGGCCCAAAATCATTCCGCCTGGCATCTGAGGCCGGCGCGGCGACCACCATTATCGATTGCCATGACAACTCCGGGGAGAATCATCGAGCCTTTTATTTCAGCACAGGAGGCAGTAGTTCAATTACGGTCGAGGGTATCACGATTCGGCGGGGATATTTCTACCTGGTGGCCGGCGGCGTGCTGATCGAAAACAGCTCGCCCAATTTTAAGTCGTGCGTTTTTGCCGATAATTGGGGCCACCATGGTGGCGGATTCTACGCCACCGGCAGTTTCGCGAGACCGTCATTCATCGACTGTCGTTTCACCAGGAACACCGCCGGCGATGTCGGTGGCGCCGGCTTGGTCCGCTTCGGCGCCGACGCCTACTTTGAAAACTGCCTGTTTGATTCCAACACCGCCCTCAACGGCGCTTTTCTCTGCTACAACGCCTCGCCGACCCTGGTCAATTGCCGCTTTACCGGCAATGTCACGACTCGAAGCGGCGGCGCCATCTTCCTGCAGGACAATTGCTCCCCCACGATCACGAACTGCCTCTTCGATCACAATCGGTGCGATTCAGTGGGTGGAGCCATTTACATCAATGAACGCGGCATTGTCGGCGGTTCATGTGAGCCGCTTATCACCAACTGCACCTTTGTCCACAATTATGGCGCTGCCGGCGCGGCGATCTATATTGACCATGACCCAAATGCCGGGCTGGCCCAGCCGATCTTTTCCAAATGCTTGCTGGTTTATAACACCGGCACCGCCGCGGTACTGAATATTAACGGTACCCCTCAGGCGAACTGTTCCGACATTTTCGGCAACCCCGGCGGCGACTGGACCGACTATCTCGCTTCACAGCTCGGCCTCAACGGCAACATCACCACCGACCCGTTGTTCTGCGACGCCAAGGGGGATGATTTCCACCCCGCCGGTATTTCTCCCTGTGCGCCGGCCAATAATACCTGCGGCCAGTTGCTCGGCGCCCTAGAGATTGCCTGTCCGTTCCCGCGAATCTGCGGCGACGTGAACGACGACGGCCAGGTGAGCTGGGATGATGTCACCTCGCTGCAGGCGTTCTACTTTGCTTGTGAACCCCTGGCGGTTCCCTGGCACATTGCCGATGTCGACTGCGACAATCATGTAACTTTGGCCGATATCGTCTATCTCGGCGCATATCTGAATGGAACCGGGTCGGTACCCTGCGCCGGCTGCCGGTAGAAGGGACTTGACGGAATGCAAGCGATGAATATAAATAAGCCTGTCCACGCCCGCCTTGGGTTTATGGCAGGGCGCAACCATTCGTTTTCATGAACCGCACGTCTTTCAGGGAGGGAATATGCGTATTTTGCGTCTTCTCATGTACCGGCTGTCGGCCACCTTTCTGCTTCTGAGCGGAATTGCCCTGGCGGCGACTCCTCATGTTGTTACAACCGGACCGGCCAAAAATGCCCTTAATGTACCCTCGGATTCTTACGTTTCCGCCACCTTTGACGTGGATATGGACGAATCGACCATCGCCTCATCAACGTTTGTCGTTTGCGGTTCGCTGACCGGACCGCACGTGGGGACGATCTTTTATAACAATCTGATCCGGTACGCCAGTTTGACTCCGATCGTGCCGTTCGCGCCGGGGGAGGTTGTCACCGCCACCCTGTCCGACGACGTCCTGTCGCTGGATGGATCCCCCCTTGAGCATGGGTATAGCTGGTCCTTTACCGTCGCTGCCAGCAGTTCGTCACCCGCCAGCTTTTCATTTGGCGGCGGGTATGGAGTTGACGGAGTGCCTTTGGCGATCAGATGTCTCGACTTCAATCACGACGGTGATATCGACTTCATAACGGGCAATACCAATAATAAAATAGCCTTAATGCTAAATAATGGCGATGGGACGTTTGAGCGCATCTATTCGGCGGCCGCCGCCTATGCCGTCGCTGACGTCTGCGCCGCCGACTTCGATAATGACGGGCTTTTGGACGTCGCCGCCGTTCATGCAACCCAGGCCAATGTGATATCCATATTCCGGCATACGGGAGGCATTTTGACGCCGGCCGGGGAATACACGGCCGGCGCATTTCCCAACAAAATCATGGCCGGCGATTTCGACAACGACGGCAATATCGATCTGGCGACCTGCGGCTGGAATGCCAACTATGTCGCGGTGTCGTATGGTGACGGTCGGGGCAGGTTCCTTCAGACCAACCTGTCTCTGGCCGGGCAATACACCGAATCGATGACGGCCGCAGACTACAATAATGACGGCCTTCTCGACCTGGCCACGGGAAACAGCGCCGACAGAAACGTGACCGTCATGCTGAATACCGGCAACCGAACCTTTGCCCCGCCGCAATCATACGCCATCAATGAGGTGGCCAACGGTATATGCTCCGCCGATCTTGATGGGGATGGATACGTCGATCTGGCGGTCACGGGTGATTACTATCCGCTACATGATGTGTTCGTTCTGCGAAATGACGGCGACGGCACCTTCACCGTACATTCAAGTCAACCGGCCCAGAGGTATCCGGAGGCGGTGCTGTCCGCGGATTTCAATGGTGACGGTGACCTCGACCTGGCGGTCGTCGACTTCGACGCCTCTCCGGCGCCCTCAAAGGCCCGGATCTATCAGAACCACGGTGATGCCACCTTCATGCCCTACACCGCTTATGAGATTGGTGACTTTGTGCTCACCGCGGCGGCGGCCGACTTCGACGGCGACGGCGATATCGACCTGGCCTTCCCCGATGAGGAGAACTCCGACGTGGTCATCTTTTTGAACCGCATCTGCCACGATCCCGATGGCGACGGCTTCGGCAGCCCCGGGTATCCGGAGGACCAATGCCCCCTTGACAACTGCCCCTCAGTATATAACCCCAACCAGGCCGATGCCGATCAGGACGGAATCGGCGATGCCTGCGATCCCTGCACCGATACCGATGGTGACGGCTACGGCAATCCCGGTTTTGCCGCCAATACCTGCCCAACCGACAACTGTCCCCTGGTTGCCAATCCCGACCAAACCGATGGAGATACCGATGGCGCCGGAGACGCCTGTGATAATTGCCTATCGATTAGTAATCCCGATCAGGCCGACGCGGACCACGACGGTATCGGGGATGTCTGCGATCCCTGCACCGATACCGATGGTGACGGCTACGGCAATCCCGGCTACGCCGCCAACACTTGTGCGCTGGATAACTGCCCTACCATTTTCAATCCCGATCAGGCTGATTCCAACGGCAATGGCATCGGGGATGCCTGCGACTTTCCGTGCGGTGACGCCAATATGGACCTCCTGGTCAACATCGGTGATTGCGTCTTCATAATCAATTACGTCTTCAAGAGCGGCCCGACGCCGGATCCGTTATGCCGGGCCGACGCCAACGGCGATATCGCGGTGAATGTGGGCGATGCCGTGTATATCATCGGATATATCTTTAAGGGGGGACCCCGGCCGCAAAATTGCTGTCACTGAACGGGCGCCGCAGAAGCTCTTTGACGGAGTAAAACCAGACGCCCTTTCGCGGTCTTCACGAAAGGGCGTCTCTGTCTTCTGCCGAAGGGGGGATTTGAACCCCCACGCCCGTGAGGACACTGCGCCCTGAACACAGCGTGTCTACCAGTTCCACCACTTCGGCAATCTTCCGGACTGGCAATATATACAATTTCCCTCCCCTGGCAATATTTTTCTTGCCCCTGCAATCCCGCTTCGCGCGGAACCATTCCGCCCGTGATCCATTATAAGGGGTGACCGTTTTTTGTTGTCCGGCAACCGGGTGGATCGTATCCTGCCGGCAATAACCAGAAGGAGTATGGATGAGACTATCTGCCATGACCGCCGCCGCCGTCGGAGTCATTCTGCTGATGAACCTGCCCGCCCAGGCGCAGTCGGAGTATCAGAGACAAATCTACCAGGCCCGCGACCGGGTCTTGCCGGCCCTGATTCATATCCAGCCGGTTGTCATAGACTACCTGACCGGCCGCGAGAAGAAGCAGCCGGTGATCGGTTCCGGGATTATCATCTCGACCGATGGATTTGCCGTCACCAACTACCATGTCGCCGGTAAGGCGGAACGGATCATCTGCACCTTGCATGATCACGCCCAGGTCCCGGCCAAGTTGATCGGCGGCGATCCGGCCACCGATCTGGCGGTTATCAAACTGGACTTGACCGAATACAAGGGGAAAATCACACCAGCCGTCCTGGGCAATTCCGACAAGCTCCAGGTCGGCCAGGCGGTGCTGGCCATGGGTTCCCCCCTGGCGCTGTCGAGATCGGTGTCGATGGGCGTCATCTCGACCGTCAACCGCTTCTTTCCCGGCGACATCCGGCTCCCCTCCGGTGAAAAAACCGGCCAGTACAATACCTGGCTGCAAACCGACGCTGCCATCAATCCCGGCAATTCCGGCGGGCCGCTGGTCGACCTTGACGGTGAAGTCGTCGGCATCAATACCCGGGGCGTCTTTTTCGCTGAAAATATCGGCTTTTCGATCCCGATCAATATCGTCAAGCAGGTGTCTCAGACCTTGATCAAGTCGGGCAGGGTCGAGCGGGGCTGGATCGGCGTCCAAGCCCAGGCGCTTCAGGACCTGGAATCATTTTTCGGCGCCGATACCAACCGGGGCGTCCTGATCGCCTCGGTTGACCCCGGTTCCCCGGCCGAGGAGGCCGGCCTGACCGCCGGCGACATTATCCTGACCTTTAACGGCAAAGATGTCTCCGCCCGCTTCGAGGAAGAGCTGCCGGCCTTTTATCAGACGGCCGCCTCCGCCCCCATTGACCAGAAGGTCGACATGGTCGTTTTATCGGGCGGGAAGAAAGAACACCGAATCATCATCCCTCGTCGCCTGGGCGATCTCGAAGGGCGGGATTTCGATTTCGAGAAGTGGGGCTTCACCGCCAAGTCGATCACGACCCAAATGGCCATCGATAATCAGTTGAGCGATACCATCGGCGTTTTCGTGACCCAGGCCAAGATGCCCGGCCCGGCCTTTGACGGTGATCTGCGCCGGGGTGATATCATCACCAAGGTCAGCAATCGTCCGGTCGAAAACCTCGATCAGCTCAAGCAAGTGTATGAAACCCTGGCGGCCGAGAAGAAGATTCTGTTGGTCATCCATCGCCATGAGGATCTGCGTTTTGTTCTGCTTAAATTGGACGGTGAAGAGAAAGAGGGAACCAATGAATAGACGCCTACTGCCCGCGCTGATCCTGCCGGTCCTGTTCTGGCTGCATCTTCCGGCCGCCGCCGCTTCGGCACCCGTTCTCAGCCAGCCGGCGATTTATGACAAAATCGACCGGGTGCTGGTGACGGTCGAATATCAGGCGCGGATGACCTTTATGGGTGAAAGCGACGACATCGAGGGGCGGGTGATCGGTTTGCGGGTCGGTTCCGAGGGGATGATTATCTTCGACGGCACCACGCTGGGCACCGGCAGCCATTTCGGCAGCGACGCCATGGGCTCACCCAGGGTGGAAAAGCCAAGCCTGCTGAAGGTTACCGACTATCAGGGAAAGGCCTACGACGCCGAGTTCATCGGGGTTGATCCATACAGCTCCATCGCCTTCTGCCGTCTGCCCGATTCCGTCCGGAACGCGACCGACGGAGCGACCTTTGAGGAAGCCAACCTGGCGCTGGGAGACGAGGTCTATTTCTTTTGGATGCTGCCGGAGAATTTCCAACCGCGATTCCAGATGGCCCAAACGGTCATCACCGCCGTGCTGACGCAACCGGAAAAATATTACCTCACCGGCGAACTGGTCATGGAATTTGTCATGTCGCCGGTGGTGACGGCCGATGGCCGTCTGCTGGGAGTCGTCACGCCGCTGTCGCAATCGGCCGCCGACATGTCCTCGTTCGACAACAGCAGCCCGCTGGGACAGCCGATGGGCATCATGCCGTTGGAACAACTGGCCAAGCTCCTGGCCAAACCGCCCCAGGCCGGCACCACCAGCCGCGGCTGGCTCGGCATCACGCTACAGGCGCTCGATCCCGATATCGCCGCCTTCTGGAATATTGCCGTCACCGGCGGCATAATCATCTCCAATGTCCTGCCGCGCTCCCCGGCCGAGAAGGCCGGCCTGAAGCCGGGAGATTTTCTGGTGGCCCTCGACGGCAAACCGCTCGAGATCAAGAAGGACGCCAATCTGACCGTCTTTCAAAAAGCGGTCAGCGAATTGGGCGCGGGAACCTCCCTGGCGCTGACCGTCCTGCGCCCGCAAGAGGGCCGGGTCGACACCCTTCAACTGCACGCCCTGCTGGATGAGGCGCCGACCTTGGCGGCGGACGCACCCAATTATGAGGACAAGAATTTCGACCTCACCGTTCGCGACATGGTCTTCTCAGACTATAACGTCCTGAATCTTGATCCGGACAAGATCAAGGGGGTCATGATCGACAAGTTGGAGCAAGGAGGCTGGGCGGCCGTCGGCGGGCTGAGACCGGGCGATATCATCATGAAGATCAACGACCGCACGGTAACATCGGCCAACGACTGCAAACCGATCTTGGCCGAGGTCGAAAAGGCCAAGGGCCGAGAAGTGGTCTTTATGGTCTGGCGCGCCAATAAAACCCAATTCGTCAACGTCAAGACGCACTGGGAATAGCGATCAGACCACTGGGAAAAAATCACGGTCGTCAATAGGATCATCATGAAAAGCCCGCCGGACGGCGGGCTTTTCATTTATTGCTCCTTTATGGGTTAATGGCCTTGTAATATTCATCAATCTCATGAAACTGAAAGATTTTACCAGTGTTGAATATGATGGCAATTTACGACGAATTCCCGGAGCCGCAATAGAATCCCGTAAAAATCATCGGGCCTGATGACTCGCCTGAAGGTAATCAATGGCGCATCACAGGCGGAAAGACGGCCATGAATCGTTATCATCGATTTCGATTGCCGGCGACCTACGGTCGAATTAAGTGCTTGGGTTTCAATGAATAACGCGAGTCGAGGCACCTCCCCCGCTAATTCACTTGACAGCGCCGGGGGGTATTCGTATATTTGTGCGGAAGTTTGTCGTGTCTGATGAGAGCTCTTTCGGGGCCTCCCCCTCTGTCCCTGGGGTGCTTCTCAACCGACAAGCTTCCTTTTTTTTGTGGGTCGAAGCAAGGCGGATGGGATCAAGCTCGCTACCGGACGATGACGGGATATGATTGCCGGGCAGCACGGCGACCCCGACCAGCGCAAAAAGATATGGCGGCGGTTGTGGAAGATTTTCTCTACCCAGCGCGAACGCTGGGGCGCTGGTATTACTTATCAGCGCCGTCCATGACCCCGAAGCTGAACACCTTCCAGCGATCGTTTATCTTCCGCAACCCCCATTTGTTGTAATACTGGGTGCAGCTGCTCTTATTGATGAAGGACACTTCGACGAACGCCGTGTCGACGCTTCGAGAAGCATCCCCCACGATCCGCTGCATCCCCATCCATCGCTCCCAGGTCAGCCCTCCCTTACAGAGGTCGTCAAGGATGGCATTGGGATCACGGAACACGCGGACCGAATCCATTTGCAGGGCGTAGTCCCGCTCTCCCCGCGCCAGGAGCGACGGCAGATCGAGATAATGAGCCACCGCCGTACGGTCGCTTTTCTCCATGGCCCGTATCATGTTCAGCACAACTTGGCGGGGATCAGGCTCCAAATCCCCCTTGGAGACGCACGCGGTCTGAATCACCAGCATCAACACGATCGCAATGAGTATACTCTTGCGCATTTAGAATCCCCCTGAAACGGTCACCCGGTGACTGCTGCCAAGATCAAGGTACGGCATAAAGGCATAGGCGAAATGATAATTTTGATAGTCGAGGCCGAATCCGGCGGCGAATCCGCCCCAGGCGTCCGATCCGGATCCGGTTTTGTAGTTCTCGCCGAAGGTTGAATATCCCAGCCGGGCATAGAACGGTTTGAACTTATACATTTCAATCCCGGCATTCACATAGGGGTCGTTGTCGTTGGGCATGACCCCGTCCAAGGCCACCACCACCGGCAGCTCCCGCAGCGAATGAGACACGCCGGCGCGAATCCCCATCGGCAACTTATCCTTATGCGCGCCGGCCGATCCTTGCGAGAATCCCGACAGCACTCCGCCCAGGTTGTACACGACCAGCCCGGCCTTCGTCAGCCCGTCCCTGAAGCGATAGAAACCCCCAATATCAACGGCCATCGCCTCGGAGGAATACCCAGCCGCGATCTCACTCATGAACTTGAGGTTTATCCCGGCCGAGAAACCGGCCCGTATCGGGGTGGAGAAGTTGGCCCCGATCAAAATGTCGCCGCCCGAGAAATTTCCCGTGGGAATGCCCGCATTGTCGGTCTCGGTGAACGATCCGAAGTTGAGGTAATCGACGAAGAATCCAAGGCGGCGGGTGGTCATGAATGGTCTCGTCAGCGCCAGAAAGCCCGATTGAATATCCGCCACATAATTATGGTACCCGGCCAGAAACTGCCGCCCCGGCAGATTGATCGACCCGGCCGGATTGTAGTACAGGGTGGTGGGATCATCGGCAACTCCGGCAAAGGCTCCGCCCATCGCGACCGCCTTCGAGCCAACACCCAGCTTCAGGAAAGAAAACCCGGTCGTGCCGGCCTTATCGCTGATCCCCGCCGCGGGGCTGGTCGCGACGGCAAGAATCACAACCATCACCATGATCGTCACGACGCCGACCCTTTGAGCATGTATGGTTAGGTTCACTGGTTAACCGCCTTCTCTGAAGAGTTCACCCTCGGCCGCCGGTCACGCCTTCGGCCGTCTGACAGTACCATGTATGTATCGGCACCACTTGTCGGCATTTATTATACGCATTTCGGTCCGATAAACCTACCAGCTTTTAGTCGTCCGGTCAAGGATATTAGCCGTCAGAAGGGTTATCACCTTGGTCTGGCCGTCCGCCTCGGTTTCATCGACGGCGTTGTATACCCCCTCCGCGAAAAAGTCCTCTTCCCAGATCACGTCCTCGGATTTGGCTCTCACGACCTTTACATGCACCGACACCTTGACCGCATATTCCGAGACAATATCCTGCAGGTCATAGGTATAAGGATCGCGGCGATAACTCGTCACCGTTCCCGCCATGAGGGCCTCGGCCTTGCCGGCCTCCTTGACCGGGATGGTATTATCGCGGATAAAGGCGTCGATGAGAGCGTCGGTCAGGCGGTCGGATAACTGATATTCGATGGTATTATTCTCAAACTGCGCGATGTTGACTGATTGAAAAGCCGGCTTGCCGGCGGCGGAAAAGGAATAGACGCCGCATCCGAGAACCATCGGCAGCACCGTCCCAAGCAACAACGTCGGCCCAAGCCATCTCATCGAGCGATTACCACTTTCCCCTTTTTGATGACCTTCTCAACCAGGTTTACCCCGTAATGGTACGGCAGTTCCCGGTAGTCGTGCGCATCCCAGACGTTCAGGTCGGCCGGAAATCCGGCTTCCAGTTGTCCCAGCTTCCCGCCCAGGCCGATGGCGCAGGCGGCATTGACCGTGACCGCCGCCAGCGATTCCGCCGTCGTCATCCTGAGCTTCAGCGCCGCCAGCGTCATAATCATGGCCAGCGATTCGGTCATCGACGATCCCGGGTTGCAGTCGGTCGATAGCGCCACGACCACCCCCGCATCAATCATCTTGCGGGCCGGCGCCGTGATCTCCAACCCCAGCGCGAAGGAAGTTCCCGGAAGAAGAACGGCCACGGTATCGGACGCGGCCAGCATCTCTATCCCGCGCTCCGACACGTATCCCAGATGGTCGGCCGAAACGGCGGCCAGCTCAACCGCCAGTTCCGCCCCGCCGGTCGACTTCAGTTCGTCGGCGTGCAGCTTCAGTCCGAGACCGGCCCGTTTGGCGGCCGTCAGAATCGCCCGCGATTCCTCGACCGAAAAGACGCCCTCTTCGCAGAACACGTCGCAGAACAAGGCCAGCTTCCGCTCGGCGACGGCCGGGATCATCTCCTCAATGATCAGCTTGACATACTCTCCCCGCCGCTCCCGATACTCATCCGGGACCTCGTGGGCCCCCAGGAAGGTCGGGAAAAGGTCAATCGCCTCATGGTCATTCAGTTGGCGGATGATCTCCAGCGACTTTACCTCGGCTGCGGTCGATAATCCGTAGCCCGACTTGGCTTCGATGGTGGTAATGCCATGCTCAAAGAGCCGGTCGACCGTTTTTCGGGCCTGAGCGTAGAGCGCCTCCGGATCGGTTTCCCGCAGTCGCCTGACAGAGGCGCGGATACCGCCGCCGGCCCGGGCGATTTCCATATAGCTCTGGCCGGCCAACCGCATTTCAAATTCACGCTCCCGGGTACCGGCGAACACAGGATGGGTATGGGGATCGATCAATCCCGGCGTGACCACCTTGCCCTCGGCCGAAATCACCGAGCAGTTTTCCGCCAGCTCGATCCGGCCGGCGATGTCAGCCGACCGGCCGACGGCAATGACCTCATCGCCGGCGATCGCCACCGCGCCGTCCTCGACCAGACCGAGATCGCTCATCTGCCGGCCCCGTCGGGGAGCCGGGCCCTGCATGGTGATCAGCTGGCCGATGTGGGTGAGGAGCAGCGTGGTGCGCTTTGCCGTTCTAACCATCACGCCTATTTCACCGTCGGAATCTTGATCCCGCGCTCGGCGGCAAACTGACGGGCTTCTTTGTACCCGGCGTCGGCATGGCGCACGACGCCGATCCCGGGATCGTTGGTCAGCACCCGCTCCAGGCGAAGCCCCATTTCTTTGGAGCCGTCGGCCACGATCACCATCCCGGCATGAATCGAATTGCCGATTCCCACCCCGCCGCCGTGATGAATCGACACCCAGCTGGCCCCGGAAGCGGCATTCAGAAGGCCGTTGAGCAGCGGCCAATCGGCGATGGCGTCGGATCCATCAAGCATCCCCTCGGTCTCCCGATGGGGACTGGCGACCGAGCCGCAATCAAGGTGGTCGCGGCCGATGACGACCGGCGCCGCGATCTTGCCGGATTTGACCAGCTTATTGATGATGTCGCCGAACTTGGCCCGTTCACCGTACCCCAGCCAGCATATCCGGGCCGGCAGACCCTGAAACGGCACCTTCGCCCGCGCCAGCTTAATCCAGCGCACCAATGATTCGTTGTCGGCGAATTCCTTGAGAATGATCTCGTCGGTGACCTCGATGTCCTTGGGGTTGCCCGATAACGCCGCCCAACGGAACGGACCTTTACCGCTGCAAAACAGCGGACGGATATAGGCCGGGACGAAACCCGGAAAATCAAAGGCGTTCTTCAGTCCCCCCTTTTTGGCCTGTCCCCGCAAGTTGTTGCCGTAATCGAAGACGATCGATCCCGCCTTCTGGAACCGGAGCATCGCCTCGCAGTGCCGCACCATCGAGGCGTAGGCCCGGTTGATATATTCGGTCGGGTTGGTCTTGCGCAGCCGCAGCGCCTCGTTGATCGTCAAGCCGTCGGGGATATATCCGTTGAGTTCATCGTGGGCCGAGGTCTGATCGGTCACGATATCCGGGATCATACCGCGCCGAAAGATCTCTGGAAATACCTCGGCGCAATTGCCGACTAATCCGATCGAAACTGCCTTTTTTGCCCCGGTGTGCTCCTTGATCAGCTTCATCGCCTTGTCCAAGGTCTTCACCTTCACATCGCAGAATCCGTCCTTGATCCGGCGGTTGATGCGGGCCTCATCGACTTCGACCACCAGGATCGTGGCGCCGTTCATCGTGCCGGACAGGGGCTGCGCCCCGCCCATGCCCCCCATGCCCCCGGTCAGAATCCAGCGCCCCGACAAATCGCCCCCGAAGTGCCGATTGCCCACGGCCGCAAAGGTTTCGTAGGTCCCTTGAATAATTCCCTGCGTGCCGATATAGATCCAGCTTCCGGCGGTCATCTGTCAGTACATGATCAGGCCGAGCTTCTCCAGCTGACGGAATTTCTCCCAGGTCGCCCAATGGGGCACCAGATTGCTGTTGGCGATCAGAACGCGGGGTGAGTACTCATGGGTTCGGAAAATCCCCACCGGCTTACCGGATTGAACCAGAAGCGTCTCATCGTTTTCCAGCCCTTTGAGCGATTCCACGATGGCGTAATAAGCAGGCCAACTGCGCGCCGCCCGCCCCGATCCGCCGTAAATAACCAGATTCTTGGGATCCTCGGCGACGTCCGGGTCGAGATTGTTATTCAGCATCCGCAGGGCCGCTTCCTGTTGCCAACCCTTGCAGCTCAGACCGGTCCCGCGGGGAGCCTTCACCGGAGTATAC
>CAZPEV010000031.1:0-24331 GCA_964585635.1 uncultured Ignavibacteriales bacterium
GAATCGCCGCCGGGTCAAACACCTCCGTCGGCTGCTGGACGGGCGCGCCGGCGGTAATGATGTCCAGAAGATCCTCCGGCGTCTTCTTGATGACGTCACGGATTTTGGCGCCGGTGGTCAACGTTTCGACCACGCCGCCTTCTCGCGGCAGGTTAAACAAGCGATGAAGCATCGGCCGGCTGATATCGCAATCGACCAGAAGCGTCTTGCGCCGTTTATGCCGGGCCGAGGTCACCGCCAAGAAAGCGGCCACGGTCGATTTCCCTTCCGACAGCATGGCCGAGGTGACGAGCAGGGTCTTGAGCTTGGCATTCGCTTCGGTGCTGTTGAGATTATGCAGCAGGCGACGGAACTCCGTGGCATACGGCGCCTCAAGGTCATAATATTCCAAGACATTCACGCTCTTGCCGGTCTGTGTCATAGGTTGTTTCCCAAAAGCCCGATCAATCGTTTTGATCGCCCTTGATGATATCCGTTAAGGTGTCTTTCATAGCCGAGGCCAACTGCTCCGCTTTGCCTAATCCATACCCGGCCTTGCGCAGCCGCGGATTGATGGCGATCGTTTCTTTCAGTTGTCCCATTCCCCGTTGCCAGATCATTTGCGCCTGCCGCAGAAAGCAGAGCGCCAGTTCATAATGCCGGTCGACATAGGTCGGATTCTTGGCGATCTCGTCCTGCAGGAAACGGATGCGATCGGCCACCGCCGCCTCGCCCGCCTGATCGGCAAACAGCCAAAAGGGGAGATAGAATCCGGTGGCCTCCCGACGCAACGCCTCTCGCTTGCGGTCGCGGATCGCCTTGAAGAGATTCAGCGCCCGGGCCAGGTCGCCCTGGCGAAGGACCTCGGTCGCCTCGGCCAATTCCGGCGCCTTGAATTCCTGGGATATAAGGCCGGCCCGGTTGAAGAGGTCGGTCGTCTTGGCCATCAGGTTGGCGTACATGTCGAAATCTTCCCGCTTGATGGCATTGACGATATAGGCGATGCCGAGGTTGAAATAGGCGTCGCCATAGTAGATGTTGAGCTTGATGGCGGTCTCGAATTCCTCCACTGCCCGCCGGCAAAAACCGGCCTCCAGAAGGGCTTGGCCGTAGTAGTTGTGATAGTCGGCATAGGTGGGCCGCAGCTCGACCGCCTTGGCCAACACTTTCAGGGCCCCTTCGGCCTGACCTTGCTCCAGGCAGGCCAGCCCCAGCGATGCGGCCGCTTGATGGAAATCCGTCCTCAGAACCAGGGCGCTGTCGAACAGCGCCTGGGCTTCCTTGTACATGCGCTTGTGGAAAAACACCATCCCCAGGTGGTAGATCTGGTCGGCGTCACCGCCCCCGACTACTTTCGGATAAGCCGTCAACAACTGTTCCAGTTCGGTCTTCTTTTCGTCGTGGGTGCATTTGACCAGCGTCAGCACCCCATCATCCGACACCGCCTCGGGATGCGGGCGGCTGAAGACCTCCAGCACTTCACCATCGGCAAATAGCGAAGACACGACCGTTCCCCGGTCCGGATCGTTGACCGTCTGAATCAGGAATTCGCGGTCGCTGACGGCCACCTTGCTCTTGATGCGATAATTTTCCATGATGGGCCCTATGCGATTTTGACTTTCCCCTTGATGGATGAGATGAGCGGAATGGTCGCCAATACCGGCGCCCGGAGCACCTCCTCCACGTCCTCGATCCGCTTGAAGGAATTGTAGAGCAATTCCGCCAGCACCGCCGCCGCCCCGCCGATGACCATTCCCAGGATGGCGCCCAGGATGGATATCTTGAGATGGTTCGGCTTCACCGGCTCCAGCGGCACCGAGGCCGGCTCCATAATGCGATATTTGGATTCGGACTCGCCGCGCATCAGCGACTGCGATATTTCGGACCCGGTCAATTGGGCCTGAAATTTCTCATAGACCTGCCGCGCCGAGTTGACCTCATTCTCAAGATTCCGGAGTTGAATCTCATATTGCGGCGCCCGGGCGATCCGATTGCGCAGCGTCGACAGCGACACCTCAAAGGAGTTGAGCTTCTGCCGGAAGATCAACTCGCGCGTCTGCAGGACGAAGAACTCCGTCAACCGGCGCCGGTCCTGCGGCGTGGCGTCGGCAAATTGGCGGCCGATCTCGTCGCCGACCAGTTTCTCCATGCTCTGCAAATCGCGGGAAATTTTCAGGTTGGCGTTGATAACCTTAGGATCGGACCAGGTGTATTTGGACATAAAATCAACCAACCGCTCGGTCTCGGAGAATATCCCGAGTTTGAGGCGATCATAGTCGGCGTCAGTTTTGAGCACCAGCTGATCCCTGGTGTACGACGCCAGCGACGTGCGCACATCCGCCTGCTGCTTGATGTTGTCGTCGATCTGCAATTTGATGTTATCGATGTCGGCCATGATGGCGCGGATATTGGTATCGGCGGCAACCGATTCATCCAATTGGTTGCGCAGGTATTCGGTCGAAAAGGACGCCTTCTTCTGTTCCGCCTCGTCGAGGTCCTTCTTGTAAATGGCCAACTGCTCGTCGGAGAAATTGAGCGCCCCGCGCACGCCGGTCAACTCCCGCTTCAGCCGCTCCTCCTTGAAAATCTCCGCCAGCTTGGTCGCGATCTTCATCGCCAGGCTGGGATCGGACGATTCGGCGGTGATCTGAATGATGTTTTCCCCGTTGAAATCGACCTGGATGTTCTTGCGCAAATCCTCGATCAGGATACGGTAAACCAGGGCCGCCACCGGCACGTCGGGCCTCCGGGCGTTGAGCTTCTGGGCCCGCCGGATCGCCGCGGGATCGTCGGATAGGCGCAGTTCGTCGATGAGGCGAGACAGGTAGCCGCTGGAAATGATTTCATTTTGAATGGCGATGAGAAAGTTCTTCCGTTGCAGATCGGACAGTCGGGCATCCTCCTGTCCCGGGACCATCGCCTGCAACTGCTTGGAGAGGAACTGCGTCTGGTCGATAACCACCATCGTCGATGATTGATAACGCCGCTCCAGGAGAAACGACCCCGCCAGCGTGATGAGGGCCACCGCCAGAAAAGGAAGGATGATCAGCCAGCGCCGGCGGCGAATTATGGCCAGGACATCCTTGATTTCGATTGTCGTGTCGTGCTTCTGTTCCGCCATGTTACCTTCTGTTGATCAGGTAGACAAACGACACCACCGTGCCGGCCACCGCGGCAAAATCTCGAATCTGGTTCCAGCTTAGCAGCGCGTGTTTCTTCTCGCCGATAACGATGGTATCTTCCGGTTTAATGACGAGACGCCGGGCCTGGCCGTCAACCTGACGTTTCTTGAGATTGACGTTTATGACCGTCGAGCCGGCGCCGTTCTTGCTGATGATGGTTACTTTCCGCAGATCGGCCAAATCGGTCGTGCCGCCCGCCTTCCCCACGGCATCGAATATATCCATCCCGTTCTCGTAGGACTGAATGCCGGGTGTGCGCACCTGCCCCAGGATATAGAATAGGTTCTGTCGCTCGCCGAATTCCGCCGCCAATTGCCGCCCCGGCACCCCGCCGGCCATCTTGGGCACCTCAATCGTGTCCCCGCTTTTCAGCTTCGGCAGCTTGTCCAATGTCCCCTGGGACACGGCCTCCAGGACGTTGACGGTGACCACCTCGCCGCCCGACTCCTTGGAACGGATGATCGCCACCCGAGTTAAATCTCCCAGATCGGAGGCTCCGCCGGCTTCCTTAATGACCGTCCAGATATCCGGAATCACCTCATACGTCTTCTTCCCCGATTGCAGCACCTGCCCGGAGACAAATATTTTTTGCGAGTTGAAGCTGACTACCGTCACCGTTGCCTGCGATATCTTCTTGTTGTAGAGGGAGACATTCTGCTCGATCGCCTGGGCCAGCTCGCGGCTGGTCAGCCCGGCGGCGGTGATTTCGCCGATGATGGACAAGGTGATCTTACCGTCCTGTCGGACGGTTACGGACTGATCCAGCGTCGGATCCTGCCAGAAACTGATCCTGAGGACGTCCTCCGGGCCGATCACGTACTCATCGGCCGCCATGATCGGGTGACCGAACGCCACCAGCAGAAGCAGCAGGCCCAGCATCAGTTGTCTGTGGCGGGGAAGATTGTGCATATATCTATCCTTAGACTTATAGCCGATTGCGACCGTATCCCTGTACTACAAATCGACCCGTTTCCCTATAAGATTTACCGCTATTTAATGGCTTTCAAACCGTCTGTCAAGGGATTTGCCGCGGGGCGGTTCCCTATCGCTATCACGGGATTATACGTAATTCGGCTCGATTCGGCGAAGATTCATCGTCAAGGGGGTTTAGGGGACGACATCCACGGAATACGCCAAGCCGCAATTGCGGCCGGCGGCCTTGGCCCGCAGAAGAGCCATATCGGCGCAATAGATAAGCCGGTCGGCGTCGGCGGCGTCATCGGGAAAGACGGCGCTGCCGATGCTGATCGTAACCCGCCCTTCAAAACCGTTGGCCCGATCCCGGAAATCGGTATTGGCGATGGTATGGCGGAGACGGTCCATGAAGACCCGGCAGGTGGCCCTGTCCGCCTCCGGCATAATGATGCAGAATTCGTCGCCGCCATAGCGGGAGACGATGTCGATCGAGCGAAGTATCCGGCTAAGCGTGGTCCCCATCCGCCGCAGCAATTCGTCTCCCCACTGGTGACCAAAACCGTCGTTATACAGCTTAAAATCATCGATGTCGAACAGCAGCAGACCCAAGCCGCGCTGATATCTGGTCGCGCGCTGGATTTCCTCGGCCATCCGCTTGATGAAGTAGCGATGGTTGTAGAGGCGGGTCAGGCTGTCGGTATAGGACATCGCCTCGACCCGTTCGAATTCCCGGGCGTTGGCCATGGCCCGCTGGGCCACCTTCTCGAGGCGGGCCAGAAGCCGATTTTCCGGTTTGTCGCCCCTCTGCCGCCCCTGCCAGAGCAGGAGCCCCGGTTCGCTTTCCGAAAGGGAAAAGGCTGACATATTGTCGACCTTGGCCTTTTCGAACTGGCCGCGCAGGCGCTCTCCCTCGGGCAAACCCGTCAGTTGATCGATGCCGTAGACCTGCCGCTTGTTGAGGCGACCGACAATCTTGTCGAGAGCGGCGCCGTTTAAGACCAGGGCCTCCTTGTCCATGCCGACGGCGTACCGCAGGCCACCGTCCCCGGATGACACCCGCGGCGAGAGAAAGATCAGCCGGTCGGTCTGCAGTCCCGCCTTGACTTTGTCGAAGAGACTCGCCACCAGTTCATCGACCTTGCGATGGTTAAACATCTCGATCAAGTGTCCCGGATACTCGTCTCCCTCAGGAGTTTTGTTCTTGGCCGCCTCCAACTGCTGGATAAGCTTCCGGTCGCTTTCGGATTTCTGTTCCAGCAGTTGGCGGGCCGATTCCAATCGTTTGATCTGATAGGTGGCCGATAGATTGTGGTTGAGGAACATCAGAAAGGTCTTAATCATGGGATGGTCGATCGGAAACCGGGTGCTGATAAAATAGACCCCAAAGACATTGTCCTGCCAGAAAATCGGAAAAACCAGATTGAAATGCCCTTGCCGAAGAAGCTCATTAAGGTCCGCACCAAGGAGATTTTTCACCTCCTCGGGATGGCGAATGAGGGCGTTATGGGTCAATTCCCCGACCAACTCCTCGGACAGATTGATGCGGTATCGGGGGCGGCTAATTCCTTTCAGGCCATAGACATAATTCATTTCCATGAAGCGCCGCTGGCGGCGGAAGAAGAGGATGTGGTCGGAGCGCAGATGCTGGATCAGGACATTTGTTAATTGGCCGGCGACCGTCTGTATGTTCCCCTCACTGCGATTGGCAAGCAGATTGGCTTGAAGTGTTTCGAGGACATTTTCGAGATCTGCCAGCGGACGCACCCGCTGCAACTGCCGCCGCCAGAAAATCAGCAGGATGCCCAAAACGATGACGAGAATGCCGAGGATAATATTTGCCGCAATACTAACCACACCCACCCTCAGTGCACTGCAACGTCGCCCGAACCCTTAGTTTACCCCCCTGCGTCTACTGACAGGATAATAGACCGTCCAGGAAAGTCAATACAAAACTGCGTCAGGCGGAGATCACCCCGGGATGGTCGAACCGGGGTCAACGGGCGGCGTCAGGGTGACTATGTCCACCGGGGACGGCGAGCGTGACGGTTCCGTCTTGGGACGGCCCTCGTCTTCCGGAGTGGAGGCCGGGCAGGTCTTGAGAATGACCATGGTGATGTCGTCATGCTGGTCGCGGCGGCCGATGAAGCGGAGGATATCGTCTTCGATGGCGGCCGCGACTTCCTTGGCGGAACGCTGGTCGCATTCCTTCAGAATATCGATGATCCGGTCGGTGCCGTAGGCGTTGCGTTGCTCGCCTCGACCTTCGGTGAGGCCGTCGGTATAGATGAGAATAAAGTCGTTTTCCTTAAGAGTGAGTTCCGCTTCACCCAGCGATTTCGCAAACTCGTTGCCGTCGACCTTGATGCCGACCGGCATGCCCGGGGCGTTCAGGAAAATGGCTTCCTTCGTCTGAGCGGCATAGTGCAGAATCGGGTTGTGGCCGGCCGAGGCGAAATTGATCCTGCCCGTCTTGGTGTCGATCACCGCCAACAGGATGGTGACGAACATTCCCCGCTTGATGTCTTCGGCGATGAATTCGTTGAGCCGAATAAGAATATCGCGGGCCGAGCGGTTGCCGCGCGCCTCCAACCGGAGGGCGGTGCGGACCACCGACATCACCAGCGATCCGGGCACACCCTTGCCGGAGACGTCGGCCACCGCCACGCCGAAGGTATGGTCGTCGATCCAGACGAAATCGAACAGGTCGCCGCCGACCAGCCGGGCCGCCTTGTAAATGGCGCCGATGTCGAACCCTTTGACGGTCGGCAGCGTCTGGGGAATCAGCGCCTTTTGGATTTCCTCCGCCACCTGCATCTCTTTATGGAGAATTTCGCGCTCGACGATATTTTTGCGGTCGCGCCGGATTCGGGTGATCAATTCGTTCAAAGCCCGCGAAATCTCGTAGAACTCCCCGGCCCCGGTCAGCGGCAGTTGGCTGTCAAAATCACACTCAGAGAACTTCAGAACCCGGCTGACAATCCGTCCGATGGGACGAACAAAATGATTCGACAGGAGATAGATCCCCATGATGCCGATCAACAATCCAATCCCGGTGATGATGAGGATGATGGTGCGGGCGCGCTGCAGCTGGGCCTCCATCACCGTGGTGGAATATTCCATAATGACCGTGCCCAGACGGGTTCCGTTATATTCGATCTGGTGGAGAAAGACCGGATTGGCGGGGCTGTCTTCATCCCACGGCGCGGCCGCTTCGCGCTCCAAGACCTGCAACCGGGCCGGATCATACTGGGTATGCAGGAGACTGGGACTGCGGGAATCGGCCAGGATTTCGCCCCGATCATTGAGGATGACGACCGAGGTCAAGACCTCGTTGGCGCGGCTGTAAGAGGCCACCAGTTCATCGAATTCGACGTCGGAGCGATGGTTGATAATATAGCCGTAGGCCTGGGAAGCGATCGTGCTGCAAAGGGCGTCAACAGTCCGATCGAGTTGGGAACGAATGTATCGGGTGGAACGGGAATCGATGTAGAAGTAAGCCCCCGACACCAGGATCAAAATAATCAGAAGCGTCCAGGCGGAGAACTTAACCCTAAGCGACACGCCTCCGCTCCATTGAAGCTCGCTGGCGCCTTTGTCCGACAGGAACTTGGTCAAACGAAGCTCGTTTTCCCCCTCCAGGGAGTAATAATCGACCCGGTCCATGACTTTGTTAATGAGATAAAATCCGAGACCGCCTTTCCGGCCGGTCTCGGTCATCTTCTTGATATCGAGCCGGGACTTGTCCGGAGGCTGGAAGGAACGCCCATTGTCGAAGAGCGAAAAGATTATGGAGTGTTTATAGATGGCTACCTTAAGCCGGATTTCCCCTTCGCCCAGCAGGTAGGCGTGGCGAATTATATTGGTTGCCCCCTCTTCGACGGCGAGAATGATATTATTGATTTCTTTGGAGGTCAGACTTGCCTGACGGCAAATCTCCTCCACCGTTTTCCGCAGACCGGCCAGTTGGCTTTCCTGGGCCGGGAAGGCGGCCACCGTCTCTCGAATCGGTTTGCGAAACATAGGTCAGTTACGCCTTCGGCGCCGGCACCTGGCCGCACCGCGTGACATCAGACAAGATAGGTGATGCTTTCCTGTAGGCGCAACAAAATCTCTACTTCAGGCTGATCCTCGGGGTATCCGGCAGACCGTAAGGCATCATTTCTGCAGGCGCAACCTGGCCTGCTCGATATTCTGAATGGTGTTGGCGTTGTTGGGATAGACCTCCAGCACGTCCTCCCAGTAATCGATCGACTTCTGGTACTCGCCGCGGCGAAACGCCTCCAACCCGTTGAGATATAACTGCCAGACGCGAGAATCCCTCTGCAGATCCTCAAGGGAAGTCGACTCTCTGATCTGGCTGTTGATGCGGGAGATATACTCCGCCGCGGTCTTGTTGGTCGAATCGATGGCCAAAACCGAGTTGAACTCGCGCTGCGCCGACGTAAATCGACCCTGGTTGAAATAGTCAAGGGCCAAATTGAGCCTTTGCGCCAGATCCAAGCTCTTCTGAGCCCGACGGGCACCGTCCTGGGCCTGCTTATTGGACGGATCCAACGCCAGAACCAAGGAATAGCTGTCGTAAGCGGCAACATAGTTGCCCAGGCCCATAGCTGTCTCCGCCTTGGCCAGATTGGTCCAGACCGACTTGCCGATCGCCGCCTGGACGGCCTGGTCGAGTGAATCCAGGCCGGGTGATTCGGGTTGGATCATCCTGGTCGCAGCCACAAATTCTCCGGCTGCGGCCAAATCTCCCTTGGCAAAGAGATCGCGCGCCCTGCTTTCCATGTCGACCGCCGCCTGTGCCATGCTGCTGTCCGGCGAGACGCCGATTCGAGATGGCGCCTGGACGGAAGCCTGCAGTTGCTTGATCTCGGCGATTCTGCCGTTGATATATGATTTGTCGACGGCAAAGGCGTCGGCCCGATAGTAAGCGGCCAGCGCCGAATCAAGCATACCGGCTGCATAGTACCGGTCGGCGGCGGCCAATGCCGACTCGAGCGATTCCTTGCGGCTGTCCGAAATCGCTCTCTGCTGCGAAAGCTTGACGGCCGCCGCCCGGGAAGTCCGCCGTTCCGCTTCGGTGGCGCCAAAGCTGAAGGTCAATGAAAAACGATGGCTGTCGCTTAGGCGGTCGATAAACTTATAGGCATAGTCAAACGTAAGCCGTTGATAGCGGAGGCCGAAGCCAAGAGTGATATTGTCGCGATCGTATCCGCCGCGCACGACCAATCCGTTGCTGTGGGCGATCTCCATTCCGGCATGAAGCTTGACCGAGCGGTTTTCGGGCTTATCCAAATCCAAGCTAACCGTTCCCGAAAGGGGAAGATTATCCCGCCGATACAGGTAGGCCAATCCCGCCCGGAGAAGAAACGGCACTCGTTCTTTGGCCTTGGCCAGTTTTAGTCTGGCGCCGATCAGGTCCTGCATCAAGAAACCGGCGCTGAGAGTAGACATCACACGGGCGCGCCCGGCCAAATCAAGGCCATACCCGTAGGCGGAGAAATCGTCTATCGACTGGTGCGCCAGCTTGAGGGAGCCTCCCGCGGCCAGACGATCATTTAGCGCCCGGCCGTATGAGAGGAGAATTTGGATTTGCGAGGCGCTGAATTGCCCCAGATCGTGGGTCAGATCGCGCCGCTCAATGTCATCGGTGCCGATTCGCATCCCCGCCAGGCCGAGCCCGCCCGCCGATCCCAGCGGGTAGACGTACGAGGCGAAGTCATACACGGTTCCTTCAAACAGAATAGTATGGAGAAAGGAAATCTGTTGCGACGGCAGGAAGGCCAGGCCGGCCGGATTGTAGTACACGGCCGTAGCGTCCTCCGCCAGAGCTGTAAAGCCGTTCCCCATCCCCATCGCCCGGGCACCGGCACCGATGGTGAAAACCGATTCCGTCCCGCCATCATCGGCCGCGAAGAGGGAGGCGGACGCCGCCAACACCAGCAGCAATAACGCCGGGTATGACCACCGCGCGTTCATTTCACCACCGCCATCTTGAGCATCGCCTTAAGGCCCCCCTCGGCGACGTCGATGCGGGCGATATAGACGCCGTTGAGGACGACATCACCATCGCCGTTGCGGCCATCCCAGTAAACCCCGGCGTTGACGCCGGCGGAGCCGCCTGGTTCCCCGGCGGCAAACTGCAGGTGCCGCACCTCTTCCCCGGTGGCCGTATATATGCGAATATCGACGGTGGAATTGCCCGGCAGGAAATACTTGAACTCGGTCGCGTCCGCGGTCGGGTCAAAGGGATTGGGATAATTCTTGAACGAGGCCGCCAGTTCCTCCGGAATTATCGATTCAGGCAGGTTTATGTCAAAAGGACGATCCAGCACGCCGGAAACCGGAACCGGCTGCCCGATTCGCGGACCTTCGGTAATCTCGGCCGCGATCTTATTGCCATCCAGTTGGAGGTCGAAATAGTCGAGGCTGACGTCGGTTCGGGGCATCAGGCGCATCTCAATCGCCAAGGTCTGACCGGGTATGATGACCAGTCCAGAGAAACGATATTCCAGTCCACCCTGGACGAACCGCTGCTCGGCCGCCGGCTTCCCGTCAAAGTAGAAATTCGAACCGGTGTCGCCAACCACGCCGGCGGGATCGATGGGACGGCCGTCGCGGTCGGTCAGCGACAGGAATATCGAGGCAACCCGCATCTTGTTGCGGCTGTCAGTGGTCACGTTTTGGAGTGACAGGTCGAACAGCTGGCTCGAAACGCCCCGCTGCAGCGGCCTGGTCGTAAAGCCGCCGGCTTCGATGATCAACCTGCTGACCGCTCCGCGGACGACAAAGGGAATCAGCAGGGGTTGTCCCAGATCGACCACCGGCTCCCCGGTATTGCGATCGATCGGCGCTTCTTTCCAGGCCAGCGAGAAAGAGGATTCAATATCTAATGCGGGTGCGGTCAGGTTCCAGATGACAACGGTGTTGCACGTTTTCTCGGAGGGGAATGGCAAGCCAAAGCTGCCGGGACCGGAATAATCGAGCATCAGCGTGCCGCCGGAGACTCTCGCGGCGGCGGCCCCAAGGGTCGCCACGACCTCAAACTGTTCACCGTAATCGATAAAGGCCGCCGTGCCCGGAAGACTGACCATCGCCGGCGTCAGCGCCAGGTTGACCAGCTCTTGTATCACGGCCACGGCCTCATCAGACAGGGCCGGCAGGATATCTACCCCGGAAATCGGATCGATGGTCACCGAAAAAATCTCGGCTGGAGTGGCCGTGGCAGAGGCCGTCACCGGCTGGCTGATACTGATGGTATCGTTGGCCTTTAGGCTGTCCACGGTTATCGTTACGCCATTCGGCGGCAAGGACTGCCCATCGGAGGAGAAGCGCACGGCAATCGGACCGCGGATCGGATCAACGGAACGGTTGGCAATGCGGGCGGTCAGCGCGAATGTCTGGCCGACATTGACATAGGGGGCATTGGGAGCAGTATTCTTCAAGGATACGACCTGAATCGCCGGGGCGCTTTCCAGCGTGATCGGAAAGTCAAAGGATATTTCCGTCTTCACCGGCAAAATGCCCGCCTCGACGCCGACAAGAATCAATCGCGCGGTTATCGGCTTTCCCCGCCAGGCCTCAGGGACCAGGAGAGGCTCGGTGGAAACGGTCTGTTTACCCGGGGCGAGGTGATAGTTCGCCTGCAGCAACCGGGCCGAACTGGTAATGGCCCCATCCGTTAGAATCAAAAGGCAACTATCACCGGCCAGAATCACCGACGAGTTCCCAATGAGCTCCAGGTCTAGAGCGAAAGGCGTTGTGGCACCGCCGACGACACGTTTCGGGGTAACAGTGGCCGGATCGACTGCGTACCGGGCGCGCCGGACAATAGCCACTTTTCGACCGAGGGGATATCTCTTCGCCATCCTGACTTGCGGGATGTCGTTGCCATTCAGGTAGACGGTAAGCAGAACCTCATAGTCATACGTGCCCTCGGATATGTCCGGGGAGAAAGCCGCTTGAAAATCGACGGCCGTGTCCGCCGGCCAGCCATATGAGAACGACCGACCGCCAAGTTGATATTCCTGCCCGCCGGCAGCGATGATAAGCCCGGCCGAAATCTCGGACGTTTGCGCCATGCCGTTGCTATTGCCGATTGATAACTCCGCGGGGAATGAATATTCGGCGGCAAATCCGGTATCAGGGAGACTCGTCGCGGCGACGGTGAAGTCGGCGAACGGGACGATGGTTATCTCGGACGTCGCCTTCCAGGCGGTCGTGATCGTATCGCCGCCGATGACATACACGGCGTCAAGCTGGAGCGCGAAGGGATAATTGCCCGGTGCCAGGTCGGCCATGGTAATATCGCTGAAGGGGCATACCGAGCCATTCCCAGGAAGCGGCACACATTGCGGCGGACGTTCAAACTCGGGGACCAGGGAGCCGTCAGCCGGAAATCCGGCCCGATAAACGACCGCCGTCGGACGGATATCTCCCGGGTTGCGGGCGACGCCCGATATGACAAATTCCCAGCCCTCCGGGATCATGGTCGGGATCGGGGTGCGGCCGTCAATATCGGCGCGGACGCCGTTGGCCACAAACTCGGTCCACCCTTCTATGATATTGCCATTATCCGATGTTGTCGCCTTTAGCCAGACGGGGCCGGGGAGGCCATCATAGATGACGCCCGAGAGGTCGGCGGTTCCATCGACAAACTCCCAGGCTGAAACCAGGTCAGGCATCAGGGCACCGCTGTCAGCGGAAAGACGAACGTCGGAACCGCTGAGATCATAGTCGGTCTTTAGATTCAGATATCGGTCGTAGGCGGCCAACCGGGCCACGCCACGGAAGTGATTTCCGGCAAATTGCGTCCGATCAAGTCCAAATCTCAGGGCGGCCAGATCACCCGGCAGAACGGCGACGATGAAATCCTGAAGGAAGGCTCCCGATTCCAGGCGGAGGACATTGTCCCCGGCGGCAAAGAGCCGGGCCGGCGCGGAACCATCCCCATTGGAGACGGCGAGATTGATAAGAATCGGCGCCGTGCCGTCGGGAGCGGCGTTCCCGCCAGTAACGATTATTTCGCCGGTAAAGGGATTGCCGAAGCCGTCGCGCGCCCCTCGGACGGAAATTGTAAATTGGGTTCCCGCCCTTATCTGGGTGGGCAATATCACCTCGCAACTGCCCAAGGTACCGGAAAGAACGACGATGTCATGGGTGGAGCCGCTGGCGGTACCATCGGTCACCATCAGCCCCCGCGTTCCAGCCGTGCGGAAGATAAATTCATTTCCTGGAAACAGCTTGCGACCCTGATCGGAAACGGTGAACTGGTACGGATTGGATTGGCCGTGGGTAAGAACGGCCAAAGGATCATTACTGGTGAACCAAATTGTCCCGGCGTAGTCGACCACCCGGTTGCCGAATATATCCGCGATTTCCACCCCGACGCCATGCGCCAATGGCTGGCCGGGAAGAACCGTTTCGGAATCATGGGCCAAGATTATGGAGTTGGCCGGGCCGGGCGTGACCGTCAATAGGCCGGATGCGGCCGTCATCTCGCCCATCCGCGCCAGAATCCGACCGACGCCGACCTTCGTCGCCAGTAATGAGCCGCCCGACAAGCGGCCGATAATTTCGTGCGATGGATCGAGCGACCATGAGGCGGCCCCGGGAGCGACCGGATTGCCGTACTGGTCGGCAGACCAGGCGGAGAAGGTGACCCCTTCACCGGCCTTGAGCAACAAGTCCTCTTTCGGAATAACCGTCAGCGCAACCGGCGGTCCGGCAAGAAGCCCAAACGATTCACTGAAATTCGGGCCGGCGACCAACTGGCTTATCTTATTCTCGATCTGTACCGTCACGCGATAGTCATCGGCAACTTGGGCGTTGGTGACGTGGTGCAGCGTAATATAGGCAAAGGAAAGATTGCCGGGACCAGGGACAGTTTCTCCGAACCGAACCACGACCGCCTGGGAATAGACATATACCCAGGCGATGACCGGGTCAGTCGACCGGTCATCGGTATCGCGGTACGACACCGAATCGATCGTGCCGAGCGTGAACTCCGGCGGAAAAGCTATCACCACCTGGCGACCCTGAAGCACTCCGGCGGGATTGTAGGAAAGGTCGGGAATACGGAAACCGATCTGGTGGGAGGCGCGGTGGCCGACGGCAGGATCGGATATCGTATCGGTAATCAATTCTACGGCCACCGGCACCGGCGGACACAGGGATATGCTGTCCCATCCTGACTGGGGCTTATATGGCTGATCGGAGTAAGAGATGCCGTAGGTCTGAGCAAGCGTGATCCCTGAAAGAGTTAATAGCAGCGGCAGGACAATGAAGAATCTGTTTCTCATAAGATATTACAGTAAATAGACCACGCCACGGCCATTTCAAGCAAATGATATGCCCCCGGGGTTAGGCTCCGGCAACTTCATTGCATTTTAATTTATCGCTATAGAATACTTAATGAGTATAATTTATATATACATGTAATATTTTGTGAGACAATGTCTTACTACGGCGCCATAGACATCATCCTTCGGCCATCGCCAGCCGACACTCGCCGCCAATGGCGCTGCAAAAATCAACCTGCAGGACATTGCACTTTATGAGCAATTCTTGATCACAAGACACCATGCAAGTGCATGGCAATAGAGGTAGTTCCGAATCGGGCTTTATCTAATGCAGACCGAGGAATCGGTCTGATTGGCAAAAACGAAAACCTGTCCCGGTCGAGGTATCAATCAGACATTGCTCAGCATCATGGCGGCACGGACGGTGTTGCTGAGAAGCATCGCGATCGTCATCGGCCCGACCCCCCCCGGCACCGGCGTAATGAACGACGCCTTTTCCCGGCACCCGTCGAAATCAACGTCGCCGCAGATCGAATACCCCTTATCGTTGGTCGAATCCTCAACCCGGTTGACGCCGACGTCTATTATGACCACCCCGTCCTTGATCATATCGGGTTTGATGAAACGGGGTCTGCCCATGGCCGCGACAATAATGTCGGCTCGTAATGTCTCCGCCGGAATGTCGGCCGTTCCCGTATGACAAACCGTCACGGTGGCGTTGCACCCCTCCCATTTCTGCATCAGCATGGCCGCCAGCGGCTTGCCGACGATATTCCCCCGTCCCAGGATAACCACCTTCTTGCCGTCGGGGTCGACGTCGATCTCTTCCAACAAACGCAGGATGCCGTACGGAGTGCAGGGGAGAAAAACCGGCTGGCCCAGGAGCATATAACCCATATTGACGGGATGAAAACCGTCGACGTCCTTCAGCGGATGGACGTTCAAGACCGCTTCCAACTCGTCGAGCGGTTTCGGCAACGGCGATTGGATGAGAATGCCATGGATATCGGAGCGATCATTTAGCTCTGATATGAGCCGATTCAATTCGGTATCTGAAGTGGAGGCCGGGCGCTTGATCACTTCGCTGTGAATGCCGATTTTCTGGCAGGCCTTGGCCTTGTTGTTGACGTAAATGTGCGAGGCGGGATCATCCCCGACCAGAATCGCAGCCAAGCCCGGAACTGTTCCAACCTTGCGAAGAGTCTCAATGTCCGATTTAAGTTCTTCTTTGACTCTTTCAGCTATTGCCTTGCCGTCAATCAGCTTCCCCTGCATCTTCAACCTCCTGTAATGGTTCTTTGAGCGGCATGGTCAAATCAAGCGCCATGCAGAATCGTTCGATTGTCAAGGCCCGTCCGCCGTTTTCCGGATCAAAGTCGAGAACGACGCCGTATATCTTGACATTATCGTCAGCGGCGGAAAAGCGCTTGGGCAGACCGGTCAGGAAGCGGCTCAAGGCCGGCTCTTTCCGCATCCCGATGATAGAGTCAAAAGCACCCGTCATTCCGACGTCGGTGATATAAGCCGTCCCTTTGGCCGAGATGTGTTCGTCGGCCGTCTGGACATGGGTATGCGTGCCGATCACCGCCGACACGCGACCGTCGAGGTAGACGGCCATCGCCTGCTTTTCCGAGGTCGCCTCGGCATGTATGTCGACGACGGTGACCTGGGGTCGTTTTTCCCATGAAGCCAAGATACCGTCGGCGGTTCGGAAGGGACAGTCGATCATATGCATAAAGGTCCGTCCCATCAGATTGACAACGCCTATCCGATATTCGCCGACCGATCGTTCATAGAAGCCCCGGCCCGGGGTCCCGGGCGGATAATTGGCGGGGCGAAGCAGGCGCGGTTCCTGATCGAGGTATTCGGCAATTCCCAGCCGGTCCCAGGCATGATTTCCGGAGGTCTGGCAGTCGACGCCGTAGGCAAAGACTCTCTTGGCCATTTCCGGGGTGATACCGAAGCCGCCGGCGGCATTTTCGGTGTTGGCGATGACATAGTTGGCCTGATGCTTGAATTGCAGGCGGCGGGCCATCTGCGACAATATGTACCGCCCGGCCTTGCCGACCACGTCGGCGATGAAAATTACTTTCAGGTGCGCCATCACTTGGCGTACTCCACGGCCCGCATTTCACGGATGACCGTCACTTTGATCTGGCCGGGATACTCCATCTCCTGTTCCACCTTGTGAGCGATATCGGACGCCAGAATCGATGACGCCAGATCGTCCATTTGCTCGCACTCCACGATCACTCGCACCTCGCGGCCGGCCTGAATGGCGTACGCCTTGGCCACGCCCTTGAAGCCGTCCGCCAGTTCCTCCAGCTTTTCCAGCCGCTTGATGTAGCTTTCCAGCGGCTCTCGGCGCGCCCCAGGGCGGGATCCGGAGATGGCGTCGGCCGCCTGAATCAGGATCGGATAGGGGGATTCCGGCGGCACGTCGCCGTGGTGCGATTCGACGGCATTGATGACGATCGGGTTTTCGTTGTACTTCACCAGCAGCCGGGCGCCGATCTGGGTATGGGTACCCTCCGTCTCGCGATCGATCGCCTTGCCGATGTCGTGCATCAACCCGCACCGCTTGGCGATGACGGGATCAAGCTTCAGTTCCGCGGCCATCATCCCGGCCAACATGGCCACCTCGGTGGAATGGCGCAGCACATTCTGGCCGTAGCTGGTCCGATACTTAAGCTTCCCCAGAAGCTTGATGATTTCTTGGTGCAGGCCATGGATGCCGATTTCGAAAGCGGCCTGTTCGCCGGCTTCCCGGATGATGACTTCCATGTCCTTCTCGGCCTTTTCCACAACCTCTTCGATCCGGGTCGGGTGAATGCGGCCGTCGGCGACCAATTTCTCCAGCGCCATCCGGGCGATTTCCCGGCGGATCGGATCGTACCCCGAAAGAATCACCGCCTCGGGGGTGTCATCGACGATTACGTCGATGCCGGTGGCCGTTTCAAACGAGCGGATATTCCGCCCTTCCCGGCCGATGATCCGGCCCTTCATTTCATCGTTCGGCAGATTCACGACCGACACGGTCGATTCGACGGTGTTGTCGGCGGCACAACGCTGAATTGCCTGAATGATAATCTCCCGCGCTTCTTTGTCGGCGTCGCGCTCCGCCTTTTCCTTGATCTCCTTGGCCAGGGCGGAAGCTTCCATCTTGGCCTTGCTGGTCATATTCTCGATCAGCAACTGCCTGGCCTCCTCGGCTGTCATGCCGGAGATTCGCTCCAGTTGCACGTTTTGATCGGCGATCAGCCGGTCCAGTTCCTGCTCCCGTTGGCTGATGCCCTTTTCCCGCGCCCCGATCACCTTTTCCCGGTCGGCGGTGTTTTTCTCCCGGACGCCAACCCCCTCAGTGCGGCGGTTGAGATCTCGTTCTTTATCGGCAATGCGGCGTTCGGTCTTGGCGATCTCGGTCTTCTTGTTTTGAATCTCACGCTCGAAGGCGGCCTTGGCCTTGTACCATTCGTCCTTGGCCTCAAGGATGGCTTCCTTCTTGCGGATTTCCGCCTCTTTTTCGGCCTCGGCGATAATCTTCCGGGCGAATTCCTCGGCGTTGGCCAGCTTCCGTTCACCGACCCGCCGCGAGAGAAACCAGGCCAAGAGCGCGGAGATTACGACCGCCGCGATCAGCACCACCACGAACACTGAAGGGCTTCCCATCGGTCCGCTCCTTATTCGATGTCAGAGCAATCTATAATCACACGATGGAGAAAGGAAACCGGGAGGAAATTAGGGAAACGCCCGACCGGCGGGGGAATCAGGTCGCCGACTCCGACAGCTTTTCATCCAGCAAAGAAATAATATCGTGGGTCCGCTTCTCGACCGCTGAAATCTGCTCGCCCTTCTTCCGCTCGGAAAACAGCTCCGCGGTGATATTCAGGGCGGCCAGAATGGCAATGCGCGACGGCGACTTATTCGGCACCTTCTCGGCCGCCTCGCGCATCTTGCGATCGACATATTCGGCCACTTCGCGAATGTATGCCGCCTCTCCATTGGAGCGGATGGCATATTCCTCGCCATATATATTCACATGAATACTATTCTTTGCTGCTTCCATAAACTTTGCCGGCCCTATCCTCAGACGCTTCCATTCCCGGATAAATCCCTCTCCGTCAACCAACTATAATCTCGCCTATGCCTGCCCGCTTGTCAACTAAAATTCCAGACGGCTTTGATCGTACCGATCGATCTGCTGCAGCAACCCCTGAACCTTCTCCTTGACCAATTCAGAAGCGCGCAACGACTCCGCCTCCAACTGGGCCAGGGCCGTCTCCTTTCCCTTGAGATCCTGCGCCAGCCGTTGCACTTCCCCATTCAACCGGCCGTTTTCTTCCTCCAAACGACGGCATTTTTGGGTCAGGTCATCTATATGCGCAATCGCCTTGCTGATTCGCTCCTCAAGCTTGGCAAATGAGTCCATCTCCATACGATTTACTCCCTCAGTCGGGCGTTGAAAGTTCGTTCCATATGCTCCACGATGCGGCTGTGGACGCGATCCACTTCGTCATCCTCAAGCGTTTTCTCGGTCGACCGATAGCTGACCGCGAAGGCCAGCGATTTCTTGCCGGCCGGCACCGGATCGCCGGTGAACAGGTCGAAAATGGCGACCGATTCCACCAACTTGCCGCCGGCCACGGCAATTTCCTGCAGCAGCCGGGCGGCCGGAACGTCTCGATCGACCACCACCGCGACGTCGCGGCTGGAGGCGGGATACTTCGGCAACGGCCGAAACGGTCGCAGTCCCCTTTCGGCGCCGATCAGCGCAGCCACGTCCAGCTCGGCGGCAAAGCAGTCCTGCTTGACATCAAACATCCGGCCGATGCGGCCGTCGACCCGGCCACCGTGCCCCACCACGACCTCGCCGCAGACGATTCGATATGATTCCGTGTCATCATATCCCGGAAACGGATCCGTCGCCAACGACACCTCGCTCAGGTCAAGGCCGTCACCCAGGGCCGACAGCACTCCCTTAAGGTCGAAAAGGTCACAGGTGGAAGATTTGGTCTTCCAATACCTTCCCTCGGCGCGGCCGGTGACCAAAAGGCCCAGCACGTCGGGTTCCACGCTGCCGGAGTCGCTGCGACGATAGATACGACCGACCTCAAAAATCTTTAGGTCGACATTTCGATGCCTGATATTGTTACCGGCCGACACCAGCAGCGAATAGAGCATCCGCGACCGCATGACGGCCAGCTCATCCGATTTGGGATTGATCACCCGAATCGGCGCCATGGTGTCATCGACCTGCGCCAGCCGGTCGGCATGGGCGAATCCGGTCCCCAACGTTTCATCGAATCCCAGGCCGGTCAGGATATTGCGCAGATCGGCCTTGATCGTCTCCGATCTATGGGTGGGAGTATAAAGCTGCCCCCCGTTCTGCCGGCCGGTGGGGATATTGTCCAAGCCATATATCCGTGCGATTTCTTCGACCAGGTCAACCTCGCGGGTAATATCGGGTCGGAAAGTGGGAACGGTCACAGCCATCGGAGAACCGGGGGTGACCTCCATTCCCAGTCGCGGCAGAGTCGCCTCCATAAAGGCCGCTGAAACATCGGCCCCCAGCAGATGTCGCACACGGGCGGGTCGCAACTCGATTTGGATCGGAAGAACCGGGCGCGGATGGCAATCGACGACTCCGGCCAGCACCTCCCCCCCGGCCAATTCCGCCAATAAGCCGGCGGCGCGATCGGCGGCGCATATGACGCCATTGGGATCCACGCCCCGCTCAAAGCGGTACGACGATTCCGTCGACACCCCCAGGGCGCGGGCCGAGCGACGGATGGTCGAGGGATCAAAGTAGGCCGATTCGAGTAGAACGGTGCGGGTTTCCGGTGTCACCTCCGAATTGAGTCCGCCCATCACGCCGGCCGCGGCCACACCCTCCCGTCCATTGGTGATGAGTAGAATCGCGGCGTCCAGGGTATGCTCCTGTCCGTCAAGGGTGAGGAACCGTTCTTTCTCCCGCGCGCGGCGGACGACCACCGCTGTGGAACCAAACCGGTCATAGTCAAAGGCGTGCAACGGTTGGCCGGTCTCGAGCATGACATAATTGGCGATATCGACGATATTGTTGATCGGCCTGATGCCGCAGTCAAGCAACCGCTTCCGCAGCCACCAGGGAGACTGGCCCAGGGTAACACCAGCAATCATTCGGGCGGTGTACCGGGGGCAGGCGTCGGCATCGTCGATTCTGACGCTGATCAAATCCGCGCTTGACCGCCTGCCTTCCGGAGGGTTCGGCGCCTCGAAACGGAATGATCGTCCATCCAGGGCGGCCGCTTCCCGGGCAATGCCGACGGCGGACAGGCAATCGGGCCGATTGGGCGTGATTTCGAAATTGATGACCGGGTCGTTCAGACCCAGATAGTCGGCCACCGGTTGTCCGACCGGGGCGTCATCATCAAGGACGATGATGCCGGAATGGTCGGGAGAAAGCCCCAGCTCGTCCTCGGCGCAGATCATCCCTTCCGAGCGCACGCCGCGCATGGTGATAACCTTGACTGGGAACTCGCCGCGCAGGTTGGCGCCGGGCAACGCCAGAACCACCCTTTGTCCCACGGCGCAATTGGGCGCGCCGCAGATCACGGCATGAATCCGGCTACCATCGTCGACCTCGGCAATCAGGAGTTTATCGGCCGACGGATGCCTGGCCAGCCCCGTGATCCGACCGACGACGACGTCACGGAAGTACTCCGGATGAGACCGTTCCAGAACACCGGCGGTGCCGGAGGCCGTCAGCCGCCGCACCAAATCATCGGGGGTCCAGCCGACCCCGCTAAGCTCAATGAGCCAGCTATACGGTAGTTTCATGATTAACGGAACTGCCTGATAAAACGGATATCGTTTTCATATAACAAGCGAATATCATTGACACGGTAACGCAGCATCGCCATCCGCTCGATGCCAATTCCGAAGGCATAGCCGCTGACCTTTTCGCTGTCGTAATTGACGTTCCGAAAGACGGTCGGATCGATCATCCCGGAACCGAGAATCTCCAGCCAGCCTTCTTGCTTACAGAGCGGGCAGCCGGCGCCGCCGCAGAGGAAACAGCGGATATCGACCTCAGCCGAGGGTTCCGTGAAGGGAAAGAAGCTGGGGCGATAGCGCATCGCCACGCCCGGGCCGAAGAGCTCATAGACAAAGGCCTCCAGGACCCCTTTCAAATCGCCGAAGGTCACGTGCGTGTCGACATAGAAACCCTCGATTTGATGAAAGACGCAATGGCTGCGGGTGTTGATCGCCTCGTGACGAAAGACGCGTCCGGGGGCGATGATCTTGACCGGCGGCGTCCGCTTTTCGAATTCCCGAATCTGCACCGGCGAGGTATGGGTACGGAGGAGCCGCTCCCCTTCGACATAAAAGGTATCCTGCTCGTCGCGGGCGGGATGATCGGGCGGAAAATTAAGGGCTCCGAAATTATAATAATCGGTTTCGATGTCCGGTCCGGAAACGACCTCGAAGCCCATTCGCTGAAAGATGTCGACAATCTGATCCATCACCAGCGTGATGAGATGGCGATGACCATAATGACAGGGACGCCCCGGCAAGGTGAAATCGACGGCGCCCTCCCGACGGCCGGCCAGCGACAGGTCGTCGCGGCGACGCCCGATCAGCGTCTCGATTCGTTCTTTGAGCCGATTGGCCTGGGCGCCGATATCCCGCTTTTCGTCAGCCGTCAGGTCTTTCAATGACCGCAGGATGGCGGTCAAAGCGCCTTTTTTTCCCAGGAATTTGACGCGCAACTGCTCGACGGCATCAAGGGAATCGGCCGCCGAAATCAGGCGGCCGGCGTCGGCGTCGAGCTGTCGTAACTGATCTGCAATATCCATCGCGCGATCAAGCCTTGGTCATCTCCACCAGGCGTTCAAAGGTGCTCATATCGCGAACGGCGATGTCGGCCAGCGCCTTGCGATCAAGGTTGATCCCGGATTTTTTGAGCCGATCCATAAACGTCGAATAATTCACGCCGCACAGCTTGGCGGCGGCGGAGATTCGGGTTATCCAGAGACGACGGAAATCCCGTTTTTTGAGGCGCCGGTCGCGATAGGCGTATCGCAGCCCGCGGTGCACCGTTTCAATGGCGGTGCGATACAGCCGGCTCCGGCCGCCGTAGTACCCCCGGGCCCGCTTCAGTACTTTTTTATGCCGCGCCTTGGCGGCGACATTATTGGCAGATCGTGGCATGGTATCCTACTCCTTTGCGTACCGCATAACGAATGACTACCCTCGGTGCAAACGACGTTAACTCGGCAACAGCGTTTTTATGCGCTTGGCGCTCACGCCGGCGATCAAGGTCGATTTGCGCAAATTGCGCTTCCGCTTGGGCGATTTCTTGGTCAGGATATGGCTGTGCATCGACTTATGTCGCTTCAGCTTTCCGGTTCCGGTCTTGGTAATCCGCTTGGCGGCGGATCGATTGGTTTTCATCTTCGGCATAATATATCTCCCGTCGTAGATTCGTCGGCGTTACTCTTCTTCTTCAATTTCTTCTTCGGTCTCTTCTTCTTCCTCGATATCCTCGACCACTTCCAGCACTTCCCGGGGCGCCTCGGGCATCAGGATTTCGGGTTTATCCTTGTGCGACTTCTTGGCGCCGGGCGGTCTGGGGCTGAGCAGCATGGACATGCTGTTCCCTTCCAGGCGCGGCTGGTTTTCGATCGTCGCGATATCGATCAGATCGGCCGACAGCCGCTGCAGGATTTTGTATCCGAATTCGGTATGCGCCTTTTCGCGGCCGCGGAACAGCACGAAGCATTTGACCTTGTTGCCGTGCAGGAGAAACGAGCTCACGTGCCGCATCTTGAACTGGTAATCGTGTTCCTCGATCTTGGGCCGGAAGCGCATCCCTTTGATGCTGACCACATGCTGTTTCTTCCGGGCGCTGCTGACTTTCTTGGCCTGATCGTACTTGTATTTCCCGTAATCGAGGATACGGCAAACCGGTGGCCGAGAGGTCGGCGAAACTTCGACCAGATCCAGTCCGGCTTCGCGGGCGCGCGCCAGCGCTTCACTTGTGGGAATTATCCCGACCTGCTCACCTTCCGGGCCGATCAATCTGATCGGGGATACCCGTATCCGCTCGTTGACCCGGGTCGCGATCTTTTTTATATCGATGTCTCCTTCTTAACGCCGACCAGGGGAGTATTCCTCCTGGCCCGTATTTCGTCCATCATTCCCGTCACGAGATCGTCGGCGTCCATCTCACCGATGTCGCCCAGCCCCCGCCGGCGAACCGAGACCCGCCCGGACTGAACCTCGCGATCCCCCAATATAAGCATTATGGGAACCTTGGCAAGTTCCGCCTCACGGATTTTATGGCCGATTTTCTCGGACCGGCCGTCCATCTCGACCCGGATACCGGCCTCCCGGAATCTCGTCTCGAGCTGCGTCGCGTAAGCTAACGTACGGTCGGTGACGGGCAGGATGCGCACCTGCACCGGGGCCAGCCAAAGCGGAAAATCCCCGGCATAATGCTCGATCAGCACGCCAAAGAACCGTTCCAGCGAACCCAGCAAAGCCCGATGAATCATCAGTGGCCGCCGCCGTTCCCCGTTATGATCGACATAGGTCAGATCGAACCGTTCCGGCAGGGTGAAATCGAATTGAATGGTTGAGCATTGCCATGGCCGTCCCAGGGCATCTTTGATTTTGATATCAATTTTGGGACCGTAGAAGGCGCCCCCCCCCTCGTCCACCTGGTAATCCAGTTTGTGAAAAGCCAGGGCATGGCGCAGACCCTCCTGCGCGGATTCCCAATCCGCCACCGCGCCGATGGCCCCCTCCGGCTGGGTCGCCAGGTAGATGTCATATTCATGGAATCCAAAGGCCCGCAGCATGTTCAGGCAGAAGTCGATCAGTCGGATGAGCTCCTCCTGCATCTGGTCGGGACGGCAAAACAGGTGGGCGTCATCCTGGGTAAAACCGCGCACGCGCATCAGGCCGTGC
>CAZPEV010000032.1:0-5512 GCA_964585635.1 uncultured Ignavibacteriales bacterium
CCCGTCGCAGTATGGTCAAAGAACAGCTCCATGGCGATTGCATGTCCCGGGCTGAAAAACCTGCCAATAGCGTGAGAGCGACTTCTCCATGATGATGTGGCCGTGACATTGCTCCCGGTACTATATCCCGATACTGAATCTGCCCATATGGAATCCTTTTTGGTAATCATAACGCAGATTGAATCAATCTTCGTTGTGCTTCCCTTATACCAGTACTTGATGCTATCCAGATATGTTCTGGTTTCGAAAACGTAGTTTATTGCTACCCGGTCATCGATTGCCTTTAGGGCAGTATCGATAAGAAGCACATTATCAGTCCCAATGACATACGGGAAAATACACCGAACCGAGTCATCGGCGCGCCGGTGACGCACAATATGGCCGGGATTTATATTTCCCACCCAAGGGTCGGCTCTGATCATCGGAATTTCCTTATATCCCGTATGCCAGATGGCGTTACCGGAACTATCTCTCCGAGCCGAATATACTACCCCCAAAGTCCAATGAGACCCTTCATCAATACCGAACATGGACGCCTGATATAATTCCCTTCCATCCCAGCGCGTTTGCGCCCCCTTGATAATCACGCTCTTGACATTCGAAGCCGTCCAGTGAATACCGCGATCATGACTTTCGAAGAGGACGATATTATTTGCATACTCCGTCGGGCGCGTATTCACCAGGGCAAATTGCTGATCGTAAGCCGGTGCCCATATCGACATATGCCAGGGATAGCCCCTGTTGGTAAAGTTGAGAAGTGTACAGGCGACCGGAGAATCAAAGAAGGTCGTTAAGCTGGTAGACGTGCATTTCCAGAAAGTGGAATCGGCATGTGGTCTCCCGCCAACCGTGTCCTTCTGTGCGGTACAGTACAGCGAGTAAGATAATCCGATATCCTGGACAATCGCCGGCGACATCCATTTACCGAGATGCGTCAATTGGTAGGTATTCCCCCAAGCAACGCCGTTGGATGTAGTACGGCCAAAAATACAAGACATTTCGGGGTTATTGCCGTAAGTCGCTCGCCAATAGGCCAGAAGTTTGCCGTCGAATGTGGAAACGATACCGCAATCGGATAGATGGTCGGGGGTCATATTCAAGGTCACGGAATCCGCGCCGCCGACACTGCCGGTGTCATAGCAGGCCTTAATCGCTCCACGATGATACCAGAAAAGAGAATCCTGAGTCATGGACGAATCATTGGCCAAGATTATCGGATTCACGAAAGTATCCCTGGCTGCATCACCCCATTTATTTGTCCAACTGTCGTGATCGCTTATGTCATTCGTGACGTAGATGCAGGGAACTTCTCCCCCAGCCATCGTGGTAACTATCAACCAGTATTTCCAGGGCTTGATTGAATCGGCCTCAATGGGAAATCCGGTCGGGAAATACAGAATCCCCGGATGCAAAACCCTGTTTTTCCGCTCCCACGTGTCATTGGTATCAATATTGGTTGGCGGCACGATGAAGAAAGTGTCCGCCCCAGGTTGTGGGTCAATGTCGTCTATATCCCACCGCGTCTGTTGGCCACAGTGGCCCTGCCCGGTTGGCAGAATGGAACCATCAACCGTCTGCCCCTGGCTTGGCGTGATCTCCTGCCCAGAACCTTTCCCGGACAAGACACTCGTGGCGGCTAACACTATAAATAGGAGTTTGCAGATATGAAGCCCGCCCCGGCGTGCTCCCCTGACAATTCGGCCTAAGTCGATCAATCTGTTCGTTGTCCTCTCGTGCCTGACCTAATCTAAGGCGCAATCGCTACAACATCAATGCAAAACGCAACTGCGCCGGCTTTAGTATGGGAAACTCCGTGGAGGTTATATCTATGCCTATCGACCAAATCCCCAGGCGCGACTCTCCCCTCCGTCGGGAGGGGCAGGGGGAGGGGCGCAAGTTTCCCCTCCCTTGGGAGGGGCAGGGGGAAGGAATCACGAAAACCCAAAAACGAACAAAGGAAGCCAATTCCCCGTAAGCTCAACGGCGCCATGCCGATCCAATGGAATTTTGCTGGCACGCACCGTCGCCACCGGGGTCAAAATGTCAAAGGGGCCGACGTGTGTTCAGCCCCTCGACATCCCCGGAAGCAGTATGGCACCACCCGGGAGGGTTGTATCACCCGGACGGGTCGACCCCGCTGTGCGAGGCGTCGTCCGGGATCGTCATTGAGAAATCATCGCTTGGCGCCGCCCATCCTTGCTGCCGCCGCCGGTGCGCACGCACCACCAGTCACTCCGCCTGTGGGCAAGACCGAGGGTATGTGCCAGGAGGTTGTTCCGCCTGTGCCCTCAGGCCGATTCGACACGTGCGCCACCAGCGCCGGCAATTGACTATCACGAGAGGCCGCAGCCAGGCAGCGGTGCGCATTATATCCGCTATCGGCCGCGTCCCGACGTGACAGCACGGGAGGGGACTCGAGTAGCTCCCGGCCACCACCGGGAGACAACTCGGCTGGCGTGTCAGCCACCGTGCTCATCCGCCGTTGTCGGGCAGATGCAGGTTGACACGCCCCTTGGTCAAACACGCGCACACGGAAGAGGTCGGACCCACCATCCGCCGATTCCGTATCTGTATAGACAAGCTCTTCTCCCTCGGAGGAGATGGAGCTGAGTATGCTGGCCGCCGTCATCCGTCCGGCGCTGCCGTTCATGGCCGCACCGCCGGACGATGGCCCTGTCTGTCGGTCGGCTCGGTTCATAGCCACCCGGAGGATTGTTTCTGATCGGACATGGCCGCCAAATCAGGACTGCACAAGACCCGGCACAGAATCGGTATCGGGGCGAAGGCCAGGTGCCGGCGGGACTCGGTCGCCGCCAGAATCAGGATGATTATTGTCGCCATCAGGCCGATGCCCTTGGACATTTCGCCTCCGGTACGCGTCTTCAGGTTAATCGCGCTCACTGGAGATGCTCCGTGGGAACGAAATATCTTACACCTCGAAACCCGGAGTCGAATTCTTCGTAGAGAATTCAGTGTCCCTGTTGACGCCATGTGCCAGGATTCAACAACCCTTGAGCGGAACGGACCATTGAATGGCAAGAGATTGCTTGCGGCGGCAAAAAACCATCCTATATTGGCCCGGCAGGAATAAGGTACTGGTTGAATATCAACGTCTTACATAGCAATTGCGGCCAGGGAGACAAGGGCGCCGAAGAGAAGCTTTTTGAAGGCCTTTCTGTAAGGTTCCGGCTGTTTGCGGAGCAGAAGATTCGGGATAGGCTGGATGCCGAAGAGGTGTGCCAAAAGGCGTTGACGGTTGTATTTGAAAAGTACAGGGCAATCGTCTTTGAAACGAGTTTTTCGGCCTGGGCGCACAGGGTGCTCGACAACGAGATCCTCAAGTATTATCGTACCCATGCCTATCACGAAAACCTGTTCATGCCGATGGAGGATGATGGCCGGTCGGCGGCAGCATGGAATCCGGATCCCGAGCTGAGGCGCCGCCTGCTGGGATGCATGAAGAGAATCTGCGACGTGAATTCGCGCTATGCCAGGACCTTGAACCTGAAATACCAAGGGTACGAGGCCGAGGATATTTGTCGAATGCTGAAGATCACCGCCAACAACCTCTACGTCATCTTGTCGCGGGCCAGATCCCTGCTCCGGCTCTGCCTGGAAAAAGGGGAAGTCGGGTAAATGGCCGGCTGCAGCGACAAGCGCTATCAGGATCTGCTGCACGGCTATGAGCTGAACCTGCTGTCGGCCGAGGATCGCCTGGCGTTCGAGCTGCACCTGTATGAGTGCGACGAATGCTTTGACGAGGTTCGGTCGTTCCGTGATGAAGCTTTGCTGCTGCGCCATGATCCCGACCTGCGTCGAACGGTGGCCATGACGGCCGATCAGCGGAGCCGGGAAGCAGAAGCCCCGGCGCGGCGCAAACGCTGGCCGGCGTTGGTGCCGGCTTTTGTCGTAGCGGCCCTGGCGTTAATCGTCCTCGTGGTCCATCCCTGGCATATCGAAATCAGCCCAACCCAGGAGGCCGAGGCGGTTCCCGACCGGCTGGCGGTGATGTATTTCACCAATTTGGCCAATCCGGAGGATACCGCCCAACTGGGCCAGATCGCCGCCAATCTGCTGATTACCGACCTGCGGCAATCGCAGTACCTGCAGGTCGTGTCCGACAATCGGGTGTTCGACGTCCTGCGCTCATTGGGCCAGGAGGAAACGGTCGCCCCCAGCCGGGACGTCGCCACCGAGGTGGCCCGGAAAACCAAGGCGCACTGGATGATCGTAGGGACGATCCTGCAGGAGCGACCGCAACTGGTCATGTCGGCGGAGCTGATGGATGTGCCGTCGGGGATAACCAAGGCTGCGGTACGAGTCGACGGCGAGCCGGGCCAGACGATATTCGCGCTGGTGGATATATTGGCGGCCAGGTTGAAATCCGATCCCTCGCTCCCGGACGAAATCCGCAAAGAGCCCAACCCGCGCCTGGCCAATGTCACCACCAATTCGCCCCAGGCCTACCGCCTCTATCTGGAGGGGGTTCGCAATTTTTACCGGTTTTACACGGCTGATGCCGTGGCCAATTTTGCGCAGGCGCTGACATGCGATTCCAGTTTCGCCATGGCCTATTATTACCTGGCCTCGTTGAAAGATAACGGGTTGATAGCCAAGGCCCTCAAATACGCCGATCAAGTCACGCCGGCCGAGCGGCATTACATCTACAGCCTTAAGGCCCAGTTGGCGAAGGACTACGATCGCTCCATCAGCGAGTACGAGCGGGTTCTCGAGTATTATCCGGATGAGAAATCCGCCCTGTTCGGCATCGCCAGTGTAAAGAACCTGCAACTGAAATTCGCCGACGCCATCGTCTATCTCAAGAAAGTCATTGCGATCGATTCGTTGTTTGCTCCGGCCTACAACCTGCTGACCTATATGTATGATTATACCGGCGACTTCGAAAACGCCCTGCTGGCCATCAACAAATACGTCGAGTTGGCTCCTGATGACGCCAATCCTTACGATAGCCGCGGCGACCTCTACTCTCGGCATGGTATGCTGGATGACGCCATCGCTTCCTATACTCTGTCGCTGCAAAAGCGAGCCGACTTCTTCGCCTCCCGGGAGAAGCTGGGCATCATGTATCTGTTCAAGCAGGATTATGCCAAAGCCGAAAGCGCCTTTGCGGTTCTGCAATCGTCGAGCAACATGGGGCAGCGGCTGTGGGGCCGTTATTTGATGGCCACGGTCCCGGCCATGCAGGGAAAGCTCACTCAGGCCTTGCAGGAGTACGGCGCCTGTCGCTTCGACAGCACGGCGGGCGGTGGCCCCCCCCCGAGGTATCCCGCGTCCTATTACGCCACGGCCGAGATATATCGATTGCAGGGTCGGCTCGATCTGGCTCTGGATGATTTCAAAACCTATATCGCCGCGTTCCGGAAGGTCAAACCGGCCGATCGGGTGTATGAACGATGCAAGTATACCCAGCTTCTGACCGAGGCCGGACGTATCAAGGAGGCAGAGGAGACAGTCGCGGCCATCAAACATGACATCACCGAAGAACCCAGGG
>CAZPEV010000032.1:5522-23920 GCA_964585635.1 uncultured Ignavibacteriales bacterium
CGCGGCGCACCGACCCATCGAGTCGTTTTTTGGGTCAACGATCTGGAAACCGCCGCGACGCTGACCAATAATTTTCCGATCCGGACCAGGCTCGCCGAAGCCTACCTGAAGGCGGGCCGGTTGAGTAAAGCCGTGACCCTGTTCGAGAATTTGCTGGCAGGGTATGACATGAGCTGGGAGGGATTTGTCTCCGCCTCGCGGGTTTTGTTGCACTACCACCTCGGTCTGGCGTATGAACAATCGTTATGGTACGACAAGGCGCGCGACCAGTATGAGCAGTTTGTGAATATATGGAGAAACGCCGATCCGGGCATAAAGGAACTTGAGGATGCCCGCGCCCGCCTGGCTCGCCTGAAGACCAAAACCTGACGCCCGTCTTGCCCCCTCCTCCGCCACCGATTGGAAGGCTCCAATCATCTGTGGAAACGGAGGCGGCCGTACCCGCCGGTCCAAGTTAGGGTCATGGCGCTTTCAATTCCATCAGGATGCCGGGAATGATCGATCGCATCGCGTCCGCGAGGGCCTGCAGATGGGGGAGATCGATCTCCCCCGTCCATTCATCCATATAGAGCTTCTTGAATTCAACCGCGACGGCGCAGACGGAGTCGGGAAAGGCGGCATTGACCCAGCGGGCAAGATTCCCCGGTTTGAAGCGGACATTTTCGCGGACGTCGAGCCGGCGCCCCATGAAGTCAACCCGGCGCAGGTCGTGCCTCAGGCGATCCATCACCGGCCCCCATCGCAATCGGTCGACCGGCTCCATCTCGATATCGATTTCCGGATTTCCGGCCGCCTCGCCGGGCTGGGCGTCTGGCCCTCCCCGACGGTGGTTGTAGGCATGGAGATCAAGCAGAATCAACCGGCCATGGCGCTGCACCGACTCCGCCAGGATGCCGGCCACCTCGGCATAGAAAGCATCATATTGCCCAAGCGACCGAGCGATGAGGTCTTTGGCCGGCGGTTCCTTCCAGACGTCCAAACCCCAGGCATCCTCGGGGCAGAGATATACCGCCTGGTGGCGCGGCCGATTAAGATCGACCTCAAAACGGGACCGCCGGACGACGATTCGCGTATCGGCGATATCGGCCAGAACCCCTGTCCCGGGATCTTCCTCACGGCGGCGCTGGGCATCGTCCAACGCCAACAGGCAGGCGACCTCATCCCGGACATCGTGCCCGTCATGGATGGCCGTGGCGACCAGCGGCGAGTCGCCCCTAAAAATTTGCCGGAAATCAGAATATGTCCCGTTTGCCATAATCATTTCTCATGATAATCCAAGGCCGGGCAGGAGGAAATCTCAAATCAAAGGGTAGGCGCTTTCTTCCTCGCCCAAAACCTGCGGCTACAGATAAATTGACCTGCCGCTGCCGGAGACACCATTGATCTGCCAGGTGGAACAGGGACGGCACAAAATGCGCCGCGTCTTGATCCGCCCCACGTTCTTGAAGCCGAGCAACTGAATGGAGGTCAGCAGCATTTTCTTATTGGCGGTCTGAACAATCGTATACTGCTTCGAATGGCCGTGCTCTTTCGACTGCTGAAGGCAATGGATCAATACGCCCAGACCTATCCCCTGACCATAATACTCCGGATGTTCATTGAGGTCCAGGCCGAAACAGGAACCGGGTTTAAGCCTGAACGATAGGCCGGTGAACGGGTCATCATCTTCGGCATCGGTCATCCAGTCAATGGCGACGACCTTGCCGGCGTCCTTGGCCACATAGCAGGAATATCCCTTGGCGGCTCTGGCCCGGAAGGTCTGCAATTTCCGTTTTCGGTATTTGAGCGGCCATATATCCGCCGCCGCGACCAAATCCTCATCGGTTGCCTGACCACAGCGGACGTTTCCCAGGGCGTTTTGATTCGGAACAGGCTGATGCTCCAGATCTAAGCATAAGATATAAAATGAATCGCGTTCGTAAAGCGGTTTGACAAGGAGGCGAGACAATCGCGCCAACGCCCGGCATATACCCCCGGTTGTTCCCTTCTCCCGAAATTTCCCGGCAAAGCCGCGGCCGCCGGTCGTCGGAGGCGCGCCAGCCACGGGAGAAACCGGGGGCATCCCGGCCCCGGATGATTTCGCGGAATCAGCCACGAGGTCAATCAGTTTCCCGAGCGACAACCGTTCCCGACCAATCCAGGCCGACTCCGGAAACTCGATGGCAAAGTCGTTTTCCAGGGCTGTTATAAATTCCACCAGAGCCAACGAGTCAAGCCCCAGCCCCTGTTCACCCAGGGGCAACGACGGATCGATGTCGCGCCGGCTTTCGGCCAGCGCCTTTTTCCGCAACAGGGCCATTACCCGATCTTCGATGCCGCTCCGGTTCACAGGGCG
The DNA here is from genome assembly GCA_964585635.1 of uncultured Ignavibacteriales bacterium. Lineage (GTDB taxonomy): Bacteria > Zixibacteria > MSB-5A5 > GN15 > JAAZOE01 > CAZPEV01. Next base: position 7,858 of record CAZPEV010000032.1, read on the forward strand.
ATATCCTCCGGCAGGACCCGGACCTTTCCCGATGGACCTTTCGGCAGTTCCGGCATGATGATAATCCGTCGGGGAACCTTGTACGCCGCCAGACGGTCGCGGCAGAACTTTAGGATAGCGCCCTCATCGGCCGGACCGTTCAGCGCCACGACGCCGACGATAATTTCGCCGCCATCGCTGTCTTTTATGCCGACGACGCCGGCCTCTCGTACGGCGGGGTGATCTTCGAGCGCCAAGGCAACTTCATCCGGGGACACCTTGTGTCCGCCCACGTTGATGACCTGATCAACACGACCCCTGATGTACAGGAATCCATCGGCATCGAGATAACCGACATCCCCGGTCCAATAGGAACCGGCCCGCAGGGAGTCCCGGTGCTCGGGCTTGCCCATGAGGTACCCCAGCGCGACGCCGTCACCGGCGACGACCACTTCACCCTCGGCGCCGGGGAGCACCGGAGTCCCATCGGCGGCGACAACCCTGATCGGTACGTTCTTCATGGCTTTGCCGACCGAATCGGGCCGGCGCAGGATTTCATCGGGGATATGATTCGCTACAGCCCCGGTCTCAGAGGAACCATAATGCTGGCAAATCGGCACGCCGAACTTGTAGTTAAAATCACGTACCGTCCGTGCACTCAATGGTGCCTTTCAGGAAAGCAGGTATCTGACGTGCGAAAGCTGCGGCCTCTTCTCCAGGCGGGTGTCCAGCCAAACCTTGTACATGCTGGGAACCCCCAGGAAGATGGTGACGCGCTGCTGTTCCAGGTCGCGCAGCGCTTTCCGCGGAATGAAGCTCTCATGAACGATCAGGCGGGCGCCGGAGTACAGCATGGCCAGAACGCCCAGGTCGAATCCGTACGAGTGGGACAGAGGGACCGCCGCCAGGATACGATCGTCCGGCCCGATGTTTAGCGTCTCGACGACGCTGCGGGCTTCGGCCAGGACGTTATGAACCGACAGGGCGACCGCCTTCGGCAGGCCGGTCGAACCGGAAGTGAATTTTACCAAGGCCACGGGCCGGCCAAAATCGTCGGGCCGGTCGCCGCCGGGATGAGGACTATCAGGACGATCATCGGCGGCCGGGGGAATGACGACCCGCACAGCCTCGCTTCCGCCGTCGATCGGAACCGCCAACGATTTGGCTTCGGGCAGCTCCCGGCCGATAGCGGCGTACAGCGATTCATTGGTGATAAAGCAGTGCGGTTCGAGAGCTTCCGTCAGGGAACGGATATCCTGCTTCCGGAACTTCTCGGGTACCAGCGCCACCGCCGCCGACAATTTGCAGAGGGCCAGATAGGCCATAACGAATTCGACGCCGTTCTTCATGGTATGACAGGCTATGCTGCCGGGACGGATGGGGACTCGGGCGAGTCTCTCAGCCAGGCTGCCGGCGTCGGCATAGAGTCGGCCAAAGGTGATGTCGCCAGCGGCTGAAGAGACCGCAATCCGGTCGGCAAATCCCCTTGATTTTTCCTCAAATTGATCCCAGATGAGATGCGAGCAGTCGTGCGACGGCATTCTCAGAATTCCCCGGTGGATGTTGCCCGCTTATCACGGCATCTGTTCATGGACTGATTCATTCGCATCACTCAATCCGAGGCCGCGTCTTGCCATCATGACCTTGACACCATCCTGTCGGGACAAATAAGCAGGGTCTCAAACTTTAAAGGCCAGCGTTTAAAATTCCCCGATCACCGCCCCGGCCGTGCCATCCCGATGCCGGGCCATCTGGCCGCCTTTGCCCTTGACAAGCAGGCGGCGGTTCGGCTATATGATAGTAATATCGACAGAATGTCAATCGAATTTCAGGTGGGAAAATGATAGTTTGGACAAGAATGATCGCCCTGGCATTCCCGATCTGTCTGCTGTGGTTCCTTTCCGAAGTCGCGCTGGGAAGGATCCTGCATTCGGCCGACGACCGGTCATCGTCACGGGATAAATCCTCGTTGCGGCGGCTGTGGATGACAATTACCGCTTCCTTGATCGCGGGCATATCTCTGGGCCTCAAAGGTATCGGTTTCATTGCGACCGGAAGCCTTGCGATTTCGGTCGCCGGCCTCATTCTCATACTTTTGGGATTGATCATCCGCTGGATTGCCATCCTCACGCTCCGCAGGTATTTCACCACCGACGTAAGCATCCGGGAGGGCCACCGCTTGGTCGCCACGGGGATCTATGGGATTATCCGTCACCCGGCTTATTTGGGAAGCCTCCTGTCATTTTTGGGTCTCGGTCTGACCTTCTCGAACTGGCTCAGCACGTTGATCATCATCGGGCCTATCTTTCTGGCCTTTCGGTATCGCATACTGGTCGAGGAGCAGGTCCTCGTTGACCATTTTGGCGCCGCCTACGATCAGTACCGGCGCAAGATAAAGCGCCTGCTCCCGGGGATATATTGATGTCTCGCCCAGGCAGGGCGCTGGGGAAAATCAAGCCGATTATTAGAAAGTGATGGCCGAAAAAAACGAACAGCGGCGGTCGGGATCGGTCAGTGACGCCAAGATACGGCGATCGGCGGGTCGCGTGCTGGCCGGGAGATCATCCGGCGGCTTTCTGACTCGGGCCTTGCCGTTTCTGGGGCCGGCCTTCATCGCCAGCGTCGCCTATGTCGACCCCGGCAATTTCGCCACCAACATTGAAGGTGGCGCCCGCTTCGGGTATCTGCTGCTGTGGGTCATCCTGGTCAGTAACCTCATGGCCATGCTTATACAGCTCTTGTCGGCCAAACTGGGGATCGCCACCGGGTATAATCTGGCCGAGCATTGCCGCCTGCACTTTCCGCCCTGGGTCACCGTCGGCATGTGGATCTTGATGGAAGTCGTGGCCATGGCAACCGACCTGGCCGAGTTTCTGGGCGCGGCCGTGGGCTTCAATCTGCTGCTGGGTGTGCCCCTCATGATCGGCGGCCTGCTGACCGGTGTCGCCACATTCCTGATCCTGGCCCTTGAGCGGTACGGATTCCGACCGTTGGAGGCGGTCATCACCGCCATGGTCGGCGTGATCGCCGCGAGTTACCTGGTGGTGACGATAATGGATCGACCGGAATGGTCGCAGGTCGCTCTGGGGGCGGTCTGGCCCCGTTTTCGGGGGCCGGAAAGCATCGTTCTGGCCAGCGGCATCTTGGGCGCCACCGTCATGCCCCATGCGATCTTCCTGCATTCGGCCCTGACCCAGGGGCGGATCACCGTGAAGGATCCGGGCAAACTCCGCAAGCTGTTCCATTTCCAAATCGTTGATGTTGTCGTGGCGATGGGACTGGCGAGTTTGGTCAACATGGCCATGCTGATCATGGCGGCGTCAACCTTTTACCATCAGGGAGTGACCACGGTCGCCTCATTGGAGGAGGCTTATCGCACGCTGGAGCCGTTGTTGGGCAGGGCAGCAAGTTGGTTCTTCGGCCTGGCCCTGCTGGCATCGGGTCTATCATCGGCGACGGTCGGCACCTCGGCCGGACAGATAATCATGCAGGGATTTATCCATCGCCGCATTCCGATCTGGTTGCGACGCGTGATAACCATGGCCCCCTCGCTGGTCGTCATTATGATCGGCCTCGATCCCACGCGTACGATGGTCATCAGCCAGGTGGTACTTAGTCTTGGCCTGCCCTTTGCCATTATTCCGCTGATACTGTTCACCCGCAGATCGGATATCATGGGGATGCTGGTCAATCGACGGCTTACGACCATCACGCTGACGGTGGTGGCCGCCTTGATCATCGCCCTGAACGTTTTTCTGCTCTACAGCACCTTGGCCGGGAGATAAGGAGATGTTTACACGACTTCTGGTTCCATTGGATGGATCGCAACTGGCCGAAACGGTCCTGCCGGCGGCCGCCTTCCTGGCGACGCGGCTCGGCGCCTCGGTCGTGCTCATTCATGTGATTGAGCCGGAGGCCCCGTCGGAAGTACATGGCGAGGCGCATCTGCGCACCGAACCGGAGGCAGACGCCTATCTGCGGAAAATCGCGGTCGCCTACTTTCCTCCCCCCGCGGCGGTCGAAACGCATGTCCATGCCGGGAAGTTCATCAATGTCACGCAGAGCATCACGGACCATGTGACCGAATTCGGCTCCGATCTGATTCTGATGTGCACGCACGGTCGCAGCGGCCCCCGGCAGTTTCTCTTCGGCTCCATCGCCCAGCAGATAGAAAGCCTGGGGTCGGTGCCCGTGCTTTTCTTTCGGGCAACCGCCGCGGGACAGCCGGCGACCTATGCCTTGAGCAGGCTTCTGGTTCCGCTTGACGGCGATCCGGCTCACGAGCACAGCCTGGCGGCGGCCAAAGACCTGGCCCGCAGCTGCCAGGCGACGCTTCATCTCCTGCGGGTCGTACCTCTGTATAGTGATCTATCCGGCCCCTGGGTACAATCCAGCCGGTTGCTTCCCGGCACCACCGGCCGCATGCTGGAGATGACGGTGCAGGAAGCGCACGATTATTTGGAAAGTCTTAAGGCAACCATCGAACGGGAATTGCTGCCGGTGACGGCCGAGGTGCTCCGCGGCGATCCCGCCGACGTCATCGCCGAGGCGGTCGAGGCTTATCAAGCCGATCTCATCGTGGTCGGGACACACGGCCGGGTGGGGACGGACGCCTTCTGGTCCGGGAGCGTGGCGTCCAAATTATGCCGGAGCTGCCCCACGCCGGTCCTCTTGATTCCCGCCGCCGGCGAGGGGAAGCGCTAGCCGACCTGTTTCGGCTGTCGCGATGACCGCCTAAAAGTCAAGATTGGCCGGCTCGTAATATTCGCGGGGATGCTTGCAGCAGGGGCATTTGACCGGCGGTTCGGTACCCTCATGGATATAGCCGCAGACGCTGCATTTCCATCTGATAGGCTTATCACGTTTGTACAGGGTGCCGCTTTTCACCATGTCAAGAAGCTTCTTGAACCGGTCGCGATGATGGGCCTCAATTCTGGCGATCATGCGGAAGAGCGCGGCCGCCGCCGAATTCCCCTCTTCTTCGGCCTCCTTGGCGAAGCGGACATACATCTCGGTCGTTTCGTAATGCTCGCCGCCGATGGCTTCTTCCAGATTGGCGGCGGTGTCGCCGATTCCGTTCAGGAGAGCCAGCTCATCCTTGGCATGGCGCCGTTCGTTTTCGGCCGTCTCCTCGAATATCCTGGCGATATAATGGTGCCCTTCCTTTGTGGCCACCTGGGCGAAGTAGGTGTATTTGTTGCGAGCCTGTGACTCGCCGGCAAACGCCGCCTTGAGATTTTCCATCGTCTTGCTCATCGCTCACTCCTCTTCATGGTCATATACTTGCATCTCTTTCGTTTTCGAGGCTTTCCAGCCCGGTTGCCTTCGCGCCGCGTCTATTCCATGGACAAGCATCGGAACACCTGCTGGGAGGTGCCGTCCTCGAACAGGATCGGCTGTTCCATCACCACCCGAATACTGTCGGGCGAGATGATATCCGGATCGTAGGTGAATATCGCCTTATGTTCGGTGGCGAACGTCTCGATGCCGACGATCCCCGGAATGCTGTCGTACAGCGATGAAAAGAAGGCCGCCGTGCCTTTGCACTTCAGGCCGTCGACGATATAGACCGACGTCGCGCCGGCTTTCTTGTCATAGGTGACGTTGGTCGTCGGCTGGGTGAAGGCGGTCCGGAGAAAATAGCCGCCCCCGATGGCCATGATCACCAGCAACGGAATGATCAGTCTCGGCAAACGCATCGCTCCTCCTACAATCCGGCTCGAATTTGCAGCGTATCTTTTTCGGGACAGGCATCCACGCACTCCAGGCAATTGGTGCAATCCCGCCGGCGCACGACCTGCAGCGTCTGTACCGGGATATCGTGGGGACAGGCTTGGGCGCATTTCCCGCAGGCGGTGCAGGTCGAGTGGTCGCGGGTGATCCGGATGAGTCCCAGTCGGCTGAAGGGATCAAAGACCGCTCCCAGGGGACAGAGATACCGGCAGAACATCATCGGCACGACAAAGGCGCCGAGGACGGTCAGGGCCAGCACGACGATCGATATCGCGCCGGCGCTGCCATGCCCGAAGCCGGAGAAGATCAGAAAGAACGGATCGTATCCGCGCAGCACCAATTCGCCGGTCCGATAGGTGAAGAACAAGGCCACCGCCAGTACCAGGTAGCGGAGCAGCTTGAGCGAATTATTGGCGGAGGACCCTACTTTCGGACGCTTTTTCCATATCAGCCCGCCGGCGCGCCCGGCCAACTCCCCCAGAAAACCGATCGGGCAGGCCCACCCGCAAAATGATTTCTTGGAGAGAATCACCAGACCGATCAAGGCCAGCATCAGCGACAGATTGAGCGGCCCCAGAGTGCAGGAAAACTCCCCGGCGGTGAACAGGCCCCACAGGCTTTCCGCCCCGCCGAACGGGCAATAGGCCTCAAACGAGCGCGTACCGTAGCCGAGCGCCAGGTAGATAACCAGCCCCAGCATGACCAGCATCGTCGCGTAACGAAAGTATCTGCTTCTAACGGTTGTCATTCAGGGCCTGCCTCCGTTTGTGTCATGCTGCCGGCAATTGCGGCCTTGTGCTCAAAAATCGGCCTGTCCAATTTACGAAAAATCGGGATATCCGCAAGAGGGATGAATATCTTTATGAATCTGTCGTTTTGACCTGCCCGTCTATGTCTGACCGGCGTCCCTAATCATAAGGCGCATCCTGGCGGGAAACCGCCGCAGGAGGCGACCGTCATTTGTTCCTGGAATCGACCGGCCTCCAGCACAGGACGGGAGAAGCGTTTGTCTGGATATCATTATCTCCTGTCAAGCAGGCTGCGATCTGCTATATTGACCGTATGGATGCGGAGGCTGCCGCCCGGAACGACGGCGAAGGTACGTGCCATGAATGAACAGCGCACCGGAACGATATTCGAAATCAGGAAATTCGCCATTCACGACGGCCCCGGAATCAGGACCACGGTCTTTTTGAAGGGCTGTCCCCTCGATTGCGCCTGGTGCCACAATCCGGAAGGCCGGTCTTCGGAGGTGGAAGATTATGACCTGCGGTCCCGCCGCGACAGCCGTTCTCCGGACAAAATTCAAGGGCCGGCCCGCATCGGCCGGGTGGTCACGGTCGATGATATCATGAAAGAAGTCGTCAAGGACGAGGTCTTCTACATCCAATCCGGGGGGGGAGTGACTTTTTCGGGCGGCGAACCGATGATGCAGCCGGCATTTCTGGAATCGCTCCTCTCATCATGCCAAGGCAGAAAGTATCACACTGCGGTCGATACCTGCGGCCAAGCGCCGGCCGAGGATTTCGAACGAGTCTATGACCTCGTCGACCTGTTTCTCTTTGACCTGAAGCTGATCGACGACGCTGAACACCGGACATATACAGGGATAAGCAACGATCTCATCCTGTCCAACCTGACACTCCTGGCGAATAAGGGCGAGAAGGTCATCGTGCGGATTCCGATGATTCCCGGCATCACCGACACCGAGGGAAACCTTGACGCGATCGCGGCCTATCTCAATCCGCTGAAATCTGTCCGCCGGATAAGCCTTCTGCCGTACAACCAGCATGGCGAGGACAAGATCGACCGCTATCAGATGTCTCGCCGGCGGCTGCAACTGGAGCGGCAATCACCATCGGCGCTGGAAGACAAAGCCATGCGGCTCCGTTCCCGGGGATTCGAGGTACGAATCGGAGGATAGGCAGTTATGAACGATAGGATCAAGCGTCTTCGCGAACAGAGCATCAACGCCGTCCCGGCCATATCGCTGGAGCGGGCCAGCCTGGTCACTCAGTTTTATCGAAGCGGCCGGGCGGAACGGGCCTCTGTTCCGGTCGCCAGGGCCATGTCCCTCAAGCACATTTTGGAAAACATGACGATCTGCGTCAACCCCGGGGAGTTGATTGTCGGCGAGCGCGGCCCGGCCCCCAAAGCCGCGCCGACCTACCCGGAGATCTGCACCCATTCGCTGAAAGACTTCGAAATCCTGCATACCCGTGAGAAGGTATCGTTTAGGGTTGACGATCAGACCCGGCACCTGCAACAGGAGGAAATCATCCCCTTTTGGTCGGGCAGATCGATTCGCGACCGGATCTTCGATGCCGTTGACCCGGAATGGAAGGCGGCCTACGAAGCCGGCATCTTCACCGAGTTTCAGGAACAGCGGGCGCCGGGCCATACCGTGCTGGACGACAAGATTTACCGGCATGGTCTTCTCGATTTCAAGAATACCATTCAGCAAAGACTCGATACCCTCGACTTCCTCTCCGAGGCGGAGGCCTTCGATAAGCAGGAAGAACTGAAGGCTATGGCGATCGCATCCGACGCCCTCATCCTCCTGGCCGGGCGATATGCCGACCGCCTCTCCGAATTAGCCTTGTCGGAAGCTGACCCGGCTCGGAAATCGGAATTGGAGGAAATGGCCGCCATCTGCCGCCATGTTCCGGCCCATGCTCCCCGGACGCTTTGGGAAGCGCTGCAATATTACTGGTTTGTTCATCTGGGAGTAATCATCGAGCTTAACACCTGGGACTCGTTCAATCCCGGCCGCCTGGATCAGCATCTTTTGCCGTTTTACCGGCGCGATCGGGAAGGGGGGATATTGACGGGGGAACGGGCCAAGGAGCTGCTCCAGGCGTTTTGGATCAAGTTCAACAATCAGCCGGCCCCCCCCAAGGTGGGCGTCACCGCCCAGGAGAGCAACACCTACACCGACTTCTGCCTGATCAATCTCGGCGGAGTGACGGAATCCGGGGAAGACGCTGCCAACGAGATGACCGATCTCCTCCTGGACGTCATCGAGGAGATGCGCCTTTTGCAGCCCAGCTCGATGGTCCAGGTCAGCAAGAAAAGTCCCGACCGGATATTGCTTCGGGCGCTTAAGATCATCCGCACCGGCTATGGCCAGCCCTCGCTGTTCAATACCGAGGCGATTGTGGCCGAAATGCTTCGGCAGGGCAAGTCGATTCAGGATGCCCGCCAAGGGGGAGCCAGCGGCTGCGTGGAAACCGGCGCCTTCGGCAAGGAATGCTACATTCTGACCGGGTACTTCAACCTGGTGAAGGTTCTGGAGATTACCTTGCACAACGGTGTCGATCCGCGAACCGGCCATGTTATCGGCGTCCGCAGCGGGGAACCGGCGACCTTCGGATCGTTCGACGATCTGTTTAGCGCCTTCCAAACGCAACTGCGGCATTTCATTGATATCAAGATCAAGGGGAATCTGGTCATCGAACGACTCTGGGCGGAATATCTCCCGGCCCCCTTTATGTCACTTCTCATAGATGATTGCATCCTCAAGGGGAAGGATTACAACAATGGCGGGGCGCGCTATAATTCGTCCTATATCCAGGGGGTCGGTTTGGGAACCATCACCGATTCGTTGACCGCCATCAAGTATCATGTCTTTGACCGGCACAGCCTGAGCCTGGCCGAGCTTGTCGCGGTCCTCGATGCCAATTTCACCGACGCCCGGTCGTGGCAGGAAACCCTCTGGAATCAGACGCCCAAATACGGCAATGACGATGACTATGCCGACAGCGTTATGCGGCGGGTCTTCGAGAGTTATTTTAACTTAATCGACGGCCGTCCCAATGCCAAGGGGGGACATTTCCGCGTTAACCTCCTCCCCACCACCTGCCATATCTATTTTGGGAGCGTCGTCGGCGCCACGCCCGACGGACGGAGCTGCGGGGAGCCGCTGTCCGAGGGGATATCACCCGTTCAGGGGGCCGATCGCCAGGGCCCGACGGCGGTGTTGAAGTCGGGCGCGAAGATCGATCATCTTCGCACCGGCGGAACACTCCTTAATCAAAAGTTTACACCTGAGGTACTGGCCGACGATGACGACCTGAAAAAGGTGGCGGATCTCGTTCGCGCCTATTTCACGATGGACGGCCATCATATCCAGTTTAATGTGGTAACGGCCGAAACGTTGCGCCAGGCGCAGGAGACACCGGAAAAATATCGCGACCTGATCGTCCGGGTGGCCGGATACAGCGACTACTTTGTGGATCTGGGCACGAGCCTCCAGGACGAAATTATTCGGAGGACCGAACATCGCGCTTTTTGAGACTATGGCGAGGCTGTTTTCCCTCTACCGGGAAACACGCCCCGGCCTGGTTGTCGAATCCATTGTTCCCGGTGTTGGGATCGGCCTGCGCCTAACCCCAGAACCTGTCCAGGGTTCCTCGACACCCCTTGATTGGGCACCGGTCGAAGATCTTCTTCCCCGTTATAGCGCTCGAACAGATATGAAAACATTCTCCGCACCGCAGATCAAGCTTGGGCTTCTTGGATCCGTACACAAAATAACCGCCGACAAATTCTAATATCCCGTCGCAATGGCCAACCCCGCACTTGAGCCCGGCTTGAATATAGCTGATGGATTCAACCATCCGGCCGCATTCGGAGCATTTCAAATAACCCATAGTTGGTACCTCCCGTATAGATGATCGCAATAAATGAATTTCAACTGCGGTGTCAACCGCAATCCAAATCAAATTGCCGGCCATGGAACCGACCCCCCGGAAGACTCCTCCCTCTCGTGATTTCTGGAATTCGGCGCCTGAAAAGCGGATGCATGAGGGCTGGCGACCTATTACATTGCCCTCGCGAGACAGAAAGGCGTACATTGGATGACGACCGTAGAAATCAGGGACCATGCCCGACAGGAGCACAGGTATGAATAGACTCCCCTCCCCCCCGGTGATGTACCAGGCCCTGGTGAATCGGGACACGGCTTTTGAGGGGGTCTTCTTCGCCGGCGTCAGGACCACGGGCATATTCTGCCGCCCGACTTGCCCGGCCAAAAAACCCAAGGCCGAAAATGTCGAGTATTTCGCATCACCCGCCGAGGCGCTTTTCGCCAGATACCGCCCCTGCACCCGATGCCATCCCATGGATCGGGACAAGCCGGCGCCGGAACTGGTCGGGCGCTTGTGTGAAGCCGTCGAGCAGTCGCCATCGCAGAAGATCACGGATGCGGAACTGCGCTCGATGGGCATCGATCCCTCGACGGCGCGACGGCAGTTTCGGCGATATTACGGCATGACCTTTCAGGCATACAGCCGGGCGCGGCGGATGGGTTTGGCCTTGCACGATATTCGGAACGGGGAGAGCGTGATCGGAGCCCAGATCGACCATGGTTTTGAATCGGCCAGCGGCTTCTGGGAGGCGTTCAAGCAGGTGTTCGGGGCGCCCCCGAGCCGGGCGGAAGGAGTCAATTGCCTTTACGCCCGCTGGATCGACACGCCGCTGGGGGCCATGGTCGCCCTGGGAAACGAGGCCGGCATCCACCTGCTCGAATTCGTCGATCGCCGGGGATTGGAAAACGAGATGCTGAAGATCCGCAAGCGCTCGAAATGCTTTATCGTTCCCGGTCACAATTCGCATCTGGATCGGATCGGCGTGGAACTGGAAAGATATTTCCGCGGCGCGGCGACGGCCTTTACCGTCCCCCTGGTGACGGCGGGATCATCATTCGAACAGGCGGTCTGGAAACTGCTGCAGACGATCCCTCCCGGCCGGACCTGGTCCTATGCGCAACTGGCGCAGAGGCTCGGCAAACCGGGCGCCTCCCGCGCCATCGGACGGGCCAACGGCCGAAATGGCCTGGCTATTGTGATCCCCTGCCATCGCGTCATCCGCGCCGACGGCGAACTCTGTGGATACGGCGGCGGAATCTGGAGAAAGAAATGGCTGTTGGAGCACGAACGGCAGATGGCCGATCGGAATGACCCCGGCTGCCTGCCGGACAAAGAACAACCATCGTCGATCGGTACACGTCATGCGAAGCGGTGATATTATACGACTGGTGCTGCTGGCGGCCATATGGGGCGGGTCGTTCATATTTATGCGGGTACTGGCGCCGGTTCTCGGCCCGGTGGTGACCGCCGATTTACGGGTCTTGATCGCCGGGCTGGCCTTGATCGCCTACTTCCGTATCATCCGCTTCGATCCCGAATGGCGCCGCTTCTGGAAAAAATATCTCTTCATCGGCGCGGTCAACTCGGCCCTGCCGTTCTTCTTATTTTCGTTTGCCGCGCTTCATATCCCGGCGTCGTACTCGGTTATCATGAACTCGACCTCGCCGCTCTTTGCCGCCATATTTTCGGCCGTCTGGTTGGCTGAACGGCTGACGGCCAAAAAGATCTTCGGCCTTCTGATAGGCGCCGGCGGCGTCACTTTGGTGGCCAAGATCGGGGTCGTAGAGCATGACCCCATGTTCGGCTGGGCGTTGGCGGCCTGCATCCTGGCCGCCCTCTGCTATGGCATAGCCGCCACCTATATCAACAAAGCGGGCGAGGGAATAAAACCAATGGGAATCGCCGGGGGAAGTCAATTGATGGCCGGCCTGCTCCTACTGCCGGCTATTCCGCTGGCGCCGATCAGAGGCGTGGTGACACCGTCGGTAGCGGCCGGCGTCCTGGTTTTCGCCCTGCTCTGCAGCGCCGTGGCATATCTTCTCTACTATCGCTTGATCGTGGATGTCGGCTCCACAAAAGCGCTCACGGTTACGTTCCTGATGCCGGCCTTTGGAATACTGTGGGGCGCCCTGCTGCTGCATGAGACCATCACCGTTTCGATGTTGGCCGGAACCGGCCTGATCCTGGTCGGCACCACGTTGGTCCTGAACATTCGATTGATTGGTCGTTCTCCGCAACGGGTATAATTGACCTCCAGCCGGCCGTTCATAAAAGGTTCGTTCTACAATTCTTCAGAGGTCCCCACAAGTGTCTCCCCTTTTCTCACGGGCAGAAGGCCGGAGGCTGTCCCCTAAGTCTATTTTCACTGTTTCGTCAGGTCTTGCCGAGGCGAAGCAGCGGTGTAACCTAACGATCCGGCAACGAATTACGGGCAGGTCATCTGCCGGCGGCGGACTGAAGCGGGACAAGGCCCGCCCGAACCCTGAAAAACGAAACTTGAGGGACAACCTCACCATTCCTGTCCGTTCAGATATACATCTTTTGACGGCGGGAAAGGGTTCCCGCCGCCGCATAATGTCTTTTAAACCCAAACAAATATGCCCCTGGCCCAATCTGCACGAAATCCTTGACGCCATGGCCTGTCCCGAGTCGCCGAAACGGGTATTGCACAGAATCGCGGGATTCCTTATATTGGCATGCTTGGCGACGCTTGCTTGATAGAAACGGTTGAGAGACAAAGGCTTTTAATGTATAGGACACTCCCGGACCGCGATTTTGTAGTCCAGGACACGATTTAGCAGTGACGGTCGGCGGTCCCTGGAACCAAAGCAACCATTTGACGTTAAACAGCGTATGGCAATATCGATAAGAAGTGCAGTGGGTGCGGCGGTAACTGTCTCCTCAGTGATTCTATCCCTTTTGTTCTGTAGCGGCTGCGGTCAGAAGAATGCCGCGACGGCAAACCGGGGCGGCGGAGGCAGCGGCGCAGGAAGATTGCCCGTGGAGGCCCAGATCGTTCGGCCCCAACTCCTGCGAAATATGATTTCCACGACCGGAACCCTATTGGCCAACGAGGAGGTCGAACTGCGCTCGGAGATTTCCGGCCGGGTGACGGGGGTTTTCTTCGAGGAGGGGAAACGGGTCAAGCGGGGCGAGGTGTTGCTGAAGATCAACGACAGCGAACTGCAGGCCCAGCTTAAACGCAAGGAAGTCGAGGAAAAGCAGGCCTCCGATCAGGAAGACCGCCAGAAAAAACTGCGCGAAATCAACGTCGTCAGCCAGGAAGATTACGATCGGGAGCTCAACGCGCTGCATATGATTCAGGCCGATAAGGAAGCCCTCCAGGCGCAACTGGCGAAAACCGAAGTCAAGGCGCCGTTCGACGGGATCATCGGGTTGCGCTATGTCAGCGAGGGAGGATACGTTTCCCCCAACACCCTCATCTCCACCATGCAGGATATCGATCCCATGAAAGTCGAGTTTTCGGTGCCGGAAAAATATGCCGGGCAGTTGAAAACCGGAACCGAGATCATGCTGCGGGTGGGAGAGTCCCAGGCGCAATATTCGGGGGCGGTCTACGCCCTGGAGTCCAAGATCGATCCCGATACGCGCACCATCAAAGCGAGGGCGAAAATACCCCATCCGGGGGAAAATATGATTCCCGGCTCCTTTGCGAAAGTTGAAATCACCCTCGACGAGGTGCCCAATGCGATCGTGATACCCTCCGGCGCGGTGATCCCGCGGATCAACGACGAGATCGTCTATGTCTGCCGCAACGGCAAAGCTCAGACCGCGCCGGTGACGACCGGCCTCAGGACGGACAGCGGCGTCCAGATCACGCAGGGATTGGCCTCGGGCGACACGCTGATCGTCAGCGGCCTGCTGCAGTTGGCCGACGGCAAAGCTGTCGAGATAAAAGCACTCAAGGAAAATTAGCGCCGCAGCCCCATGAATATTTCCTCCGTCAGTATAAATCGCCCGGTCCTTTCGACCGTGCTGTCGATCCTGATCGTTCTCTTCGGCGTCATCGGCTTTCTCTTCCTGGGGGTGCGCGAGTATCCCAGCGTCGACGCCCCTATCGTGACCGTCAGCACCAGCTACACCGGGGCCAACGCCGACGTCATCGAGTCGCAGGTCACCGTGCCGCTGGAGGAATCGATCAACGGCATCGCGGGCATTCGCTCGCTGACATCGTCCAGCAGCGACGGTCGGAGCCGGATCACGGTTGAATTCGAACTCGGGGTCGACATGGAGGCGGCCGCCAACGACGTCCGCGACCGGGTCTCGCGGGCCGTCCATGACCTTCCGCCCGATATCGATCCGCCCAACATTTCCAAGGCCGACGCCGACGCCAATCCGATTCTGTCGGTGACTCTCCAGAGCGACAAACGGTCGCTTTTGGAGCTGTCGGAGATAGCCAACAACGTCTTCAAGGAGCGGTTACAGACGATCCCGGGCGTCAGCGAGGTCGGCATTTGGGGCGAAAAAAGATATGCCATGAAGCTGCTTCTTGATCCGGCGCGGCTGGCGGCTCATGGCCTGACACCATTGGACGTCAAGAACGCCCTGGACCGGGAAAACGTCGAACTACCCTCGGGACGGGTGGAAGGGTACAACACAGAGCTGTCCATCCGGACGTTCGGACGATTGACGACGGCCGACGAATTCAACGATCTCATTATCAAGCAGACCGATGGTTCTGTGGTCAAATTCCGGGACATCGGCCGGGCCGTCCTGGCCCCCGAGGACGAGCGGTCGAGCCTGCGCGGCAACGGCGGGACGCCGATGGTGAGCGTCAACCTGATTCCGCAGCCGGGATCGAATCATATCGCCATCGCCGACGAATTCTACCGTCGCACGCAGCAGATAATGAAAGACCTGCCCGAAGATATCCAGCTCAAGACGGCCATGGATACGACCGCCAATATCCGCAAAGCCATCACCGAGGTGGCCGAGACTCTTCTGATCGCCTTCCTGCTGGTCATGCTGGTGATTTTCGCCTTCCTGCGGCATTGGCGGACGACGATCATCCCGATGCTGGCCATCCCCATTTCGCTTATCGGGGCGTTCTTCATCATGTACATCGCCGGCTTCTCGATCAATATCCTGACGCTTTTGGCTATCGTGTTGTCCACCGGTATCGTCGTGGACGACGCCATCGTGGTGCTGGAGAACATCTACAAACGGATCGAGAAAGGGGTCGATCCCATCGAGGCAGGCCACCAGGGATCGAAAGAAATCTTTTTCGCCATCATTTCGACGACGATCACGCTGGCCTCCGTATTCCTGCCGATCATGTTCCTGCAGGGTCTCACGGGACGCCTGTTCCGGGAATTCGGCGTCGTCGTGGCGGGAGCGGTCTTGATATCGGCGTTCGTGTCGCTGACGCTGACCCCGATGATGAGCGCCCGGATATTGCATAAGCCGACGCATGAGAACAAACTCTTTGACCTGAGCGAAAAATGGTTTAATCGCCTGATATCCGGGTATCACCGGTCGCTGCGGACCTTTACCGGACGGCGCTGGTTGGCGCCGGTGATTATGGCGGCGGCGGTGGCGATTATCTTCGGGGTGGGATCGCTTCTGCGCTCGGAGCTGGCTCCCATGGAAGACAAGAGCCGCCTGATGATCAACTCCACCGCTCCGGAAGGCACGTCCTACGAAGCGATCTCCGCTTACATGGACAAGATTCTCGCCGTCGT
>CAZPEV010000033.1:0-16980 GCA_964585635.1 uncultured Ignavibacteriales bacterium
CGTCTCGGCTCCATGATTCGCTGCGGACAGGCGCACAGCTTCACCACGTTGCAGCCGCATTGCTCCTTGTTCTGCGGGCAATATTGATTAGTGCACTGGTCGAAATCGATGATCTCGAGCGGTTGAATCAGAAACTCCATTTCGTTCACCTCCTTTCCTCATTCGTTCCCGGGTGCACTTGGAACCGTACGGCGCCACGGTCTACTTGATGGGACAGGCGCATCCCTGGACGGTATTGCAGCCACACTGCTTTTCATTGATCGGGCAGATCTTGTTGTCGCACTCGCCCAACGTGACGAACGATTCCAGCGGTTGCAGCAGAAACTCCACGCGCATCACCTCCTCTCCCGATTAGTTGGATTGGCATGCTGTCGTTGGAATACCAACGGGAAATATCTGTTCCTCTCAATCATGGTCGTTCCTGAGGCCGATCGCGCCGTCCCGAAGGCCATCGCGGAGCGGGACCGCCGCCCCGGGCTAAATCACAACCGCCAACATTCCCGGCCGCGTGCCCTGCTCCTAGACGTGCGCCTCCTGCTCCGCCTCGGTCACCGGCGCCGCCGCCGTCGACGGCGCCGCCGCTTCACGCTCCTTCTCCAGGGCCATGTTGCGATACAGCAGTTTGAGGTTCTCCACGACGCTGTCCTGGCTGTTGACCGTGCTGCATACCTTCTTGCCGTCGGAGCAGAGGCTGGTGAAGCTGCATCCCCCCATGCACAGCGGCAGAATCTTGCAGGCCCGGCAATTTTCCCGTTCGAGGGTCTCACGCAACATCCATTTGGCCATATGCTTGGGATCCAACGTGGCCTTGCCCTCGGCCGAGACGTACCCGATCCGGTGCTCCTCATCGAAGGCCACCGTGCACTTGTGCAGGTTGCACTGGGGATCGAGAACGAAGTAGTTGATAAAATCCGCCTCGCAGTAACCGGCACTGGGCGAGTAACCGGTCAGCAACAGCGTGAAGCCCTGGTCCAGAGCCTGCCGTTGCAGGGACAGACAGTCGACCGAGGGAGACTCGCGGGACACCGATGAGGATCGGGTCGGCTCGTGCGCGTCCCACCACTGCGGCGGCGGAAACACCTGACGGAAATAAATGTGCGACCGCAGCTTGATCGGCTCCGGAATCAACGGCAGCAACTCCGGCACCCGCGCTATACTCACCTCGTCATAATTGACGCGCAGGGCGATCTTGACCTTGTCGGTCCGCTCGCACAGCGTGACCAGGTTCTGAACGATGCGATGAAACGTTCCCTTGCCCCGCTTGGTCGTCCGCCGCAAATCGTGGCCTTCCGGTGGGCCGTCAATCGTCACCTGCACCATGTTGACGCCCATCTCCTCCAATTCATCGATGACCTCCGGCGTCAGATAGTACCCGTTGGTGGTTATATTGCCGGAGTACTCGACCTCGTGCTTGCGGCACATCTCGACAAATCGCAGGCTCAAATTCCGAACGACGTCGCGCGCCAAAAGCGGCTCGCCGCCGAACCAACCGACCGTCATGCGGCGGGTGTCCTCCAGCTTGGCGTCGACCCAGCGGCACAACCCCTCCTGCAGCTCCGCCGACATCTTCCCCTTGACCGGATTCTCGTAGCAATAGGGGCAGGCGAAATTGCAGGCCAGGGTCGGCATGATAGTCAGATGAAAACCGCCCAGCGAGTACTTGCCGACGTTGGCCCGCAGCCGGAGAAGCTCGTACTCATCGATATCGTCTTCGATCACGAAGCGCGCGCGTTTGGCCGAATCGAGGAGTTTCTCTTCCTTGTCGCCGGCGGGGACGAAACCGTTGGGATCGTCCAACAACCGCTTCAGGGCGCCATAATCGCCGTCGCCGATCTTGGCGAAACCGCCCGACATGGCGTTGAAGGCCAGGTGCGTCGCATCGTCCAAATCAAACAGGACGTTATAGTTCGAAGGTTTTAGTCCCTTTGCCATAGCACATTCTCCCACGCAATGGGCGACAGCCGCGCCGCATTGCCGTCAGATAGGGTTGCTTTACTTGGTATTCGTCTTGATCGTTATGGTGCCGCTGCCGGTCAGCAGAAACACCTTCGGGCCGCCGGAGCCGTGCTTCACCGTGCACCGATCGGTCAGGTAGGTGTCCTTTTCGTGAAACCGCTTGGTGACGGTCTCGCTGCAGGCGAACGGCATGTCAATCTTCCCCTGGTTGGCGTTCTTGGAAATCGTCATCTCGAAATTGTCGCCAAAGCTGGGAACGGCCACGGTGACCTCGCCGTAGGACGAGGCGGCTTCCATCCGGCCCGCCGGCAACTGCGGCAGCGACAGGTCGACCGTGCCGTCGGAGGTCGCCAGCCTGAGCGTATCGGCCACGCTGCAGTCCGACACCGTGATGGCGCGCGATGAGGTCGACAGCTCCAGCGTCTTGGCTCGCAGCCCCTTGGCTGTGACCCGCCCCGTGGCCGCGTGCGATTTCACCCGGTCCGCCCGCAATCCGTCGAATTCGATATCCCCCAGCGCCGTGAGACCGTTGATCGACTCCAGCGACATTGCCCGTGGGACTTGGATCGTCCAGTACGTTTCCCCCTCCGGATTGTTCACCGGAATGACCTCTTTGATGGACAACGCCCCGCCCTTCTCCTCAACTTCGGGCGTCAGGATATCGGGATCCTTTAGCTCGTTTTTCAATTCGACCGTCACCTCCTTGCCGTCATAGGCGCGCACCACGATCCGGCCGGTAATGGTCTCCACCGAGAGGCTCTTAACGTTGTCGTAACGATATAGATGTGGCGTTTGATCAGACATGACCCCTCCTGCCGTGAGCACCACGGCTGCTATCACCCCCGCCCCACGGAGATACATCAGCATAAGCCCTCCTCTTGCGGTTCGCATACATCACAGATTTCAATATCATCACGGCCGGCCAAACCCACGCAGTCGGGGCTCAGCCACATAGGTAGACTACTACTGCAGAGCCTGGCTATCGCGCGACCATCAGTCTCAGTCGTACGCTTCAGTGGCCTGCATAGTCGTAATGTGAGCGGATTACCCGGTTTCCTAGACGTCGAGCCGCGCACGTCAGCATCGTGCGGCCAATCGCTTGGCGATACCCAGAACGAATCAACTCATGGCCAACCGGGCAGGACCCATGAACCCGGGTTGATCCATCTCACGTATTATGTGTGTTGCCTATTCGGTGGTGCCAGTGCTCTAGGAACATGATAGTATCGGCCTCCTTCCCGTGTCAAGCGATATTTTAGTTCTATTCTATATTTTTATGACGCCTCATCCCCGTCGATGCCGGCAATCAGATCAACGCCATCGCTTCATCGACTTAAGAGGGACAAAGTCATTGTGCCCGAAATGGAATGGCTGAACCATGAAAGGATCGGCTTAACAAACCGCCTGCATCCATATATCAATCATGCCATTTGACATGTTGGCATGATATCTTTGCAGTGCTGATAATTCCGTAAATCGGGCACCCGCCGCGGCGGGGCGCCTGACGATTTCCTGGCGTGAGTCTACATCGGGCTGCAATAAAGACGTTGGTGCCCCAGCGTCGATGTTGATTCCCAGATGCCGACGTCGGTGCCCCTGCGTCGATGTCGATTCCCAAGTGCCGACGTCGGTGCCCCGGTCCTCTGGGCCGGGATTCGCGGCATCCCCCTCGCACGACATCAACTTATTATGTAGACGGCACGAGGTGCGATTGTCTTCGGCGTCACTTCCCCGGCGTCAGCTTCGGTACCACCGGCCCTCCGGGCCTATTGAAAAACCTTGGACTCGTCATCGCGAGACCCGCCCGTGGCGGGTCGTGGCGATCTCGGCTATTCCATGACAATTGAGGTGGTGCTCGTCGCACGCCCTCGTGCGGCAAGATTCGCGCAGCGGCAGGAACCTCTTCCTGCCGCCGCATAGCTCTACCGCGTGCGCAAAAGGCTACTTCTTCGTGTATCCCGCCGGAACCTCAAACTCATCCGCCGCTATCGAACCGCCATTAATCTCCGTCACCGGCGACGGGAATTTGAAAAGATACGGCTTCTCCCCCGGCCTATTCTCCTCCGTGTCAGAAGGCTTGTCCTTGTGGAAAAT
The DNA here is from genome assembly GCA_964585635.1 of uncultured Ignavibacteriales bacterium. Taxonomy (GTDB): domain Bacteria; phylum Zixibacteria; class MSB-5A5; order GN15; family JAAZOE01; genus CAZPEV01. Next base: position 4,051 of record CAZPEV010000033.1, read on the forward strand.
GGAAGATATGCCTATTCAATAATTTATCCGTCCCCCCTTTCGTGGCAACGACTGAATCGATACATCTTCGGCGCAGATTCTCACCGCGCCCCCTTTAGTAGGTATCTATTCGGATTGAGGAACCATGATGGCCGATCAAGCACAACCACGGACTTGGCCCGGCGGCGAACCGGCAACGCCCTAATGTCAAACCAGTCAAGGGGATGCAATGTCTGCACAAGAAAACGAACGAACCAACCCATTTCACTGCAAGGACCAGTATGGCATGAATTTATGCGGAATCCCCTTCACCAGGGGAACTGTCGGTGGACACCCGGATCGTCTTCCTTATATAATGAAAAGCCGGCCCCAGATGGAGCCGGCTTGCACTTCTCGTTTCCAAACTCGGTACGGTCGCTTATGGACAGCAGGGCGGCGGGCCGCTCTTGAAGATGTAATTGATGACGTAGACCGCATCGCCAACGTTAACGGCATGGTCGCAGTTGGCGTCGCCTGCCTGCAGCGGCACCGGGGCCGGGCCCGATTTGAAGATGTAATTGACGACCGAGACAGCATCACCCACGTTGACGGCATGATCGCCGTTGGCGTCGCCGCAGGTATAGTCGCAGGCGTCACCGATCCCATTATGGTTCTGATCAGCCTGGTTCGGATTCGGGACCGTCGGGCAGTTGTCGCAGCTGTCGGGGACACCGTCGCTGTCGGCGTCGGCATGATCGCTATGCCCGGGGCAAATATCGCAGCCGTCCGGGACCGAGTCATGATCGGCGTCGGCCAGGTCGTTAAACCCGGGACAGACGTCCTCCGGATCGGGCACACCATCGCCATCGGTGTCGGGAATGATCGTCGTCGGAGAGAAATGGATGAATATCGTCGTGTCGGGGCTGCCGGCGACGCGATACTCCCACGCCAGCTTGGCCGCCGCTTCGGAAATGTCCGAGGTTCGATATTCATTCACGACCGAATCTCCCGGCATCGGGCTGACCGGCTCCGCCGGCTTCCAACTGGCGCCGGCATCGTACGACACCGACTGGAACAGCGTGTCCCCCCGCACAAAGGTGCACAGGAAAACCTTGCCGGTGACATGGGCCACCTTCGGATACCGCTCGCTGTCGGTCGTCCCCGCCACGACGCTGTTGTTCAACGTGTTCAGAATGGAGTCGGAGGAATACCAGCAGATAATGTCGCGGTCGTCGCCGGCTTTTTCATCCCAGTACTCGCTCACGATCACCAGGTTCTTGTTATACACCGCCACCGACGGATACTGAGCGTGAATCAGGCTGTCGCCGGCCGAGAAAACCCAGGCGTTGGAGGCCGGATGCGGCAACGTCTTCATGAAATCCATCCGAATAAACAACTCCCAGGTATTCAAGGAGTCATCCCAGAAATCGTACACCGAGTAGGCCCGCTTGGTGATCGGATCGATAGCGATGTCGGTCGTGGCGCAATGATCCAGATAATACCAACTGATCGTCGCCTGGCCGGCGGAGGTGGTCGGGTAGGAGACGTTGGGACCGTCGATCACGCCGTTGCCATAGGAGGTGCTGACGACGCTGGAGATAATGCCCCACTGCCAGACGGCGCCGATGCTGTCGGTCGCGATGGCGGTCATTTTGGTATCATGCCAGCCGAGGGTACTCCAGTCCCAGGAGGACAAGGTCCAGTTGGCGCTGGTCCCGGGATAGTCAATCTTGGCCAGGTAAATATGCCCCCCCGCGTATTCGGTCACATCCGGCACCAGGGTACCATAGAAGAAACCTTCCTTGCCCCAGGCGCCGACCGAGGGGTGGCTGGCCTTCAACTGCCAGGCCGCCACCGCCGGAAAGGAGAGGCCGTCATCAACCGAGCCGGACCAGATGATCAGCGATTCGTCCGAACCATCGTTGTACCCCCGATTCTCCTCGAAGGCCAGCATCATGTTGCCGCTGCCGCCGTCGGCTATGGCGGGATGGACATAGGCGGAATCGGTCAATTCTTTGATCACCGTGGCGGTACAGGCAATGGTGTAATTGCCGTATCCCGGCGCGATCTGGTTGTCACCGTCGACGACGATATAGTATGTCATCCCGGGATCCATCTGAACGTCATACAACGCCGCGCGGGGAGGAGCGCCGCAGGCCGTGGCAAAGCGGTTGCAAGCTACCAACGTGTCGGCATTGGTGCGATAGACCCAGAGACGGGTAAAATACGATGACGCGCAGGAGACGATATCAACCAATTCCGGCTGCGCGGGGGTATAGGAATAGACGACATCGGGCAAAGCCCCATCGGTCTCTCCGTCGCAGCTTTCCTGGTAGTCGTCCTGATACCCAGCCGTCGTGCCCGTGCCGTTGAACGGCATGGAGGAAATGACCGCGGCGGTGGCGATGTTTTCGCCACCCTGCAGAAACGCCGCCGGAGCCTGCTGCAGCGGAAGCCCGACCTGCGCTTGAGGGATAATCTTCGCCTGCACGGTCAGCTCCTGAGCCGGCGCGGTCACTCTCTCCAGCCTGGATTCGGTCACCCTGATGGTCTTGGCGGTGGCCGGATGGCTGGCTCCGGGCGCGGCTGACAACGCCGGCGCTCGATCGACGGTACCGGCTATCGCTGACCCCACCCCGATCACTATCAGCAGGATCATAATGGCGATCCTGACGGATGCATTATAGGCTTTCATCGATTAATCCTCCACCGATTGCATAGTTCCTTGTCTGCCAGCCGATCCGTTTGGCTGTCGCCCGATGGCCGCCCTCTGGAAACCGCTGTATTGGCCTCTTAAGCTACCTTGCCGGTCCATAAGCACAGGACGGCGGTCGAGGGTCGAACGTGCACTTGCCTGATTCCGGCATATCGGCAACGTCGATTTTCCCCGAACGCCCGGATCGGCCAAGGCAGATATCGGTCCCGGCTCTTCTCCTGATTATCGGCATTTTCCCCATATCAAAGAGCCTTTTCACCGATGAATAATCCGCCCCGGGACAGACGACAAATCGAAGTCCGATCCCGGCTGACCTGTAGGCGATGACAAGCACACCAGAGCCTGAGCGAGTGAGGAGGCGCCGGTTGCGCGCCCTATTTCTGATACGAAACCCGAAGACCGTCTGTTTCGTTTATTTGTCCTGCCCCGAACGTGAAATTCATTACCGGCGACAAATCGACCGACCGGGGACCATCTCGGCCCGGCTGGATCGTATGACCGGCCATCACAATAAGCACGGCTGGAAACCGCCCGGCGCCTATCCTCTCGTCTTGACATAGTTCCCCGGCGGGGCGTTCTGGTGGGTCCGATTGTCGTCGTGGCAGCCGCTGCAATCCGGCCGAGCGTCATACCGCTTTTCTTTGTGGCAATCGGTGCAATCCGCCTGAGCATGGGTTTCATCCAATTGCAGGCCGGTCACGGCGTGCCGGAAATTCTCCGGGTTCCAGCCGCCGTGGCAGATGGCGCAATCCGGCCGGAGCTTGGAGATTCGCTTGCCGGTGGGATGGCAACCCCGGCATTCGACCGAGGCATGATACCGGTCGAGCGGCCAGCCGGTCGAGGCATGTTGAAATCCGGGTCTTTCCTTGGTATCGTGACAACGATCGCAACGGTCCCGCGCGTGACAACCCGAACAGATGGCATGAACTTCTTCCTGCGTCTTGGCCGTCCGAACCGGCTTCTCAATATCATGGCAGCTATTGCAGCTTTCCTTAGAGTGGCAGTCGACGCAACGGAGGTTGAATAACTCGGTATGTTCCTTGTGGAAGAAAGACACCACCGGGGCTTCCACGAAATCGGTGTAGTAGATTTTCTTGTCCGGCTCGTTCAGGCGCGGATGAGAGATGCCGATGATATCGGTCTGGTCGAGTTGACCGCCGTCCGGATTCTGCCCCTCCAGCGGCATGTGACAGATTTTACAATCGGTGTCGTGGCTCCATTCACGATGGCAGGCTATGCACTGCCGATGAAACGCCCCCTTCAGGCCCGGCTGGCCGAGGTTGTTCGGGTCCCCTTTGCCGTGGCATTGACTGCAGGGCATGAGTTTCCCGTCGGGACTGTAATGATGGCAGGTCGTGCACCCCTGGTTCATACCGCTCATTTCGGCATGCAGTTTATGGTTGAAATGCACCGCTCCGTACTGATTGACCAACTTGTTGAGCACGATCAACCCGGGAGCTTCCGCGACGCTATGGTTGCCGGCGGTGCGGGCCTCGGACAATCGCGGGCAGATGGACAGACAGGGATCGGCCGCCGTCGGGTTGTCGCAGGCATGACAGGCGCTGCATTTGGTCTTGGGGGTTTCCCTGGCAACCGCCGTCCGACCGGAATCAAGCATGGCCAAGACCGCCGCCAGACCGGCCAGCACCAAAATCGCCGATTTGCATCGAAACATGCTCATCACTCCGTTACACTTCAGCCAAAGCTTTCTTCTTATCACCGAGAACAACCGCCGCATCGCCGGCAGGGAGGGCGATCACAGGGAAAATCATCACCGCCGCGCGATAGACCAGCACCAGAAGCGCTATCAGCCCGGTGGTCAGGGCGATCTCGAACGGCGACGGGTAATAGGGCCGGTCTGCATACAGCGGTTTGTAGGCCACCAGGAAAACATTGATACGGTTAAGCGCCACGCCGAGCACCACCATGGCGGCACCGGTAAATAGGCCGCCGGCCGACTGCCGCACCCTTCTGATCGACAACAACACCAAGGGCGCCACGACGCCGCCCAGAATCTCGATGGCGAACATCACCGCGGCGCCCGTGCCCTCAAACAGGTACGGCCAGGCGCCGCGCAAGGTCAGATCGATTATCTTGGCGGCCAGATATATGCCAAGCAGAACCGGGATGAAGCGGGCGATTCCGGACAAAAGGCCCATCTCCGGCTTCAATCCAAACGAGCGCGAGGCCAGAAGCGACTCAAAGATGACCATCGGGAAGCCGACCGCAAACGCCGAAAGCAAAAACAAGAGCGGAGAAACCGGCGTGTACCAGAGCGGATGCATCTTGGTCGGGGCAATGACCATTAATGTTCCCAGCGACGATTGATGAAGACAGGAGAGAACCACGCCGGCGATGATAAACAACGACAGCACCCGTTTCAGGGTGCGGCCGGACAGGGCGATCAAAGATTCCACCGGCCGATCGCAGACGGCCAGCATCCCGGGGAGATGGACCCGCCCCTGGAACCGTTCCACGACTATCGGTATGAATTCGATGTACAGCACCGTCAAGTAAGCCATGACACACAGGCCGACCTCGAACAGCACCGAGTTTCCCTGCCACATGCCGGGAACCATCGGATGCCAGACGTTGTAGTAGCGACCCAAATCAGCCAAAAGACCGATGACCACAAAGGTATACCCCAAGACGGCCGTCAGAAGAGCGGGACGAACCACCGGATGATATTCTTCGCGATGAAAGATGTGCACCAGGGCCGCCGTCGTGAATCCGCCGGCAGCCAGCGCCACGCCACAGGCCACGTCGATGGCGATCCAGATGCCCCAGGGGTATTGATCGGTGAGATTGGTCACCGCCTGAAGACCGGCTATCAACCGATAAAGATAAACTGCCAGGCCGAGGCCGGCGATGGCCGCCAGGACACATGTGCCGGTCGTGAAATAACGCCCTTTGACCGGAGCCGCAACCTCAGGCGACATCCTGCTTCTCCCCTGTCTGACGTTTTGGATCGCGCCGCGAAATCATGATCAGGCCCAGAAGGCCATACAATAGAAGGGGCGGCACGAAATGCTTGAAAATGCCGTGCTGGATGGTTTCGGTCATCTCGGGAATCACCTGCGAGGTGAGAACCGGCAGTTCCGTCCTGGAGAAATCAACCGCCGAAAGGTACAGCCAACTGGTCCCGCCGATTTCCGTCTCCCCGTAAATATGGTCCACGTAGCGGTCAGGGAATTGCCGTAGCCGGGTGTAGGCAATATCCAGCAAGTCGCGGCGGCGGCCAAACATCAGGGCCTCATTGGGACAGATGTCGACGCAGGCGGGGCGGTTTCCCTGGACCAGACGGTCGGCGCAGAAGGTGCATTTCATGACCCGGGGAGTCAAGGGATTGGAGTACTCATAGGCCGGAATCTGAAAGGGACAGGCGACCATGCAGTACCGACACCCCATACACTTGCCGGCATCGTAGGTTACCGGCCCGGACTCCGTCTTCCGCAACGCCCCAACCAGACAGGCCGAGGCGCAGGCCGGCCGATGGCAATGAAGGCATTGAATCTTCATATAATACGGCTCGTCCGGTCGGGCCGTGTCGGCGACGGCATTGACGACGGTATAGGCGAGGGCGGACGGGCGCCGGCGCGTTAAGCAGACCGACTTGTCCTCGAAAGCTTTGCTTGACTGAGATGATAGCCTATGAGCTTGATTGCAAGCCCATTCACATTTGCGACAGCCAATACAGACTGAGGTATCGACCAAGACACCAAGGGCGTTATCCGGCACCCCGGCCGAGCCACGTTGATCGGCGGCCACCTTCTCCCCCATCAATAGGGCCGTGCCAACCCCGGCCAATTTGAATAGGTCGCGACGCTTAAGATTCATGATAAATAACCGATGCGCGACGGCCATGACCCTCTCGAAGGAAGGTCATTCTTGTGAATTCTTTCACAATCTACTCCATTCCCAACGGCCATGCCACCATCTCCGGCGGATAGAACATGAACGACAATTAATATCGCCTTTTATCCGCATTTGTCAAGCGGAAGATGGCGACAAAAGTCGGATTCCCACTCGATGGCAGGTTGGATTGGAGCGAAGTTGAATTTCGCAGATCAGGTCGCTCCCCTCAAAAACGCTATCACATTGACTATCAGGGAAATACTCGCGCCTTCGGGCTTCGAGGAATTTCGGCCCAGTCATTGAACGATGTCCAACGGCAGAGACGAGAGACTCGGCGAGGAACCTCTCCCCCGCTTTTATAGCCCATGCAAAAAGCCCCGCGTCAGCGGGGCTTTTTGCCTTCGAAATTACCTAAAACCTTCAGAGTTCCAACTATCTCCTCTTCAGGTCCATTTCTCCATTCCGCCTCACTACTGGCAAATCGGATTGGCCAAGTTGCAAATCGGCACCGGACCTGACTTAAAGACATAGTTGATCACGTACACCGCGTCACCGACGTTGATGGCGTTGTCTCCGTTGGCGTCCCCTTCACACTTGCATGGAGGCACCGGGCCGCTCTTGAAGACGTAGTTGATGACATAAACCGCGTCGCCGACGTTGACCGCATTGTCATTATTAGCATCCCCCGGCTTGTCGCAGCAAGTGAGGGCCTTGGTAATAATGTCGGTATACAAGCCTTCGACGTGGTAGATTGACCACCACCACCACCACCACGGCACTATGTTCCTCTGGAGAATGACATAGTCACTGGAATCAAGTTTTCCATCGGGATTGGTGTCAAACCACGCCAAGATCCGGTGGAACCGGCCATAGTTCGGTGATATCTCCTGCCACCACGATCCCCACGGAGCCGTTATGTCGTTAACCGTCGGGTTAGGCGGAAGGACGCCTTCCAGATAGACCGGACCAAAGCCCCACCAGCTTCTCAGCTTGAGGGTCGGTCCAACCCACAGAACACCCTGTTTACCGGGGTTCTTCTTGAAAGCGAGAGAATCTCCGGCACTCAACGTGCCCACGGGAGCCGCATCGTACGCCCAGGTCAAGACCGTGTCTTGCTTGGTCGTATCGGGCAGCTGCCGGAATATCTGACCGACCGGCGTACTGGTTGGCCGATAGGTCTTGGAGATATTGTGCCAGTTGGTCGCCTTCGGCAGCGAATCCGACACCGCTTTCTGCGGATACAAATTCTGACGCTTCCACGCCAACATCTTGGCCTTCAAGTTGGTCCAGTTGGGCGTCCCGCTCTTGGTCGTGTAGAGATACTTCACGAACACGATCGTCGAGCAGTTGACAGCGTTGTAGGCCGGGAGGTTGTATTCGCCGTAGGTCAACAGCATCGACAAATCGGTCTTTGCTGAATCGGCCGGCGGCGCGGGAACGCGATCTTCCCACTTGATGTATCCCGTCTTCTCTTTCATCAACTTATAGGTGGCGCCCTTAGGCATCGGCGCCGTGCCGCCGTAAGGACCGGACGAGTAGATATAGGTCGCGTTGTCGATCGTCATGGCGTTCTTCGGCGTGAAGCCGGAGTCGACCACGATCGCCGCATACCGATCGGTCTCCTGCTGCGGGCACAGATCCTCGGTCGTGTCGTTGTACTCGGCGCCCTGCTGCCAGATGACACCCAGACCGGCGTCGTACCCGGAAGCGTTGCGCGAGCCGCTATCGGACGGCACATCCCAATCGATGAATTCACCCAACAGCACGCCGTTGAGCTGGACGTTGGTTTTGTTCCAGAACCGATCCACGACCATAATGAATTCGCAGGTATCGTCATCCTTCGGCACATAGTACTCCACCTGCATCCCGATGGCCGAGTCGGCCGTGCAGAATTCCGAGGTGGCGTAGCTATACACCGGATTCATGGTATCGACGAACAAAGGCGACAACGGACGAAGAGCGTCGTCATCAGTAAAGATCTTCGAATAGGCCATGAACCGCAACGTATCAGCGCCCTTGAGACGGCAGACGATGGGCGACCCGTCATACAGGTAAATGTTCGAGGTCACCTGATTGTTGAAGGTGTCGCAGTCATTGGGCGTGAAGTCCAGGGCCTGACCCGGGGCGTTGTTGACCATATCACCCGTGTTCCAGACCTTGATCTTCTTGCAGGCGGTCGCCAGCACGGCCGACTTCGGATAATCAAAGTCTGAGGCCACGATCAAGCCCACCCGGATTTTCCGCGGGGCTCCCACCGCCTGGTGGGTCACCACGATCGTGTCCTTGTAATACGACGGGTTAAGCGCTCCCGCCGGAGTGCTGAACGTTATGTCGACGTCCTGCGTCCCGCCGCAGCAGGGAATCGACCCCGACGGTGGATTCGCCGTGATCCAGGTTGCCACCGGGTTGGTCGAAATTGACCAGTTGTTGGCCAACAGACCCATGTTCTCCATTTTAAGCGTAATCATGGTGTCGCCGCCTGGCGCTATCCGCAACGGGACATCGCTAAACGGCTCACCATATCCGGGACCGGCGTCATCGGCATACAACGGCTCCGGCACTACCGCCCGGCAAACCGTCGGGAACCATTTCACCGGGTTCGTCGTCCAGATGCCGGATTCGGTCTGAATAGCACCGCCGGCCGACTTGTCGTTGACGTATATGACGTCCAGGACCTTCTGTCCAATCAGGGCGCCACACACTTCCGTCCGGCCAAAGCGCGCCATCGTCGCCCAGTTGTCGCTCTCGCAACTCCCATCGGCGCACAACGGCGACGGCGAATTGGTCAGGTTCTGCGGACGATCCCAGTTCACACCGTTATCGCCCGACACCGTCATGTACAGTTCCCCGTTCATGACCTTCTTGTTGGCGCTATAGTCGGTGCAGGGAGCGGCATCGTTGCCGAATTGGGTGAACAGGACGTACAACTTCCCGTCGCACTCCGAAATCGACTCCTTGTCCACGTCGCTGCCCCAGGTGTGACCGTAGCAGAGACCACCCGTATACCACTGCGCCTTCGCCACCGTCCGGATCACCGGATGATCCTCCGACCAGTGGAAAATGGCGGAAGAACGGCGGAAGACCGAAGTCGTGTCGGTCCACTGCCGGCAACCCCAAATGACATGCAGGTTATTGTCGGAAGTAATGAGGGCGCCAATGTTGCAGTACGCCTTCCAATCGCTGTTCCAGGCGTAATTGGTGATGTTGCCGCCCTTCCAGTAGCCCGGATTGGTCAGAATCTTGTGAGCGATCGACGTCCGCGGGCTAACGCAGCTATCGACCCAATCGCGACCCTGCACATCCGAAATGGCGTACCAAATGTCGTTCTCCATCTGGTTCCAGGGTCCAAGCTCGTCAACACCCCGACCCAGATAAGTAACCGGCCGGTTCCAGGCAATCGCCACCTTGTCGCTGGTCTGCGAGGCCGTCACGACGCAGTTGATGTTCATGACGGTATCGATGATGACCTGCGGCGACCAGACGCCGAGGGAGGCGCCATAGGGGCCTACCCGCCGATTATACGAGCAGGTCGCCGGATCGCCCGCCGCACCGCCCGACTCGTTGGTCACCATGTGAATCACTTCCTCGGTCCCGATCTGATATTCGATCAATGGCCAGAGGTTTTGGTTGGTCGGGCCGGCCCCATTGTTGGCATACCAACCAAAAACGTCGGTCGGGGCATCGCCCGTGAACAGCCCGAACGGCCCGGTCGCACAAAAATCAAAATAGGTCCGCGGCCGCTGACTATCCGCGTCATTACCTTCGTGCCCACCGGGGATGGCGCAGAGGTTCTGCGCCGCGTCCATGCTGCAGTAGCCACCGTAATCGGTCGTGGCCAGCTTGACGGTCGGGAATTCAAGGTCGCAGTCGGTCAGGTTATAGGACTGCACCGCGATCCCACGCCCAACACCCAGGACAAACCCCGTCTGGTACATCCAGTCGAAATGGACGTAGCTCGTTCCACGGTGCTCAACCTGATGCCCCATGGAACAGTTATGCTGATAGTCGTAGGAGGTGGTTCCTACCTGGGTTCCGATCGAAGCACTCGAAATCTCGCCCAGGGCCACCTGATCAGCCCCCTTGGGAGCGGCAAACGCTCCTTTCTCAGCGCCGGCAAAACCGTATACCGGAGCAAACCGGGCCGGGAAAGAGGCCCGATCCTGAAACGGCTTAATCGGCTTGTCGGAGCCAAAAACCACGGAGGTCGCCAAAAAAGCGACCAGGATAAAGGAGAGGAGGAACACTGCTGCAGGTTTCCTTGCCATTGCAGTCTCCTTAGGTTAAGATGTTTAACTCAAGATGCGCTTCCAAGGTGTAAATAAAAGCTGCATCGCAATACGCAATACCATAACAAGTATAGGAAAATGCCTCTCAAATGTCAAGCAATATTCCAATCGGCGACAATCAGGATTTATCTTGCCGCACGCCGATCGCATGCGCCGTCCCGTCGCGCGGCAAGTGTCCGCATGCGGCCGGCCCGGATAGGCAGGACCGTCCTCCATCGCCGGACCCAGGGCCAGACGGGCCGCCGGCCGACCGGGACCATGACCGGAGACGGGCCTTCGCATGAACAAATCAGGCTCCCGGCTGTTCTAATCGCATGAGGAACATGATCTAACCGGGAGGATGTCATGAAGATTGCCATAATCGGCAGCGGCCATGTGGGTGGCACGCTCGGCCGACGCTGGGCGCAACGTGGCCATGAAATCATATTCGGCCTGCGCGATCCTAACAAGAACTCTACTAACGAGTTGCTCAAGGAAATCGGCCCTCGAGCCCGGGCCGCATCTGTCGCGGAGGCCGCCGCCGCCGCCAATCTGATCGTACTGGCCACCCCCTGGCAAGCGGCCCAGAATGCCCTGGCGGCCGCCGGAAACTTGGCCGGCAAAATCGTTATCGATTGCACCAACCCCGTGAAGGACGATCTGACCGGATTATCGATTGGCCTGACCACCTCGGCCGCCGAGCAGGTCTCGCTCTGGGCTAAAGGAGCCGCGGTGGTCAAGGCTTTCAACATGACCGGCAGCGGGAATATGGTCCAGCCTCAGTTTGGCGCGGACCGGGCGACGATGTTCATCTGCGGCGATGATACGCAGGCGAAACAGGCTGCCGGCGGCCTGGCCGCAGAGTTGGGGTTTGATGTTGTCGACGCCGGCGGCCTGATCGCCGCCCGGTATCTGGAACCGCTGGCGATGCTCTGGATACATCTGGCCTACAGCGTCGGTCTTGACCCGAATATCGCGTTCAGGCTGATCCGCCGATAGCCCGATCACACAGCGCCGCCCGGTCGGCCGGGCGCGGGCCGGGGTCACACGTGGTTCCGGAGCATCAACTCCTGGGGGTGAGGATTGAGATAAATCTGGTCGGTGATGTACTTGACTTCATGCCTGGCGACATACTGCCGCAACAGGGTTAGCGGCACGACCAACGGGACAAGGCCGTTGCGGTAATCATCCAGCACGCCCAGGAGGTACTTCTTGTCGGCCGGATCAAGAACCGTTTTCAAAAAGCCGAGAATATGCAACATCACATTATGGTGTTTCTTCGGCGTCGCCGTAACCGCCAACGCCTCCATAAACAGCGCGCTGTATTTCTCCCGGAATTCTGACCGTGCCTGTTTTTTGATATCTGCCACCAGCCGCCCCAGCAGGGTATAGTGTTTGGGGCTATGAGCCAATAGCAGATATTTATGGGCGCCATGAAACTCCACCAGCCCTCCCCGACTGAGGCCGGACGCGAACAACCGCTGCAGCCGATAATAGGCAAACACCCGCTCGACAAAATTATCGCGGATACGGGCATCATTGAGCCGCCCCTCCTCCTCCACCGGCAAGAGAGGATACCGCTCCATGAGGATTTGGGCGTAAAGACCGACCGCCGACCTCACCGCCAGGCCGGATTCTTGGTACCGTTTGACCCGTTCCATGCCGCAACTGGGCGAATCTTTCTTTAGGATATAGCCGCAGAGGCCGAGCATGTCGCGCCGGCGGACCCGCTTTTCGGCATAGGCCCGCATCCGCCCGGTCCAGTCGGCCCCGGTTTTGGTGCCGACCATTCGGGGGGCATCGGATGCTCCGACCAGCCGCACCGACTCGCGCGGCACTCCCATGCCGACCTCCACCTCCGGGCAAACCGGGACGAACTGGAAATATTGCCCCAGGATATCGGTGATATACCGGTCCTGCTTATGCCCGGCGTCGAAACGCACCTTCTGACCCAGCAGGCAGGCGCTGACACCAACTTTGATCGGTTTCTCGCTGCTACCCTTTAGTCCCATAGAATACTCGGCAAGGGAAAGATATGGATCGCCAATCCCACTGTCAACGGTAAAGGCTCATGACGAAGACCTGCCTGAGCGCCTTCGTCGGCGATCAGTTCTACCAGCTCTTCGGCCTGGTTCC
>CAZPEV010000033.1:16990-23546 GCA_964585635.1 uncultured Ignavibacteriales bacterium
GCGCCTATTGATTGTTGTGGTACCGATGACTGGGGGATGAAAATCTCTTACCTCACAGACAGACACACTCCATGACCAGGAATATTGTCAAGCGGTACTGTCACTGTGCCGTCTGACAGTCGCACTCTTATCAGGCTAAGGCCATAATCATTAATTACATACAGAAAATCACCAAACGGCGAAACGGTCATCCCTGCGGGAAAGAGGTGAGGTATGCTTGTGCCATCAAGAAGAACTCGAAACTGCTTGCGGTGAATGTCATACACATAAATAGAACCGGTGGTTACCGACGGCCAGGTCCCGCCCGGATAGTACCAGAATACCCGCCTCCCATCCGGATGAACCAGGGGATTGGTAAAATCGAGCGGGGGGCCGCCTGCAACCTGATCCAGGACCCTCAGATTATCGGTTGTAACCACCAAAATGTATCTCTCCGTCGTGGGATCACGTTTTTCCGCTGCTACAAAAAGCGTATCGCCGGAGATACTAACGCAGATGGCATTGATAAGCACCGGCTCTCCCGCTTGGTTCTTCATTGGCATTGCCCACTGCCGCAGAACAGGCGCACCATAATCGACAAAATAAAGGGTATCGGACGAATAATGATGAAGACAGACGATCGGCCGACCCGGTATCAAAGTCCCATATCCCACCGTGGTATCGATAAATATAGGCTCCAGTGAGGGAAACCGGAATAATCCCGATTTGCGACCACTGACGAATACATAATTATCATCCTGCGAAATCTGCACGCGGCCGCCACCGGCCCCATCATAAACCCCGATCGTTTCGGCCGGCGTCCAAGCAGTCGTCCATACGCGCCGGCTGCTGGCAAAGCAAGCCAGACTGTCGCGATGCGAAAAGGAAAACCCGCTAATGAAAGAGGTCATCGGCACCGAATCAACTATGGAATCCGTCAACCCACTTAACGCCAGTAGATAAGGCGTCTGTTGCTGGCCTTCATCATAGTAATAGCTCAATATTACCTGGTAATCGATTGGCGTCTGTGATCCCTGCGTCGGTTTGTCGTCACCGCAGCCTGCCCACAGCACGCAGCCGATTATCATCGCCGCCATTGTCAATCGCTCTGCCCGCTTCATACCATTCCCCGCTATCGTTTACGTCACCACATATTCTGTCTTTAATATGGTGATTCTACAGTTTTGTCAAGCCCCTATCTGCGGGACAATCACTCGGCCGCCTTTCTGCCAAAGTGACATCCCCCAAATAGGTCTGACTAATGTCGCCGTCCTTACCTGGTTTTCGCCATGATTCACTTGTGTCCTGATGCCGAATCTCGATGCCCAACCGACGGCATAAATATATGCCGTGTATATCATTCTGTCAAGTAATATTTTTAATAGGCTTCGAAACCGGCCTTTCCCTTCTTCGGCCGAGTTTAATCCTGTCCATATCATCAATTTGGCGCCTGTGCCCGATGTCGATGCGCCCCTCTGATGATCCCTGCCGCTCATCACCTCGCCGCTACGACGTTCATGGCCAAGCGTTCTCTGTACTTATCCGGCAACAACCGCGTCACCTGATTGGTCGGCAGATATATTTTGAACAAATCATTGATGCAGACGACATACAGGTGAACGCCGTCAGGCGCCAATGCCATGCCGATCGGTTCGATGACCCCCGCTACCGACTCGTCAACGATTGCGGTCAATTCGCCGGTCGGGATGCGGTAGCAATAGACCGCTCCCGAAACGGGCTCCGGCCAGGAGCTGCCCCGGTAATACCAATACACCCGTTGTCCATTCGGATGGCAAATGGGTCGCGACCAATGGAAATCAGGTTCAACCTCAACCTTGCTGAGTATGGAGAGAGTATTGGTCCTCGCCACGACAATATAATTCTTGGCGCTCATCTGATCATATGTTGCTATGACCAGACTGTCGCCGCCGGGGGTAGTGCAGATTGCCTCGATTTGCCAGGCCTCCCCGGATGGGGCCGGCAGCCCCAGTCGCTGAATATCTGCCGGTACCTGGCCGTAATCGACAATCACAACCGTGTCTTGCCAATAGTGTCCGCAAAAGGCGGAATGACGAGGCAAAAAGCAGGCGTCCTTGAGACCCAGGGAATCGATATAGCGCGGCGCGAGACCGGAGGCGGATAATAACACGACTGCGCCAAGGCTGGTCAAAAGATATTGACCGTCTTCCGATAATGATATCCCTTCAGCGGAAATGGTGTCGTATCGCGCCCGGGTATCCATCACCGGCCAATCGGTCAGATAGACTTCTTTATGCCCCCGGTGGGGATTGATGAAAAAGGCCCGTTTTCCATCCGGCGCAAACGTCATATCCGTTACCATGTCGCTGAACGCTTGGGAATCAACCACGGTATCGGAATTACCGCTCACTGTCAGCAGATACAGGTTATCGGTATGGCTCGAATCGGCGGCATAGACATTGACGACCAAGTTATAGGACGTCTCTGCCGGCGGGCTGTTTGACGATCTGTCATCGTTGCACCCGGCCGCCATACTAAGCATGGCCGCCGCCACGATCGCCATCAGGCACGACGCCCATTTCATGCCCGACCCCCATCTTAACAAACTAACACTCATGGCTCACTCCTTCCTCTACATGTGCCATGTTCACCCTCTTGCTCCAAATGGTCACACCCCATGATCTCCCCGTCCCACACACCTGGATTCCGGCGTGAACTATCTATATTCCTCAATCGTCAAATATATCGCCGTTAAGATAGTATTTATCCGCTCTTTCCAATGTCTCCCAGGCGCCGGCCTGCTCCCAAATCAAAGGGCCGCCCATAGGGGGCCGCATCCCTGGCACTCCACCCCTTTCAATTATCGGTGGTTTGCCCAGAAAATAAAACGCTCATGGCTCACATTTCAATCCATGAAGTCCAATTCCTTTGATTGTCAGGGCCCTGTTAGGCCTCAAGGAAAGGCAACTCAAGCCCCGATGAATGGTGCCAAGTTCTGCAAGATACCTAAAGCTCGATTAATATAATCATCTACCTCTCTATGATTTATATAACGTATGGTTTGAGAAAATGTCAAGCACTTTTTTATCCTACCCTTTGATCGAAATGGGACAAAAAGGTCCGCCAGGCTCCCCCGATAAGGCGTTGACAATAAACCCATATCGTACAACGAATTGGACGTGCCTGACGTCGCTGAGTCCATGGTGTAATAAATCTGTGTATCACTCTCATTTTATGCCCCCTCATTTTAAGGCCATCATGCAAAGTGATTCTCTGTCATTTTTCCCCGATAGTCAAATATTGCTGCCGGTGGCCGCCTAACAACCAACGGATGCACCAAGTTTCCGAGAGGATCAAGGGGAAGCAGGATAGCGGACCTCGTCGACGATTCTTGTCGCCGACAGAGATGGTCGACCACCCGACCCCCGGTCGGCATCGCCGTCGCACCGCCCAATCATCGCCATCTTGTCAGCTTCAGATTGAAACTGCAATTATGGACGAGGCCCGTATAATCTCCCGTCCGCAAGCATACGTGACATTCCCCGGTCTGCCCCTGACACGCCCGAAGCGCGCCGTTTGCTTGACAGATCCGTTCCGGCCCAAAGCCCAAAATAATTGCCCTTCGTGGCGATTTTGGCCTTGCGCCCCGGCCAAACAAGTAGTTTATTGAAATCGGCCAAGGGCAGCCGAAGAAGCTGCACCTGCCGACTTAAAATTCTTTAATTGCGTTCGCAATCCGAAACGGGTGGCTCCCACGTGCACAAACCAACGGACAATGGCAACGCCGGTTCTGGAGGATTGCGGCAAGGAAGACCTGGAGATTTTAGATGACGTTCAGCATGCATTTTACCATCGATGCCGACCTCGACCGCCGGCTTATTTTGGAGAAGATCTACGGCAGTTGGACCAAGGAGACGGCCCGATCCTATCATGAGGAGTTCATGCATGTCGCCGCGCCCTTGCTCGGCAGTCCCTGGGCAAAAGTAGTCAATCTGACCAATTGGAAATCATCGTACCCGGACATGATCAAGGTCGTCGGTGAACACCTGCGATGGTGCCGGGAAAACGGCATGACGCTGTCGATCAACATCATCGACAACCCAATCACTAAGAGCCAACTCAAGAAAATGTTCAGCATCGGCGGCACCGGGAAGATGTCGAAGATCGTTCGATCCAAGGAAGAAGCCGAAAAGCTACTGGCCCAAAATGGATTCTAAGACCTTACTTCAGAAAACGATCCGCCCTCTTCGCGACCCCTTTAAGACGAGCCGGAAGCCTTGCCTCATTGCTTAAGCGAATTCCGGCATTAGAAGACCTTCATCAACCCGTGAAGCAGTACCGGCCATAATAGATGGCGCAGGCCAAAGAGCCGGCGAACAAGAGGATGCTTCCAATTCGCTGAAGCAGGTACCCTGTCGGCGTCCACCAGTCTTTCTTTCCAAGGGTGAGGCACCTCGGACATTGACCTGATTTGGCGGGATGTTCAGCCGTCCGATAATAGCCAGCCACCCAAACTGCAACCAGCCCGGTCGGAATACCTATAACGGTTATCCAGAGTAGTAATTTCATTTATGTTTCTATTACCTCCTTCGGGTCGTCTTGAGACGGTTTGGCAAGAACGGATCCTAATAGTTATACTTAAAGCACAACGGCGGCTGCGGGCCATTCCTGTAGATGTAGTTGACGATATAGGTGACATCACCCAGATTGACCGTTCCATCGCAATTGGCGTCTCCGGTGCCGATATGGGGCCGCGGTCGCGGACCATCCTTGAAGATATAGTTCACGATGTAGACGGCGTCGCCGATGTCGACGGCAGCATCATTACTCGCATCCCCATGAGAGACGGTAAGCAGCGCGCGGAAGGCGTCGACCCGACCATAGCCGTATTCGTCATCAGGCGGGGTGATGGCGCCGCTTTCGAGGTTCGTTACCGCCGAATTGCGGAGGATATCATAGATCAGGTCTACCCGCAGATGCGGCCTTTTGGCCAGCAGCAGCGACGCTACTCCGGACACCATGGGGCAGGCCGCCGAGGTGCCGCCAAACCGGCAATCATAATTGACGTCGTTAGTCTCCGCCGTCGGGCAGTCCCAGGTGATATGGCCGTAAAAGGGGTTGAACCCGCTGTCGCCCATCTGGTCTAAAGACCAGACGTCTCCTTGGAAGTCGGTCTCACCACTGGGCGCCACCAGATCGAGTTGCGAACCATACTGGCTGTAATCCCAACGATTGTCTTGAAGGTCTACCGCTCCAACCGCCAGGCACGGCTCAAGCTTGGCTGGATAGGCCACTGAGTCATAGCCAAAATTCCCTGATGCAAAAATCGTTGGGCAACCCAATCCATTTCGACCAAAATTGAATGCGTCTTCCAGGGCATAGTCGATTACCCAAAAATCAACTGGTCGCACTTTGTAACCCCAACTACAACTGAGAATATCGGCGCCGCTAAGGTACGCATAGGTTATGGCCTGAGCAACTTGATCTTCCTCTAATGGCCCCCATCCTGCATCACTAAATAACTTGACCGGCAATATCCTTACGTGGGGATTCAAAGATATCACTCCGGAAGAGGTCAAAGAACCTGCGGTACTGTCAACAGTATGCTCAGCGCCGACAATACCCGCGCATGCCATACCGTGTGCCCTCCAAAGGCCGGGCCTGGGGTCAATATCATAATCATAGAAGTCATACCCGGGCAGGATACGTTCCGCCGGCAAGTCCTCATGCCCGGTCACGCCATCATCTATGATCGCCACGGTCGCCACCGAATCGAGACCGCTGAAATCCCAAACGGTGGTGTTGTTGAAATCCCCAATGATCTTCTTGAGATGGGGCTGGTATTGATGGTAATAGTCGTACAGCTTGTACCCGAACAGGACCGGCCGCACACCAAAGGCTGGGTGAGCAAATATGGTGGCGTCAAGATTATGGTAGGCGTTGGCCAGATCAAGGACCCGCATCCCGGTTGAATCGGTATTCTCCAGTTCATAGACATTGGGCATGCCGTAGAGCGTGTGAATTGGCTTGACTTTGAAGGCCCTGTTGATGCTGTCGATCTCCTGCACGGGAACGGCCTTGTCAAAGGCCGCATAAAAGGCAGCGCCGACGGGAAATGGGTCACCGTCGAGCGTAAGATAGTACGGCTCCACCAGATAGATTCCGGGAAGGGTATCAAGGGAATCAAGAAACGACTCGTACCCAATTCCGGTCGACAAGGAGCAGACGTCGAAATCATCAAGAGCACTGCTGTCATTGACCACAGCCTCGATTCGGCCAATTGATTCAATGAACGCGCTTTTGACGAACGGCGTCAAGGCCGCCTCAAACTTGATGGCGACCCTGGAGGAATCGATTCGCAATGGAATCGTCCCCTTGGGGTAGTAGTAATACGGCGATTGCGCTAGGGCTCCCGACGACAGGAGCAACGCCGCGATTCCGAAAGACACAAAAGACTTCATATTAGCCCCCTTGTGGTTATGGTTGTGATTGGCAGGTCGCAAAGGCGATGAATCTGCCTCCAAATCTTAAAAAGCGGTTATACTTCATCTTCTTCAGGTTGAAATCGAAAAACCCATCCCCATCGTACTCTGTATTA
>CAZPEV010000034.1:0-23218 GCA_964585635.1 uncultured Ignavibacteriales bacterium
CGGGGATTCCGGTTCATAATATCGTCGACCAGCTCAAAGGGATCGGCGGATCATCACCGGTTTTCGGCAACGGCGGTCTTATCTCCTCGATTCCGGACGCCCTGGCGATCGTCCTTCACAAGCATTTCGGGAACGGCGAGGCCATCCATAGAGACAAAGACCTGGGTTTTGAATTTTGCCCGGATTGCGGTGCCCGGGTCGAGCATGAGTCCGGATGTGTTATTTGCCGCGGGTGTGGATATTCCAAGTGTTGAGGCGATTCCCGGCGGGCCGGCTGCGCCGCGGCGCAGCCGCCCTGACCGAATAAACGCGTTATGACCGGCCCATATATTCCGGCAGGCAGGACGTCGACCGTCAAGCGGGGGGAGGAAGTCCTGCAGTTGCAGACTGAGTACGCTCAACGGCCGCGTCCGCGCGTCACCACCACCGTGTCATCACAGGGCCGGGTACTCCATAAAATTGAACGGGAACTGGAAGCGGAAGTCGACACCATCGAGGCGATGCATCGCGTTGAAGAGATGATCAAAGCCCAGCATCTGGAGGTATCCAAGATCATCCGCGGCAGTCGCGTGGAAGAGCCGTCGGGGGAGCTTCTGCGGCCGGTGGCGGGGCGAGTCCGCTCCGAAGAGGTCCGCAAGCTTCCGGAAGTGGAAAAGGTTTTCCTGATCACCGCCGACGGTCGCCTCATGGGGGAAAAGGAAACCACCGCCCCGTTCAGAAAAATCTTCAAGCACGTCCTGCGGGAACTGCCGGAGATGCTCAAGGTGTTCTCGGCGCTTCCGGGGGGAGGGCAGCGGCGCGAGTACGGCATCTATGAAGTCGAGCCGGGTCGGATTATTCTGGCCTCGACCGGGGTGGAGTTTTACCTGATTCTGGTTCGACCGGGGACGCCCTTTGCCGAAATCGAAAAGAAGCTGAATCGGATTCTTTTCGAATAAAAAAGAGAGAGAGACATAATTTGAAAAAACTCCCCTTTTACACACGGTAAAGGGTTTTTACAGCCACCCTGGTATTTTGCTTTCGCTACCACCCGTCTCCGGGAGGGTCACGGCGTACGCGCAACCTATAGGGACGACCTTCATGAGTCCAAGTGTTAGAGGTTTTTCAAATACATCTCTCTCTCTCATACCTTAATTACGCCCCCTGAGCAGACCAAGGCAACAACTTTTTTTGAGGAAATATTTCGCTTTTCCCCGTCTGTCGGTGGTGTTATTATTCCCGGTATGGGTGGATTCTAATCTAACCGGCATGACCATGATCTGCGCGATCGGAATTGACCTGGTCGATATCAACCGTATCGAGGCGGCGCTGGAGCGTCTTGGCGCCCGTTTTCTGGCCCGCCTGTTTTCCGACGCTGAGATCGGTCGGTTACCCGTTGACAGAGCCGAGCGGGCGCTGGCCGTTTCCTCGGGATTCGCCGCCAAGGAGGCGGTCATGAAATCGCTGGGACGGTTCTTTGACGGCGGGGTGGCCCTGCGTGATATTGAAATCGAGACCGGTGTCGACGTGATGCCGGCCGTCAGGCTGCCGGACCGCCTGATTTCTGGACTCGGCGGCAGGCAAGTCCGCCTTTCGATCTCTTGCGCCGAGCGCTTCGCCATGGCCATGGCTTTCATTGTCGAGGAGGATTAAATGACCAACGAGGAGATTCTCCAGATTTTCTACGACAGCAAGGCCTTGCTGCGAGGCCATTTTCTTTTAACCTCCGGGCGGCATAGCGACGTCTACTTTGAGAAGTTCATGATTTTGCGGCAGCCACCCTTTGTGGAGAAACTGTGCCGGTTGATGGCCGAGCTGTTCCGCAATGACCGGGTGCAACTGGTGGTCGGCCCAACCACCGGCGGGGTGTTGATTGCCTATGAGGTTGCCAAATATTTGAAAACGGATGCCATCTACGCCGAGGCGGGCGAGGACGGCCGCTCGCGCGTCTTCAAGCGCGGTTTTGCCATTGAGCCCGGTACGCGGGTGCTGGTGGTGGATGACATTATGACTACCGGCCGCTCAGTGAAAGAGGTCATTGACCTGTGCCGATCGTATAAGGCCGATATTGTCGGCCTGGGTGTCCTTTTGGACCGCTCCGGCGGAACCGCCGCCTTCGATCTGCCCTTGAAGCCGCTGGCGAGGGTCGCCGCCGCCAGTTGGGAGGCGTCGCAGTGCCCCCTCTGCGCTCAGGGGATGGCCTTGACCCAGCGCGGCAGCCGCAAGCTGTAATCGGGAGAAATATGAAGATGATGGGAATGGACAAAGGATTTCGCGCCGTGGCCGTTCTGCTCGGCCTGGCGGTGATCGCGATGACTTCGGGCGCCGTGGCGGAGTTTAATCCCAAGCTGGTCGGCATCGGGGGAAGAGGTGGCTTCAATCTGGCCAATGTCTCGAATAATCCCGACCACCCCGACAGCCGCACGGGATATCTGCTGGGAGCCTTCGTCAATTATCCGATGACCCGGCTGTTCACGATTCAATTGGAGTTGTCGGTCACCGGCAAAGGATTCAAAAACCCGAAATCGCCGGTGCGCGATTCCACGGACAGCGTCATCGGCACCATCGCGGAATCCTGGGTGGTGGGGTATCTGGAACTTCCGTTCGTGGTCAAGCTGGCCCCGCCGACTCCCTCCGCCTACCGCCCCTATCTGATCGGCGGTGGCTTTGCCTCGCTCTTGGTGCAGCACAAGCGCCATCTGGACGACGGCCTGACGGCGGTGGATGAACCTTTACCATATATCACCAGCACCGACGCGGGCGGTATTATCGGCGCCGGGATCGACCTCAAAACCGGCAACGGCTGGATCTTCTTCGAGGGACGCTTTGAACCGAGCCTGACATCACTGGCAAAAGATAAGTCGTACAAAAGCCGCGTCTGGTCTGTTCAGGCCGGGTATTGGTTCTAGACGGCCGCCGGCATGGTCTCAGGCACAGCCGTCACGAGGCGCCGGGCCTTCCCTAAATATAAAGTTTATCAAGTAAACGGCATCGCCGACGTTGACGGCGCCGTCATCGGTCACGTCACCGACGCATAGCCACGGCGTCGGGGCCGGGCCTCCCTTAAAGACGTACATAACAATCATGACGGCATCGCCGATATTCACCACGCCGTCGTTGTTGGCGTCTCCCGGCGTGTACTGCGGAGTCGGGTTCTGGGCATGGAACACCCAGCTTCCTTTGGTGACGTTGTTGGAAGGCAGGCCGGTCTCGACGTTGGTATAGGAACAAGTGTCGGCCACGAAGACATAATAATATCCCGAATTGACCTGGCGTCCGGAGTCATCGGCGCCGTCCCAGGTGTAGCAGCTTTCTCCCGACATTTCCGAGCCATGCCGAAGCGTCCTTACCACCTTGCTTTGCAGATTTTGGATCTTGATGCAGGTCACCGACGGATCGATCAATACATAGTGTATATAATGCCATTTATCGCCCGGAGTGGAGGTAATATAGAAATCGAGAATATCGGTGCCGATCCCGTAGTATTGGCCGCCGCTGGAGTCGGTCTAGGCCTCGCCCACAAACATTTCACCGTATCCCAGGTACCCGCCGGCATTGGAAACGCTCCTGGGAGCATAAAAACGATTGGGCACGAAATCACCATTGCCGAAGGCGCAGAGCGGAATAAGGTCTGAGGTGTATTTTGTGAGCCGGTTATTGGTTGGATCAACGGCCCAGACTTGGCCCATGTTGTCCACTTCCAGATCGGTCACCCCGGCGGTCGTGGGAACGACGCCCAGCCAGGAAAGAACCTCGCTATTGGGGGATTTGCGCAGCCGGACGATCCGATGATTTCCGGTATCGGCCACATATATGTCATCGTTGTTTGCATAGCGATCGTACGGGGGCGAGAGAAAGAAGCTTCGTCCGCTGACGATGGCGGTCGCGCCGCAGAGTTCCCCCGGCTGGCCGTTGCAGCCGACAATGCTATAGGTGGCGCGACAGACGCCGTCGCGCGTGTAGCGGCTGATCCGGCTGTCATGTTCAAGCACCCAGAGGTAATCGTTATCCCCCGGCCAGAAATCGCCGCTATTGTTGAGGTCGAGATCTATCGGACGGTCAAGGCTGCCGGTGATGTCGCCATCATAGGCCATGACCTGGTTTTGCCAGTTGTATTTCAACTTCACGATACGGTTGTTCTCGGTGTCGGCAATGTAGATGAAGTAATAGACGCTATAGTACGTTTCATTGGATGGAGCCAAGGCATCTATGGCGCGAGGCCAGGAGAATTTGCCGGCCCCCGCCCCGCTCTGCCCATAGGCCCGAATCCAGTCGTCAAGAGATTCGAGATAGACTATTCTGTCCCAATAGTGATCGGCCAGAAACGCGCCGACGCTCAGATACTGAAAACTGGGACTGATGACATACGACTGGGCCATCGACCAGGGGCAATAGAACAGATCGACGCCCCAGAGGGAGTTAGTGACGCTCTTCGTTAACCGCCATATGAGTGGATTCTTGAAGACAGGTCTGCTGAGAAGAGCGTACTGGCTTTCCTGCTGGGCCTGGACAGGAACGCCAGCCAGCAAAAAGGCAACATAAACGCCCAACGCTGATAGGAAGGAGATTTTCATGGCGCAATCCATTCTTTTACTATCTGATCTTTTTCGACATCGTAGAGCAAATAGGTTTTCTGTTCGGTCGCAGATATATCTGTCTTGAATGCGCGGGGCGAGCCGCGCCCCGTAGAATCGGTGGTCTCCTGATCATTGCCAATCCTTGTTGCCAACAAATGATGCGGTCGGTCAGATGCCCATCCTCCGAGGTTGTATCCAAGCCGCTCACCGGCACGGGTAGTGATGTCCTCGCTTGATGAAGTAATATATAGATGGGGATCTTCCTCTGAAGAAAGCGCCAAATAGAATTTGCCGTCAGGTGAAAAATGAATTCCTTTATAGGGAACGGGGTACGTTTTGCCGGTACTGGGTTTGTATACATAATTCCCCCCGGCCGATGGATATTCCTGTATGTAAAGGTTGCTGTCAAATGCCGCCCAATTAAGGTCATACCCCCCGCCAGGATTTCCTTGTTGGCTGGGATGAGGAAATTCCTTGGTGACCTGCGCAGTAATGCCGCTCTCGATGTCCAAAATATATATACCGTTGGGCTTGAAGCCAAATCCCTCCTCACTGTAGGCGCCCGTAATATATGCAAGCTTGCGTCCATCAGGGCTCCATACACATTTCTGCACATCATCGTGAGTCTGACGCACAACGGTTCCGGTAGTATCAATGATGACCAGCTCGTTCTTGTAAGGAACGAGATATTCCTTGGCACCTGGCGTCTCCGGGACTCTGCTTGTTTGGATGACCGCAATCAAGTTGCTTCTCGGGGCCGCCACGACATTGCGCTCACCGATGAAGCCGTCTGCTATTTTATAAATCGGGATTTCAGCGTTTCTATCAGTTTGTTTATAAATAGCGGTGCCGCCCTTTGAGAAGAAGCGCGTTGGCTCAACTGATGCGGTATTGATCAATGCCACGGTACCGACCGTAGCTGCAACAGCCGTCATAGCCAATAGATGAATTCGCATCATATACCTCCTGGTCATATCAGATTTCCCAATCTTTCAATTCCCCGTACCGTCGGGATCGACAATGCGCAGATGGAAATGATTGTCATGTGCGCCTGTCGTATCGTAAGTCGCGGGAACGTATTTAAACGAGATTCCGCAATATTGACTCACAATTATTCTTGCAGCCGTACCATTACTGAACAGATAATTCATAAGCGCAATTGTGGCGGTCGTGTCATAATTACGCCTCTCAAGGGTGTCGAGCAAATTCAGCCCATCTTCTTTGTTGTCTTTGCGTATATAGCGTATATCTACATCTAGACCATTTTGATGGGAGGTATGGGGAGGAAAGCTGCCCCCAAATTCCTCGGTCGAGGCGTTACCTTTGCTTAGGTCGCCAATACCGATTCTGGGGGGGCTCTGGTTGCCATCATGCCATGCTCGTCCTGCACCTTCAATTATATTTATCATGGCCAGGACCGCCCAATCGTCGGTTTCCGCATCGTCCGTACCTAGGTAATGATAGTACCCCGTGCCGGAATTCACCATGTTTATTCCCTTCTCGATCCAGCCATTCGACGGGGTTCCGTGTGCAATTGAAGGATTTGCATCGGCTCTGGCCGTATCCAAATGTAAATAACTATTGACCGAATTCAACTCCACGGCATTGCTAATCCCGTCGCAGTCAGTGTCCCACCCGGGACATTGGTTCTGCGGCACCTCACTTCTTTGGGGACCGCAATCGGAGGTGGCAATTATTTGTAGGCAGCAGCCTACCAGGAAAAGGGTAATCACATGAGATCGAATCAGTTGCCAGTCCATCACTTTCCCCCGTTGGCATCAGCGCCTTTCGTCTCCACCCTGCTCTGATTGCCCAGAAAATCCAGAAGACTCTCAAAGCCAACCACCTGCCAGGCCCGAAATCTGCTCGTTGCCGAGTCGGCATAGGTGCCGTACTCCTCCCGCGGTGGGACCGTCCTCACCTTCGGCGGCGAAAAGAGAATGAACCGTTCCTTGACTCGCTTACCGTGCCGTGGGGAAGTCGGATCCGGCGCGCCACCCCATAAAACCAACTCGCACTCGACAAAGGCGCTGTCGCCGCAAATGGATATCTGCGGTTCCAAAATATCAAAGTCCCAGAATTGCGACGCCCGCAGACGGCTGTCGGTTCCGCGAAACGCCGGTCGAGCAAGTTGCATGGCCCGCTCCGATGACTGGGCAAATATCGCCTGGAGCCGGGCGCTTAGGACCTCCCTGGCATTCGTACTTTTATCCGCCACCCTGACCTGGGAGGCGAAGACCGTAAAGACCTTGGCCGTGTCCTGCTGCTGAATCCCCTTGCGTACCATGTCCAGTGCCAATTGAATCTGCTGCTCATCGGTCAGTTTGATGAATGATTGCGTCTGCGCCGGTCGGCCGCTGAGGCAGAAGATGCCTATCGCGAAAGCCAGGATCACTGCTCTATTGAGCATACCTTGCCCCCATAATAGTCGTGTATATTATCAGATGCAGTGCAATGGTGCCGGTGCCCGATCTCTGACCGGGATTCTAATCAAAGAGACCTGCATTTGTCAAGATAAAAATGTAATCGAATCGAAAAAGATTACCTGCCCGAAAAGCCCCATTGCCGTCAGGTCAAGGTCTGACGGTATATTAATTTGTGCCGACTGAGCCGGCCTACCACCAGACCTGGCGGCCGTCCGCGATGGTAAAGATCCGCTCCTCGCGGTCGGAATCTTTCGCCACCAGCCAGTAGAGACCATCGACCGGGATGCGCTCGAAAGTAATGCTTCCATTGTCGTCGGCTATCATCTTACCCGCAGACTGCCAGCCCTCACTCCAATACGATAACTCGTACTCCTGGCCGGGCGTCAGAAATGCCATGGCCACACCATCGGTTGAGGCGTCCAGCTGCCGCCGTGTCGTGGAAACCAAATGAGCCGCGATAACGCTGTCGGCGCGAGCAACCAGCGGTGTCATGCCGCAGTCATTGCGCAAAATGAAGGGCGGCCCGCAGGGAACGACCTTCTCATTGAGATACAGCGCCGGAAGGTACATGATGCTGCGTCCCATGTCGCTGAACGTCGCCGTGGCGCCGGTTATCTTGCTCCAGTGAATCGGTTGCCATTCGCCGGAATTGAAAACGCAAAGGTAGGCGATATCGACCGAATCAGGAACAGGCGCCGTCAGGTTTACCATAACCCGGCAGACATCGACATAGTCGGCAGTGACATCGGTATAGCTTTTGCCGGCCAGCCAGCCGGGGAGTTTATCCTGCTTGTGCTCCTGAAAGGCCAGGTTCTGCGGCTGTTTGCCGAACATCTTGCGATACACCTTGGCCAACTTGTTGGCCAGATGATATTCGCCGGGGTTGGCCTCGGCCCCCATGAACGGCACCACCTGGCCGTCGCGCGTCAGGATGGCATTCCAGGCATGGTTGTTGCCGGCGTCGGCCCAGAACGGCGTGTAGTCGCTGGTGACCGCCAGGCCGTTGGCCCGCATGGCATAGATGGCCAGATTGGTCATATCCTCGCAGCGTCCCTTGCCGGCGGCGCGCATTTCGGCCAGCCCCTGGTCGGTCGGATGATAATAGTAACGGGGATCGAACCCAAACCAGGTGATGAGATCTTTGTTGATCAGCTTGGCTGCCTCGACCGGATCGGAGGAGTCGTTCATTTGGTGGGGTAGATCTCTGTATTTTTCCCAGAAGAAGCTACGCCAGTCTTCCAACGGCTCATTGCTCCCGCGATACGGAAGGACATAATCGCAGAATTGCCGGAAGGTAAGATATTTCGCCCATGGTCTTTCGCGCCAGGCGCGGAAGGCATCGTCGATCTGCGAAATCAAGAAGTCGGCCGTAATTGTGCGGCAGTCATCGCTTACATCTTTCTTCTTGTAGTCGAGCGTGCCGTATTTCTTTTCCAGCGTGTCGAATGAGGCGGTGAGGGCATCATAGTTTGCATAGGAGAGAGGATCGAATGCGATGACCCGGCCGGTGGTGTCCTTGATAACATAGGTGACTTAGCTGTTTCGTTCCATTTTCCCGATCAGATTAACGGCGGCGCGGGACTTAAGTGTATCCTTGGCGTCTATGTAATGCTTCAGCACTTTTTCCAGTTCGCCGCGATTGGCTCCGGCCGAATCGAGCACGGCCGCAATCGGTGGGGGATAAGGGCTGGAATTTCTGTCGCCGGCCGACAAGACGGCGGCCGATATGGTCAGGATCAGCAATAGGCCGAATACAAATGCGCGCATGTCGCCCTCACTGGCATGATGGTTGTGCGTTATCTGATGGTGAATCTGGCGACAAAGGGGTGGGGATGTCAAGGACTTTCGCCGAGGGAGAGTGAAGATGGCCCACTAGTGATGTCCTTGTTCGATAGGACAACTACGATTTCCCGCCCACAGGGGCGGGGCACCCTGCAGACTGCCAGTGTCCAAAACGGCAAACCGCCGCACTACCGCAGGATCACAAACCGGTTATCGTTGAACCTTTTCAGCGGCACGGTGAATCGTTCGCGGGCCAGTTCCTCACCCGTCTTGGGATGACGCAAAATAGCCACAAATGATGCATCAAGCAAGGTTTCAGTAGTCGGTATCATTGGGCCATACCAAGTCCATCTGGGCCCGTAGACATCCTCCTTCCCCCGAAAGTAATTATGTATACCGGAATAGAAGGTATCGGTTGGCATTACACAGGCCGTGTTGCCACTGCTTGGATATCGTAAACATAGCGAGTCGATATAAACAACTCCAAGCGTATCAATCACGGATGCATTCTTCGTCTTATTCATATATCTTACTTGACCGGTGGCCCACTCCGCCTTTGGCGGGGTGGGTTCCCGCTTTACTTGCATACACCGCATCACCTCTGGCAACACGGACATCATATCCAGTCCTGCCGCCAATCAAAATACAACTCCATCGACTTCCAATACCACTCCGGCCATATCATTATACCATCGGTAACTCGACCACGGCCACTCTCCCGGTTCAGATACCAGACCCGCACGTACCGGATTCAGGTGGCAATACTCGATCTTCTCCCGAACCGTCTCAGGCGTCCGGCAATTGTGGTCATAACATCGCCGTTGCCAAAACGCATACCGTTGCCGACCTGCCCGTTGGATTATCAACTGCGATAGGACCGGGTGGTTTAGCTTCCGCCATGATTCCAAAATCCGCCGCCCGACCGGGACTTGATTTGACCGATCACAAAGCCCAGTTCGACAGCATCGGGCGGATAGATGATGACATGGACATGACTTGGCATGATAACGTAGCCCAGGAGAGCAAACCCGTGTCAAGACCTCGCCTTGTCGATTTCCTTCAGCATAATCCGTATCTCTCGTTCTCCTCGCAGCAACCGGAGACGACGATAGCAGGAGAAATTGACCGCGCGGACGGTCCCTAAATGGTCATAATGTCGAAGGCGAGGCATGGTGCATACATTAATGCATTCGTCGTTTATCGTCAAGCGGGAACCCACCTCAGCAAAGCTGAGGCGGGCCACCAGACCACCGGATCTGATCGTCAGATTACAATCCGCCTTCGGCGAATCAGGACCCGACGAAACGTCAATTTCCCATATCAAATTAATCCATTCGGGGGAATGTCAAGCCTAATTCCGGGACAAAACAAGGATGTCGGGCTTCTCATCCCGTTTGTTTCAGGCGTCCGACGGCGTCCGCCGCGCACAAGCTCCAGTTGTCTGAAAGGCCAAAAAGAAAGGCGGCCGCAGGCAGGGGGTTGGAGCTAGCGACCGCCTCGTGCCGGGCATCCTGTTGTCAGTCCAGATGCCGCCCGGCAGGTTGGGCCATGAGGGGCGTATGGCCCAGCAAGGGGCATTTGCGAAAAGCTTCTCCGCACTATGACGACCTGTAATATATATCAGTTTGATCGAAAGTGCGAAAAAACTTTATATCTTCTAGAGATAATAATGCGTTTGCCGCCCCGAAGTTCCCCAATTTGCAGGAATTCTTTAGGCCCGTGCGACCGGACTTGAAACGGTTCGTGGACGCGCTTGAATATATGCAAAAACCCCGCCATTTTGGCGGGGCTTTTGCATAGCATTAACGATATTTCCTAGCTGAGATAGGCGCGCAACGACCGGCTGCGCGAGGCGTGCCGCAACCGCCGAATCGCCTTTTCCTTGATCTGCCGCACCCTTTCCCGAGTAAGATTGAACCGGGCGCCGATCTCTTCCAGCGTGAGCGCCTTTTCGGCGTTGAGACCGAAATAGAGGTTGATGACCTCCGACTCGCGCGGCGTCAGCGTATCCAGCGCTTTTTCGATTTCAACCCGCAACGACATATCCAACAGCGCCTCGTCCGGACCAGGCTGATATTCGTCCTCGAGTATGTCGATCAACGAGTTATCCTCGGAGACGGAAAACGGCTGGTCCAACGACAGGTGCGAATTGGAGATCTTCAGCGTGTCGGACACCTCGCTTTCGGAAAGCTCCAATTCCTTGGCGATCTCGTCGGGCGAGGGGTTCCGCCCGTAGGTCTGCTCCAGGGAGGAGGATACTTTCCCGATCTTATGCAGAGTGCCGACGCGGTTGAGAGGCAACCGGACGATGCGGCTCTGCTCGGCTAACGCCTGCAGAATCGCCTGCCGGATCCACCAGACCGCATAGGAGATGAACTTAAAGCCGCGGGTTTCATCAAACCGCTTGGCGGCTTTGATCAGGCCGATATTACCCTCGTTGATAAGGTCTGCCAGGGAGAGTCCTTGGTTTTGGTAATTTTTGGCCACGCTCACGACGAAGCGCAGGTTGGCCTTGGTCAGTTTCTCCAAGGCCCGTTTGTCGCCCTGTCGGATGCGTCGGGCCAGCTTGACTTCTTCCTCGGCCGTTATCAACGGGGTAGAACCGATCTCCCGGAGATACAGATCCAGAGACCGATCCTCGTCCCGATACCGTCTTGACTGCTTAGCCACTTACTGTTCTAAGCCTCCTTAGGGAACCACGTCTGCGATGGAAGGTCTACCGGCCCGGCCGAATGGCCGCCATGCCGGTATTCCCCTCCGTATCTATGATAATCAACGGTATTGAATTTTTCCTGTCCTTAAGGCTGGCCACCGCGCTTCGGTAGTCGTCGAGGTCGCGTATCTCATATTTGTCGATCTCGACGATCGTCACACCCGGGACCAGGTTGGCCCGGTACGCGGGCGAGCTGGGGACCACTTCGACGACCATCACGCCGGTCGACTGGCAGTCGACACCGAACTGGTACGCCAGATCGGGGGTGCATTCGGCCACCGCCATCCCGTACCAATAATCATCGTCGTACGGCGCTTGCCCCGGCGAATCCATCGCCTGATTGGATTTGGCCAAATCACCGATGGTGACAGCCAAATTCATCGCCTGGCCGTTACGCAAAACCCCCAGTTCAATCGTGCTGTTGATCGGCGTCGTCGATACCTGGAACCGGAAATCATCGGCATCACTTATCGGTTTGCCGTTATATTTGACGATCAAATCCCCCGGACGGAGGCCGGCGGCGGCGGCCGGAGAATTTCGCATGACTTTTCTGAACGTAACCGCGGGCACGGTCAAATTCATCTCGCGAGCGACCTCGCGCGGGACATCGGTGACTTCCGCCAGACCAAGCCAGCCGCGAATGACCTTGCCGTGAGAAATCAGATCGGGCACCACCGCTCGCGCAAAGTCGATCGGAATGGCAAAGCCGATTCCCACCGAACTGCCGGTCGGCGATGATATGGCGGCGTTTACTCCCACCGCCTCCCCCTTGAGGTTCAGCAACGGTCCGCCGGAATTGCCGGGGTTGATCGAGGCATCCGTCTGAATATAGTTTTGATAGGTGACGCTGCCGTCGGCAAAATGAAGATTCTTCCGCCCCGTAGCCGAGACGACGCCGGCTGTGACAGTGCGATCTAATCCCTGCTGCGGGAACGGATTACCGATGGCCACGACCCATTCGCCGATATGCAAATCCTCGGAGTGACCAAACGAAATGACCGGCAGATCCTGATTGGCTTCAATCTTCAGAACCGCCAGGTCGGTGCCCGGATCAGTGCCAACCAGCTTTGCGGCGTAAGATTCCGTCCCGGAAAGAGTTACGTTGATCTTGTCGGCCCCTTCAATGACATGATTATTGGTCAGGATATACCCTTCCTTGCGGAATATAAAACCGGTGCCGTAGGATCGGTACGTCCGGGGATGATTCAACCCGAAAAAGCGAAAATACTCGTCCATCGGTGTGCCGCGGTAATTATTCTCCGATTCCGCCGTAATATTCACCACCGCATCCCGCGCCGTCGCCACCACGTTGATAAAGGGGGTGGAGAAATCCACGGGCCGGTCCTGCAATTGGGCCGGCGGGGAGACATCGGGATGATCCTTGGCGATAATGGGAGTCGAGGGCAAATCGAGCATGGAGGCAATGATAATGCCCACAAATATAAAA
Source organism: uncultured Ignavibacteriales bacterium (assembly GCA_964585635.1). Taxonomy (GTDB): domain Bacteria; phylum Zixibacteria; class MSB-5A5; order GN15; family JAAZOE01; genus CAZPEV01. Next base: position 12,925 of record CAZPEV010000034.1, read on the forward strand.
AATCCGGCAAAGAGCACAGATGAAAACACCCGCCTGCCGGCGTTAAACGCGCCTGACTTCACTTCTCATCCTCCAGCGGTGTAGCCACGTAATATATGACAAATCTATTGACTGTCAAGTTCAAATTATTTTTAGTTTTTATGGATTTTCCTAGCTCCCCAACGATATGCTCTTAGCCACAATTCATCTTCTCCCGGCCGTAACGCCCAATAAAGTACGGCCTCGCATCCGATAAAGTTGTACATTTCTGAAGAATTTTGGTTCCGGCCTGTCGGTAGACCGGAAACCTATGCGGCCGGGGGAATTACCAGTACGCTCTTGATTCGCTGCCCCTCGATTTCGAGGACTTTCAGCCGGGCGTTTTCCCAATTCAGGATGGTTCCCTGGACCGGGACCGACCCCACCAGATCGTAGATCAGCCCCCCCACGGTCTGGAATTCATCCAATTCCAGGTCAATACCGATTTCGTCGGCCAGGTCCTCCAGCGGGCAGGCGCCGGAAACGATCAGGTGGCCGTTCTCCAGCCGGACGATGTTCTGCTCGACGTCGTTGTCATGCTCATCCTCGATATCGCCGACGATTTCCTCGAGGATATCCTCCAGCGTCACCAGTCCGGCGGTGCCGCCGAACTCATCGATGACGATCGCCATGTGAGTCTTGGACTTCTTGAATTCCGCCAGGAGCTGGTCGATCTTCTTGTGCTCGCCGACACGCAACGGTTCCCGAATATGATCGCTCAGACGGAAGCGCTGCCGTTGTTCCTCACTGAGGGACAAAAGGTCCTTGACCGGGATGAGGCCGATGATATTATCGATGGTGCCGTCATACACCGGATAGCGGGAGTACCCGAATTCCCCCACCGCTTCCCTGATGGCGTCCAGATCGGTTTCCTGGGGAAAGGCGATGATCCCAACCCGCGGAACCATGATTTCCTCGGCCTCGGTGACGTCGAGCTGAAAAATGCTGTGAATCATTTCCTTTTCGTCTTCCTCGATGATGGGAGCCGAGATTCCGGCCGATTCGGCCAGCGTCTCGATGGCCCGCTCGACGATATCGTCCTTTTCTTCCTCGGTGACTTCGGCTGCGCGCCCTTTGCCCGAGAGTCGCCGCGGTATCGCCATGACGGGGGCAGACAGCAGATAAAACAAATTCAGAAGCGGCAGCAACCGCACCAGGCGGGCCTGCGCCCGCTGCGGCAACACGCGCCGCGGCAGGTAGACGAAAAGGGTCACCGTGGCCAGCCAGGACAGGAGAAAGACGACAATATATCCGGCCCAATCCGGCACGAATCGGAACCGGGACACAAGCTCCGCGATGCGCAGGGCCATGATGCCGATTGCCAGGGCGGAGGTGACACGCACCGAGAGGGCGATTCGAAAGAAGGCGCGGGGATTGGATGTGAAGCGCATCATTTGCCGGGTACGGGCCGGGGAGAGGTCCGGAAACAACCGCGGAATATCCTCCGGATCGATATAGACCGCATTGGAGAAAACGGAGACCAAATACCCGCTCAAGAGCAGGATGATCGTCCCTCCCAGGTATGCCGCCAGCTCAATCATGCTCGTCAATCAGCGCCAGGAAATGTTCTTCGCGTCTTCGCATCCGGACGGCATCCACCGCCCGGTGGTGATCATATCCGCACAGGTGCAAGGTCCCATGGCATACCAGACGAAGGATTTCGTCACCCAGGGTCGTCCGCCACTCCGCCGCCTGCCGCCGCGCCGTATCTACCGAAATGTAGACCTCTCCCACGATCCCCGTCATCGGGTCGGCCGGGAAGGCGAGCACATCGGTCGGTCGACGTCGGCCGCGAAAGCGGCGATTGAGGTCCTCCAGATAGGCGTCGGAGGCAAAGATGATATTAGCCGGCAGCCGTCGTCTCTCGGACTTGAGAATCCGGTCGGCCAGCGCCGCCACTTGCCGCTTCGGCAGCCGGCCGCGAACGCTGCTGAAAACTTGGCTGGGGACCATCACCGGGCCGTCTCGTCCTCTTTTTTCGGATATGGTATGCGCTGGTGGAAGACGCCGATCAGAATCGACACGAAAGCCTCCTTGATGTCGTCCAGGTCCTTCAGCGTCAGCGCCGATTCGGTCAGCTCCCCCGACAGGAATTTATCGTCGATCAGCTTCTGAATCAGGTTGCGAATCCGGGCCGAGGTGGGGTTTTCCAGCGTCCGGCTGGCGGCTTCGGTGGCGTCCGCCAGCATCAGGATAGCCGTCTCCTTGCTTTGCGGTTTCGGCCCGGGATACCGGAATTCCTCGTCCGATTCGATGGGCAGCCCCATCTCCTGAGCCTTGTTGAGAAAGTAGGTCATCTTGGTGGTTCCATGATGCTCCTCGATGAAGTTGAGGATGGCATCCGGCAGTCCCGCCTCCTCACCCAGGCGGCGCCCCTTTTTGACATGCGAGGCCAGCACCAGCGCCGACATCGTCGGATTGAGCGACTCGTGCTTGGAGCGGATGCCAAGCTGATTCTCGACAAAATACTCGGGTATTTCCATCTTTCCGATATCATGATAATAGGCCCCGACCCGGGCCAAAAGCGGGTTGGCCCCGATCGCCTTGGCGGCCGCCTCGGCCAGCGTTCCCAATACGATGGAATGATGGTAGGTTCCCGGCGCCTCCATCGACAGCCGCTTCAGCAGCGGCTGATTCAGATCGGCCAATTCCAAAAGCGTGATATTCGTCGAAAAGCCGAAGAGCGATTCGAACATCGGGAGGATACCGATCGCCAGCATCGGCGCAATAAACCCGTTGGCCAATCCGTACCCGCAGTACGCCAGCACGTCCCCCGCGCGTGAAAGCTTTAGCGATTCGACCACCAACGCGATGACGACATAGGCGATCGACAGGAAGATGATGATGCGATAAATTTCGCTCCGCCGGCGGATCTCTCCGGCCGAGAAGCAGGCCACCATTCCGGCCAGCGCCGTGATGAGCGCGATGGTGAAATTGAAGCGGTTCAGGATGCCCAGCAACAGGGCGACCAGCAACGTCATGACCACCCCCAGGCGCGAGTCGAACAGCACCGTGACCAGGATGGAGAGAATGGCAATGGGAAAGAGGTAGACCGAATTGACCAGGCGGACGGCGATGAAATTGACCAGAAACAGCTCCAGCGCGATGATCAAGAGCAGCGCGAACAGCTTGTTGTTGGACCAGTACACGTCGGGGCGGAAACGGAACAGGAAAAGATAGATCAACACCATGACCGCTGCCACCAGCACCAATCGGCCCAAAAACGGTATGACTGCCTGAAGCCAGCCCCGCTCGGCGGCCCGCTTCTGGACCTCGCGGGCGTACGCCTGCAGGAGGCGGGCCTTGTCCGCGTCGACCTGCTTGCCGCGTCGAATGAGCAGATCGCCGCCCGTGACCCGGTCGGCGATGTCGGCGATGATCGCCAGGCTGCTGTCGCGCGCGGCTTCCGTCTCCGTCTCATTGAAAATCGCGTTCGGGGCCACAAAATGACGGCCGATTTCATAGTAAAGCTCGACGTCAATGTCGGTCCGGGCGTCGATCGCGTTCAGCTTTTCCAGCAGCTCGCCGAAGGCCAGCTTGAGATCCAGCACCTGGTTGCGGATCATCAGGAGGTCGCGGCTGCGCTGGCGCATCAGAATGGAGTTGAACTCCGGGCCGGGAAGTTCGGCCAGATCATCCAGCACGCCAAAATGGTAAATGTCATCGACCAGGATTGAATCCAGAACGGTCGCGATCCGCCTCGGCGAATCCGAACGGAGCAACCCGATGATCCATTGGTCGCCGATAAAGGGATAGGCATTTCGCAGGCGCCCGACGACCGCCTCGCTGACGACCCCGTTGCCGGCCGCGCGGAGCGAATCGGCCAGAAGCGCCAATCGGCGCAGGTTACTCCGATTGCGCTGAATGATATCATCGTCGCTGTCGATGTACAGCGGCGTGTTGACGGCCGCCTGCCGCCGTTCCTCCCTGAGCTGGTCATTGCTCTTGGGCAGGTCAAAGGAGAAATCGGCGATGATGCTCTCCTGGGCGATTTCACCCTCGCGGGGAACGTCGAGCGGTCCAAACAACTCCAGCACCGGATAAAGCAGGGTGATCAGAATAATGCTCGCCGCCGCCATCAGGTATTTGACCAGAATGCGGCCGCGGGTGCGCGAGACCTTGGGGTCGATGTCTTCCTTGACCTTGAGAAGGCGTTTGATCGACCGTTTCAGCTTGAGCAGCGGTTTGACCATCCCTGCTTACACCGCCCCTTTGTTTCCTTTGCCGGGCCCTTTTCCCTTGCCCCGGTTTTCGAATCGTTCGTAGGCGTGGATGATGTCCTGCACCAGACGGTGCCGGACGACGTCGCGCGCCGTCAAATAGACGAATTCTATCCCCTTAATGCCCGTCAGAATGTGCTGAATCTTCACCAGGCCGGATGGGACGCTCCGGTCCAGATCGATCTGGGTAATATCGCCGGTGACCACCGCCTTGGAGCCCTCGCCGAGCCGGGTCAGGAACATTTTCATCTGGGCGATGGTCGTGTTCTGGGCCTCGTCGAGGATGACGAAAGAATTGTTCAGGGTTCGTCCCCGCATGAAGGCCAGGGGGCAGATTTCGATGATGCCCAGATCGAGCATGCGGGAAATCTTATCGGCCGGCAGGAGTTCGTGAAGGGCGTCGTAGACCGGCCGCAGGTAGGGGTCGACCTTGGCCTTGATATCTCCGGGCAGGAAACCGAGGGTTTCGCCCGCCTCGACCGCGGGCCGCACCAGGATGATTCGGTTTTTGCGCTTGGCCCGCAAATCGGCCACCGCCTGGCCGACCGCCAGAAACGTCTTGCCGGTGCCGGCCGGTCCGATGGAGAAGACGATATCGTTCCGTTCGATCGCGGCCAAATATTCCTTCTGTCCAACCGTCCGTGGGGCGAACAGTGCCGCCACCGGTCCGTTCCCCTTGTCGTCGAGCAACTCCGCCGGACCGCGACCCTCCTCCTTGACCATGCCGATGGCATAGAAAAGATACTGCTCCGACACCTCATACCCCTGGCTGACCCGGGTGACAATATCCTGCAGGAGGCGCAGGACATTTTCCACCTCGCTCTTTTCCCCCTCGATCAAGATGGTATCGCCGCGGGCGACCAGCTTGGCGTCGAACTGCGACTCGATCAGCCGGATGGTGTGATTGTTCTGTCCAAAGAGGATGCGTTGGTCGACGTCGTGCAGGTCAAAGGTGCGGCTGATGTGAGTCCCTGAAATACTCATTATTCCTCAGAGCGTCTGGTGATGGCCAAGGCCAGCTCATCCAATTGGGCCTGGTCGATTTCCGATGGGGCGCCATCCATGAGCGACGAGGCGTTGGTCGTCTTGGGAAAAGCGATCACGTCGCGGATGGAATCGGAGCCGGTCATCAGGGCCACGATTCGATCCAGCCCCGGCGCCAGACCGCCGTGCGGCGGGGCGCCATATTGCAGCGCCCGGAGCAAAAAACCGAACATCCGCTCGGCCCGTTCGTCCGACATCCCCAGGATATTGAGAATTTTCTTCTGCAATTGGTTGCGATGGATGCGAATCCCCCCGGAGGCTATTTCGCTGCCGTTGAGCACCAGGTCGTATTGCTCGGCGCGGGCCTTCCGCCAAGGATGGTTGAGATCGGACAGCGGCAGGGGGCAGGTGAAACCGTCCTCGACCAGCGCCAAATCCTCCTCGCAGGGACTGGAGACGATATTATGCATGGCTCCGAGGGCACCGGTCTGGGAATCATATTCAAACATCGGGAAGCGGGTAACCCAGAGGAATTCCCAGCGGGAAGGGTCGATCGGATTTCCGGTTCGACCGAGGTGGAGCCGCAGTTGGCCGAGAATCGACTCGGCCTTCAACGGCTGGTCGGCTATAATTAAAACGGCATCGCCGATGTTGGCCCCGGCCTTGGCGCCGATGCGCCGGGCTATGTCATCACCGACATATTTTAGAATCGGGCTGCGCAGCCCCTCCTGACCATATAGAATATATCCCAGCCCGCCGGCCCCTTGGGCCTTGGCCAGAGTCTCCAGATCGCCGAGTTGCTTGCGCGACAAGCCGGCGCCGCCTTTCATCGTGATCCCCTTGACCACGCCGCCGCCGGCCACAGTCGAGGCGAACACCTGAAAACCGCATCCCTGCACCTCCGGCCCCAAATCGCAGATTTCCATGCCGAAACGAAGGTCCGGCTTGTCGCTCCCCCAGCGATTCATGACGTCCTGGTAGGTGTAGCGAGGGAAGGGCGTGCTGATTCCGATCCCCAGCACCTTCTTCCACAGATGGGCCATCATCCCTTCGGCGACGGCGAAGATGTCATCGGGGGTGACGAAGGCCATTTCCATGTCGATCTGGGTATGCTCCGGCTGACGGTCGGCGCGCAGGTCCTCATCGCGAAGGCAGCGGGCCAACTGGAAATAGCGGTCGAAACCGGCGATCATCAGAATTTGCTTGAGCAGTTGCGGCGATTGCGGCAGGGCGTAAAATTTCCCCGGCTGTACGCGGCTGGGAACGACATAATCGCGGGCTCCCTCGGGAGTGGAGCGCATCAGCATTGGCGTCTCGATCTCATAGAAGCCGCAGCCGGATAGGTATTCGCGGATGGCCATGGTTGCCTCGTGACGGATTCGCATCTTGGCCTGCAACGGATTGCGCCGCAGGTCGAGGTAGCGAAACTCAAGGCGCAAATCCTCCCGGGCGCTGGTCTCATCGGTAATGGCAAACGGCGGCGTCAGCGACTCTGACAAGATTTCGATCCGGTCGCAATCTACCTCAATGGCGCCGGTTTTCATCTTGGGGTTGACCATCCCCTCCGGCCGGGGTTTGACCACCCCTTTGGCGGCAATGACATACTCGTGACGACAGGCGGCGGCAATCTCGACCGCCTCCGGTGTCAGCCGATCGGGATGAAAGGCCAACTGGGTGATACCATATCGGTCCCGCAGGTCGATGAAAAGCAGGCCGCCCAGGTTGCGATACTCCTGCACCCAGCCGTTCAACGTTACCTGCCGGCCAACGTCGCCGGCGGTCAACTCGCCGCATGTGACGGTTCGTTTCAACTCCGCAAATCTCGTCAAAAGCCATTCTCCGCTAAAGAGTTGTCACTCTTAATAGTCTCATCGGTACAACGGGGATTCGGTTTAGCCGTCGTAGCATCATGCTATCCGGCTGAAAGTACCCAAAAGCGTGGACAAAGTCAAGTCCGGGTCGATGCATTTTGGCTACCCGACCGGCCCCAAAAAAGATCACCAAGGGTATTGACGGCAGGCATCTGGTTATATATAGTTGCTCAACTTACGGTTAGAAGCGACCGATATATAATTATACCATGGGATTCAATATCTCGCGACATATGTCGCCCGAGCTGATTAAGCTCGAGATGACAACGGTTATGCCGGAAGAGCCGGAAAACGGTAGCCGCAACAAGTGGCTGTTTTCCGTCAAGGAGACACTTTTGTCGGAACTGCTCGACGTCCTCGATCCCATGGGGAAAATCGGCAACCGCAAAAAGCTCCTGCTGGATTTCATCAACCGCGAGCGAAAAGCCTCGACCGGCATCGGGCGCGGATTCGCCATCCCGCATATCCGTTCCATGCAGGCCAAGGAATTCATGATCGCCTTCGGGCGCAGCACCAAGGGATATGAATTCGACGCCATCGACGGCCTGCCGGTCCGCTTCTTCTTTATCATGGCCGCCCCACCCTACGACGACGCCCTCTATCTGCGCGTCTTCCGCTCCATGTCGGAACTGATTCAATTCGATGGCTTCGGCCGCCAACTCCTGGAGGCCAAGGAGCCGTACGATATCATTCGGGCCGTGCAAGGGTTGGAATAGCCGACCGCCGCCCGTTTCCGCGGCCTTCCCGAAAAAAACTTGATGACCGCCGCACCCCTGGCGACTATCACCGTCCCATGATAAGTCCCAAGGAGAGGCCGTACGACCCGTCATAATCATACAGCGGACGCAAAGGCTCGTAGCAGTCGTGACAGGTCGGTTCACCGGTCAAATGCAGGTCGGTATCGGCGATGACCGACAGCCACAGATACGGCGCCAGACGGAACATCCCCGCGCATCCCAACGTGATGGCGAAGATGGTTGTGGTCCTTTCATTGCGGTAGGCGGACAATTCTCCTCCAACCTCCTCGACGATTATTTCCTCCCGGGCGAAATGGGTGACCGCTCCAAATCCGGAAAACAGGCTGAAAGAGGCTTGTCTCTCGGGACGGCGGCCGATCGGCGTCGTGTACTGGAGCGAGAGGAATGACCGCATCGCCGTCAGATCCCGATCGTACCCAACCACCGGCAGCGGGCCATGCGGCGGAGGAATGGGCGGTGGCGTATACCATCCGGGATCGCAGGCAGCAGCATGCAGCCCCGACAGACCCAGCGTAAAGCGCAACGCGGCGCCACGGCTGATGGCGGAAATCAAGTCGATGGTGACGCCGGCCCCGGCATTGATCGACGAATTGTCCGTGTCATACGGCCCGGCATAGCGGGCGGATAGGCCCAGCCCGAAGCGGAACGGAAGACGTTCCGGTCGCGATAGCGATGGAAATTTTGTATTATGCCGTTTCACCGGCGCCAGCGGCGGTGGCGCCGGCGCTATGAAGGCTATTGATCGGTCGAAAATGCCGATCGTCGGTGATGACGGCACTCCCTGCCCAGCCATCACCATGGGCGCCGGCATCAGAACCATGCCAATCATGGCATAGAAAAGCGTTTTGAACATCCTCTTCCCCTCAGTCAATCGCGAAAGTTCCCGGCCGGATTGCCCGTTGGCGGTCTGGCCGATTTCGTTCGCAATGGCGTTTCTGGTATGACGTCGAAACGTCGGCGGCCATCAAGCCGGTTGTGCCCAAAGCTAGGGCAAATTCTCCCCGCTGTCTATCGATTTCGGCCAAGCGGCTCCCTCCACCAGCCCTTCTTGTCGTGAAACTCAATATAATGCCGTCGGGCGGGGCCGGCCAAGAAGCGTTTTTTGCTTGAAATGGGGTTTGGCTCCCCCTATTATATTCAGAATTTGGTGTAAGGCGGACAAACATGTACACGAAGAAACGGACAGTGGCCCGAGACGCCAGTATTTCGGGCGTGGGTCTGCATACCGGCGAGGGTTGTACGATTACCTTCAAGCCGACCGGTCCCGACCATGGGATCAAGTTTGTGCGGGCCGATATTCCCGATTCGCCCCTAATCCCGGCCGACATTGACCATGTCATCGACATCTCACGCGGCACGACCATCGGGATCGGCGAGGCTCGGGTCCATACGGTCGAGCATGCCCTGGCGGCCCTGACCGGGCTGGGGATCGACAACGTCCTGATCGAGATGTCGGGGCCGGAGCCGCCGGTCGGCGATGGCTCGGCCTTGCCGTTTGTCCGGGCGCTCCAGGGCGCCGGGTTTGAGGATTTTGACGAGGACAAGGAATACCTTGAAGTCGACACCCCGACCTCGTATTCCGAGCCGGATCGCAAGGTCGACATCGTCGTCACCCCCTCCGATGATTTTCGCATCACCTTCCTGATCGATTACGCCAATCCCGCCTTGGGCACACAGTACACCTCGCTGGTGGACCTGGAAAAAGAATTCGCCGAGGAATTCGCCCCCTCCCGGACCTTTTGCTTTCTGTCTGAAGTTGAGATGCTGAAAGGCCAGGGACTAATCAAGGGGGGCGGCCTGGACAACGCCGTCGTCATCTATGATTCGACCGAAGGACAGGTGGAGGTCGACCGGATCAAGAAGGCCCTGGATCTCAGGGGCGAGGCGTTTGTCGGCAAGACCGGCATCATCAACGATATCCCGCTGCGGTTTTATAACGAGCCGGTGCGCCACAAGGCGGTCGACTTGATCGGGGATCTGACCCTCATCGGCGTCCCGATCAAAGGGCACGTTCTGGCGGCGCGGTCGGGGCACAAAGCCAACGTGGCGCTGGTCAAGAAGCTCCGCTCGCTGTACCAAAAAAAGCAGATCGCCAGTCGCTTTCAAACCAAGCGCTCCAAGGCCTTTTTGGATATCGACGGCATCCTGAAGATCATGCCGCACCGCTACCCCTTCCTGCTGATCGATCGTATTCTCGACCTGGAGCCGGAAAAGAAGGTGGTGGCGATCAAAAACGTCACCATCAACGAGCCGTTTTTCGCCGGACATTTCCCCGGCCACCCGATCATGCCGGGCGTGTTGATCGTGGAGGCCCTGGCGCAGGCCGGAGTAGGGTTTGCCGAGATCGACTGCATTGCCGCCACCCGGGGACCGGGACTGGTCGGATCCCTGCTGGTCGGCTTCACCTTTGCCAAGGCGCTGGCCCTGGCCAAGGGCCTCCCCT
>CAZPEV010000035.1:0-22690 GCA_964585635.1 uncultured Ignavibacteriales bacterium
GGGGCCTCGACATACCCTATGCCTACAGCGACATCGATCGAGGAATGGCGCTCGGCCCAGATTCGCTATCCCTCGAAAACAACCTCTATCTCTACGCTATTAATCGAGATAGCTCCTCCATATCCATTTTCCGGGTGACCCCGTCCGGTGAGGTCGATACGTTAGCCCGGGTGTTCTGCAAAAATGTCATATGGACCATGGCCTCCCGACCAAGCTTTATGCCGTTGACCGCCGATACCGTTCTCATGTGCTGGTTGGCCTTTAAGCATGTCGACGACCCATACAGTTTTCGCTATCTCAAGTTTTCCGGCACCGGCTCAACCGACACGATCAGTCCCACCGTGATCGACATGCCGCTCATCCCGGTGCGCAGCGCTCTTGCCATAACCGGGTCTCGCTATCAGGCCAACAGCGTCTATGTCGTGGGCAGCCATCACGAATATGGGCAGTACTCGCGACTAGTCAGGCTGAGATTTGATCTCACTTTTAATTATTACGAATACACAGAGTTATATGCGGAAGAACGCTCCTTTTCCAGTACCAGTAAATTGGCGTATGAACAGCACGATACGCAGGCGTTTTTCTATTATGTGAATGGCCCGCGCGTGAACCTGTTGACCTTTTCCTCGGACGGGTCTTCTCCACCAGTGACCAGGACTTCCCTGCTATACCGTCCGCTGGCCTATACCAAGCCGACGTTTCTGGCCGATGAACAGGGGATTTTGCTCTATCTGCAGAAGTCCGGCGCGGACGGCCCGATGCTGGAGGGATACCGCTTTGACTATGACCTCGTTCCTTCAGCCGTCTCCCCGTTCCCGCTGATCCTCGATGACACCCGGCCGATGGCTCCCCGCCTGTATAACGTGGCCCGCCACCGCGCTTTGTATTGGTGCAGCTACCATGAGGAAGGTCATGACGACTTTGGCGCCTACCAGGGGAAAATCGCTTTCTTTGACGGCGACCAGCTTCCGACAATCGATTATGTTGACGTGATGCGGCTAAGTCAATGCGAGAAGTGCTATAGCCCGGTCATGGCCCAGACGGATTCTTTTGCGTACTTTATGCAACCAAGATCTGGCGGACTTAACATTTGGACCTTATCGGTCTGGTCGGCACTCTACGGCATGAGGCTCTTGCCGACGCCCAGTATCGCCTACAGCCAAGGAGTGACTTCCACCGGCTTCGAGGCCTTGACCGCCCGAGGAGATACCGTCTTTACCTTTTATTCCTACGGAAACTGCAGTGATCCACATCCCGTGGTTTGCCAAAACTGGGAATATGCTTATTGGGGATTTGCCGCAGTCCGAGATTCCATTATTGCCGATAACTATCTTGAGGAGATATATGGTGGTGGTTACGGACCCTCTGTCGACGTGTGCTCGTCCCCCCTCGGTGGGGATTATGTCCTTTCGTTCAAAAGCAACTTTATGCTCAAGACGCTCGATTACTCGACCAGGAAATTAAAGCCGGTGATTGACTTGGAAACTGCATCGGGCCACGATTTCGAATACCCCATCTTTCATCCCTTTACGATCCGTCTGGTCGAAACCGCCGACGCCATCGCGGTCTTCTTCATCGACGAAGACAATTACTATCAATCAGGCAATTATGAAAATTGTCATGTGATGATTTTCGATAAACAGTGGAATTTCACGTACTACTCCAAACTCCCGCTCGCCGGCGTTGTGAAAGATATGGGCGATATCCGGTATTCTTCGGAGGCCGACAAGATATTTTATTCCTACTCAACCTACCTGCCCGATCAATATCTGTCGCCGAGGGTTGTTCTGCAGTCTATGTCGATAGAAAACATCACCGGTGCCGATGATCACCTCGCGACCCTGCCGCAGGCGTTCCAGGTGTGGCAGAATGCGCCCAACCCGTTTAATGCCTCCACCCGGATTGATTTTTATCTGCCGACCAGATCGCAGGTCACGCTGACCGTTTACAATCTTCTGGGCCAAAGTGTCAAGACGTTGTTGTCGTCGTCGCTCGAAAGCGGTCGGCACTCGGCTTATTGGGATGGAACCGACGGCGGCGGGTCAACGGTGGCTTCCGGCGTATATATCTTCCGCGTGAAAACGGACCATGCCGCCGACACCCGCAAGATGATATTGTTGAAATAATCCCGCTGGGCGGGACCCGGACCGGACCCTGCCTTTGATTTACCGAAGTCTCGGATTGCCCATAGAAGAGGAGTCGGAGACCCAGCCCAAAAGTTGGATTTACAATACCCGCCGTGACCACGATAAACTATGGACCCGGCCTGCCGCCTATTGAAAAGACAAATGAATATTGACTATCTCCGGGCGGTTGCCGGTGCGCACCGGCGGTCCCCAAGTGCCGGCGCCGGTGGAGACATAGACCTGTGTCGCGCCGATCCGTTTGTACCCGGTGGAAACCTCATAGACGGCGTCGGTGATGAAATTAAGCGGCCACAGTTGGCCGTGATGGGTATGGCCCGAGAACTGAATATCGGCCCCGGCGGCGGCCGCCTGTTCGAGATGGAAGGGCTGATGATCGAGCAGAATTATCGGGTAGCGCCGGTCGACCGACGCCATCAAATTCTCCAGCGATTTGCGACCCCGACTGCTGAATCGGGCGGCCTCGCGGTCCTCCCGCCCGACCAGATAAAAGCTTTCGGCGATCATCACGACCGTGTCCCGGAGCATGGTCACACCATGATCATGCAGGTACGCGCAGGCGGCCTCGACCCCGCCGTAGTATTCGTGGTTGCCGGTGATGGCGAAAACCCCCAGCGGCGCCGTGATGCTGCGCATCGCCTCCCCCTGATTTTCCCTGACGACGGGCGCCAGATCCTCGTCCACGACGTCCCCGGCCAATAGTACCAAATCCGGTTTCAGCTCATTTATCTTCGCCACAATCCGGTCGAACCGGGCGCGGTTGACGGTGGTGCCAAGGTGGACGTCGCTGACCAGCACGATGTTGACCGTTTTCAAACGGCCGGCGGCCTTCGGCACGCTCAGATCGAGCATCCGAACCCTGGGGTGGACGGCATTGAAATGCCCCGCCGCCAGCGTTACCATCACGATTCCGATCGCAACGCCAACGGCAATCAACTTTGCCTGACGGTAATGGTCGGCGATGACGGCGGGGGTAATCGGTAGCAGAATGCTAATCAACCGAACGATGTCCACCAGCAGCACGATCAAAAAGAAATAGAGCATGGCCGCCAACCAATACGATCCGATCCAAACCAGGGCGTCGCTGACCAGCGACGGCCAGGCCCGTTCCAGAAATCGGCCGGCGATGTACGCCAGCGCCAGGGCCAGAAACAACGGGAGATAATACGTTCGCATGGCCGATCCGGCCCCAAGCGCCTGCCAGCCGCGAATGAAAATGTAGAAGTTGATCAGCCCATAAATGGCCAGGATGACGGCAAAGAAAATTAGAAACTGCACGTTTTTCATCTCCTGCAGGCTCCATCCTGCGGTTTGGTGGCGGCGAAGCAGTCGAGGTCAGGTGCGGGCATGGCCGGTCAACACCCGTTGCATCTGAAGGTGGATTCCGCCGTTGGAGGCCAGAATCTTGCCATCGTAAATGGAAAACGGTCGGCCGCGAAAATCGGTGGCATATCCGCCCGCTTCCCGGACCAGCACCAACCCGGCCGCCATATCCCAAGGATGTAATTTCAACTCCCAGAAACCATCGAATCGGCCGCAGGCCAGATAGCATAGATCGAGCGCCGCCGACCCGCCCCGCCGGATGCCGCGCGCCCGTTTGGACATACGGGCGAAATTATCCAGATTGTCGATCCGGCTTTCGGCAATATCATAGGGGAAGCCGGTCGCCAGAAGCGAGCGGGAGAGCATCGTCTCCGAAGAAACCTGAATCCGTTTGCGGTTCAGAAAGGCGCCCCGCCCGGCGGCGGCGTAGAACAGCTCCTCACGAATCGGATCATAAACCGCCCCCAGCGCCATTTCACCCTCGACCTCCAGCCCGATCGAGACGCAGAAGGCGGGATAGCCATGGGCATAATTGGTGGTGCCGTCGAGCGGGTCAATAATCCAGCGATACGCCGAGCCGCGCCTGGTTTCGCCCCCCTCTTCGGCCAATATCGCGTGATCGTGAAAGACACGGGCGATCCGTCCGGTGATGAACCGTTCCGACCGCAGGTCAATCTCGGTGACCAGATCGACCCGGCCCTTAAAGGTAACGGTCCGCTTTCGTTTCAGCCCGGCCCGGAGGATCCGGCCGGCCGCCGCGGCCGTCTCTTTGGCAAACCGCAATTCCTGCTCAAGCCTTGGCATGCGTCGTCGCTCCGTTGGCGAAGTTGAACTGTGTCTGATACAGTGTGTAATAAATGCCCTTGGCGGCCAAAAGCTCCTGATGGGTGCCGCTCTCCCGCAGTGTCCCCTTGTGCATGACCAGAATGCGATCGGCCTTTTCGATGGTCGACAGGCGATGGGCGATGATGATCGACGTCCGCCCCTGCATCAGCTTTTCCAGAGCCGTCTGGATCAGCGCCTCGGTCTCGGCGTCAACCGAGCTGGTGGCCTCATCCAAAATCAATATCCTCGGATCATACGCCAGCGCCCTGGCGAATGACAGCAATTGTTTCTGGCCGGTGGAAAGGGTCGCACCCCGCTCCTGAACCTCGGTTTGATAAGCCTTCTGCTGCCGTTCGATAAAGTCGGCCATGCCGACCTGACGCGCCGCGAGGCGGATCTTTTCGGCCGGTATGGAGGGGTTGTTAAGATTGATGTTGCCGGAGAAGTCGCCGGAGAAGATGAACACCTCCTGCAGGACCAACGCCATGTGCGACCGGATATATTCCGGCGCCATCTCCCTGATCGAGACGCCGTCGATCCGGATGTCCCCCTTTTGGAAATCATAGAAGCGCAAGAGCAGCGAGGCCAACGAGGTCTTGCCGGCGCCGGTGGCCCCGACCACGGCGACTTTCTCGCCCGGCTTGACGGTGAAGCTGACCTCGCGCAGGACATACTCCGGCTCGTTATAGGCGAAGGATACGTTGTCAAAGACGATCTCCCCCTTAAAATCGGCGATCTGCCGGGGCCGTTCGGGGATGGCAATCTGCGGCGGTTGATCCAGCAGTTTGAAAATCCGTTCGGAGGAGGCCATCGATGACTGCAGGATGTTATATTTGTCCGACAGGTCGCGCAAGGGGCGGAAGAATCGCTCCACCAGCTGAATGAACGCCACCAGCTCGCCGAAGGTCAACAGGTTCAGGCCGATCCGCAGACCGCCGTAATAGATCAGAAGGGCCGTGGCGACCGTTTCGATCAGTTCCACCGCCGGGAAAAAGACGGCGTAGATGTAGATGGAGCGGAAGTTGGCTTCTCGCAGTTTGGTGTTGCTGCCGTCGAAGCGGCTGTAGGTCCGCTTTTCCTGGTTGAACAGTTGCACCACCGACATGCCGGTGATATGCTCCTGCAGAAAGGAATTGATCCGGGCCAGCCAGAGCCGGACGTCCCGGTACGACTCGCGCACCCGGCGCCGGAAGATCGCCGTCGCCAGCACCAGAAAGGGCAGGACGGCGAAGGTAATGAGGGCCAATTCCCAGCTATAATAGAGCATGGCGACGATGATTCCCACCAGCGCCAGGATGTCGCCGAAGACGGCCACGACGCCGGAGGAAAAAAGCTCATCGAGGACGTTGACGTCGTTGGTGACCCGCGTCACCAGCCGCCCGACCGGGTTCTTGTCGAAGAAAGCCAGATGCATCCGCTGCAGGTGCCTGAAAACCTGCATGCGGATATCGTACTGGACCTTCTGGCCGATCACCTGCATGGTGTAAAACTGCAGATAGCCCAGGACAAAGGCGGTAACGATGACGCCAAAATAGAGCAGCGCCATGCGCGCCAGACCGGCGTTGTCGCCCAGGGCGATGTAACGATCGATGGCGATCTGAACCAGCACCGGCCCGGACAACCCCAGCACCGTGACCACCAGCAAAAGCAGGATCGACCAGATGACCCGCGAACGGTACGGCCGCAGATAGGTCAACAGGCGGCGCATCAGCTGGGCGTCGTACGCCTGGCCGAGGATTTCCTCTTCGTGATATGGCGCCGATGTGGTCATGCTTACATTTTCGCCAGTTGTTCTTCCATTTGCTGCCGCCGATAGAGCGCGGCATAGGGGCCGCCCCGCGCCAGCAGCGCCTCGTGCCGGCCGCTTTCGACAATCCGGCCGTCGGCTAGGTAGATGATCGTGTGGCATCCTTTAAGGCTGGCCACACGGTGGGAGATGACGATCGAGGTCCGTCCCGGCAAAACCGCTTCCAGGTTGGCGAATATCTTTTCCTCGGTCTCGGTATCGACCGAGCTGGTGGCGTCGTCGAAGATGATGACGGCGGGCTGCTTCAGAATTGCCCGCGCCAGCGCCGTGCGCTGCTTCTGGCCGCCCGACAAGGTGATTCCCCGCTCGCCCAGGATGGTTTCATACCGGCCGGGGAACGACTCGACGTCATCATGCAACGCCGCCAGCGCCGCGGCCTCGATGATATTGTCGCGCACGATCTGCTCGCCGCTGAAATTGATATTGGCCTCCAGAGTGTCGGAGAAAAGAAACGTCTCCTGCGGCACGAAGCCGATCCCCCGGCGAAGCTGCGGCAAGGGCCATAGATTGACATCGACATCGTCGACAAAAAGCATCCCCGCTGCGACCGGATAGAGCCGGGGGATAAGCGACACCAGGCTGGTTTTGCCCGAGCCGGTCGGACCGATAATCCCCACCCGGGTGCCCGGCTCAATGATCAGGTTGATATCGGCCAGCACCGGTATCGGCGTGTCGCCGCCGGAGGGAGCCGACGGATAGGCGAAGGTCAGACCGCGAAATTCGATCTTCCCTTTGACCTTGGCCGGGGATGTTTTCGACCGCCCGGGATCGACGATCCGCGGCTCAGTATTGAGAATCTTGTTGATCCGGTCCAGCGAGGCGGCCCCCCGCTGGTACAGCGATATCACCCAGCCCAGCGCCATCATCGGCCAGGTCATCCAGCCCATGTATCCAAAAAAGGCGACCAGGGTGCCGAGGGTGATCTCGCCGCCGGTGATCTGGCGCCCGCCGATAAACAGCGCCAGCAACGTCACGCCTCCGGCAATGGTCGACAGCAGGGGATTGAAGAAGCCGACCAACCGCATCATGTCGAGGTTCATATCGGCGTACTTCCGCGAGGCCTCACCAAAACGGTCGATTTCGGCCTCCTCGCGACGATAGGCCTTTATCACGCGGACGCCGGCCAGGTTCTCCTGGACGCGGCTGGTCAGGAAGGAAAAGTGCGCCTGAATGGCCATAAAACGCTTGTGCACCAATCCGCCGAGGCGATTGACGATCAACGACAGGAGCGTCATCGGCACCAGCGTAAACAGGGTCAGCTTGGGGGACAGAGAGATCATGAATCCGACCGCCACTATGGTCGATACGACGGCGTTGAGGATGTGCATCACCCCCGGGCCGATCATCATCCGCACCGCCTCGATGTCGTTGGTGGCGTGGGCCATCAGGTCGCCGGTCTTGGTGGTATGGTAATAAGTCGGGTCAAGGTTGAGGAACTTGGTGAACAGCAGGCCGCGCAGGTCGTATTCGATCTTGCGCGAAGCCCAAATTATGGACCGCCGCATGGCAAAGCGGAAAACCCCCGCGATCACAGCCAGAATCACCATGTACAGGCACAGTTGCGCGATATATGATGACGGCTGCTTGGCCTTGACCCCCTCAAAGGCCAGCTTGATCAGATAGGGATTGATCAGAATCAGGGCGTTGGCGAAAAAGGTCGCCCAAGCGCCAAACCAGAAGTATCCGTGGTACTTTTTAAGGATCGGGCGGAGGTGGCGATAGCGGCTGGTGATGTCAGTTGCCATGTCCAAAGTTCAGCAGGTTTGCCAGCAGATGAATCGCATCCACGTTTAGTCGTTCAGCCAATTCCAGAAGCGGCAGTCCGCAGTAGATGACCTGACCGTCGCCTATTCGTACAACCGTCAAGTAGCTGCCAAGTTCCCCGGCCGACACGACTTCCCGGCCCCCTTCCACGATAGCCGGGAAGGCATACCCGGCCTGCCCGATCAGGCCATTGATCAGGGTCGTATCCACCTCATACGGTGCGGCAAACAGGGCCTGATCGAATGCGGTGACCGTCGCTTTCGGTGGCGCAGCGCTCTTGGAAGGGTATAGCCCGAACGGAAAGACATCATCCGGCCACCCAAACGACTGGCCCAACACCAACAGATCCCCCCCATTGGCAAGAAAATCGGCCAGGCGGATGCTGTTATTGCGGAGGTCGGCCCAATACGATTCGGCATCGGTTCCGATCACGATCAGGTTGTACGCTTCCAGCGTGGCCCGCAATAGACCATGGGGAGTCAGCGGTTGGATGGTCGCTTTTGTCATCCTCAGGAAGTCTTCGAGATGCCCTTGCGGATCGGGGATAAAGGCAATCGCCCGTTTCTGGGGGATTTCGCATCGCACCACCCTGACGTCGGCCGAGGCCTGCGCCACCGTTTGACCGCCGACCTCCAGGGATGCCGCCACCCGGCGCGAATCGAAGCCTATCGACCGCCCGGCCGCTAGGTAAACGTTGACATATATGCGGGTTGTTCCCTCCGGCATGACAATTATGGGGTTGTAGCTGCCGAGGACGATTCCATCGGGAACCTGGATATTCAGCCGCCCCTTTAGTTCGCTTTGGTACGGCTTGCTGATCATCAACTGCCAGTCAAACGACTGCGCCAGTGACGTCAGATCGCTTTGCATGAAGGGCCGCAAAAAGGTATACCCCGGAAGAAATTGCAGGCCAACCTCGGCTTCGGCATATTCCCGATACGGCAGAGGCAGTTCCACCGGCACCTCCCCCACGATCCCCTCTACCGAAAACTGAAGCGAATCGCCCGGTTCGCCGACGAGGTCGATCGTGCTCAAATCGATCAGATTTTCTCGAACGAAGCGCTGGTGCGGCTGAATGGTGGCAAAGACCGAATCAATGGTAATCGCCGCCCTGCCCGTCGGATGAAATTTGAGGTAGGTCATTCGGAGCGGGGCCGGACCGGCCATTTCGAGATCTAGATTCAACTTGGTCACCCGTCCGGACGGCGTCCGCCGGGTCTCGAACCGGCTGTTCCAGGTCAGTCCCAGCGATTCGGCAAAGGCCAAGTAGGCCTTTTGCCTGAATATCCGGATGCGATCGGTAATCCGGCCCTTGCCTGCGAAATCGGTTGAAGCGGCGATCAGGTCGGCCGCTCGGGATATGTCACGATAGGCAACCGCCAGATACTGAACTTGCTTTGAGCGATTCGACTCGATCATCGCCTGGTGGAGGGCGGCGCGGAAACTGTCCAGCCGCTTTATCGCCTCCGCCTTCAGGGAGGTATCGGCCAAATATTGAGCGATCATCTGAATCAGGGGAAAATCCGGCCGGTTATCGATAAAGTCGCGGCTGCCGGCCGGCCGATTGGCGGTCGAATTGACGAGACGATAGCGGCGGAACTGCTGAGGCCGGTAGTCGGCCGGGCCGCCATCCGGGAAGGCCCGGTTCAGGCTTTCCAACTTAGCCTGATATTTATGATAAAGCTCATTATCCGCCAGAATGACATCGCCCTGGGTGGTGTCGCCGGTGCGGAGAAAAATCGCCGGTGCAGGAAGTCCCAGGGCGGAATCGGGCGATGCCAGCCGGCCAAGACGGGTCGCCAATTCCACCAGGAACGCCGAATCGGCGCCGGCTGCGGGGCCGATAATCACGATGTCAGGCGGTCCACCCGGCAGCAGGCGGGCGGCGGCGGAATCGGCCAGAATAGAATCGGCCACCCCCTCCCCGCGACCGATTTTGGCCAGATGAAACTGATCGTCCGGCGTCGAGACGACCAGGCATCCAGGAAGGGGTGAGGGTACGATACGGGCGATCGAAACGTCCGCACCATACTGCTGATTGAGGTACAGCAGCGCGGTCCATTCGATATCGGCGGCATCGGCCGCGAGGCAGAGCACGTTGAGATCCGTCTCGGCGGCCCGAATTTTCCCGGCCAGATCCTGGCCGACGACCGCGGAGAAGAGCGTCATCACCGCCGGCAACAGGGCTGCCGTCATCCATGAACTTCTCATCGCCGCCAGTATATCAGTTTGATCGGAGCGTGTCAATTTTTGAATTTTGCCTGGGCTGTTTTATGTTGCCTCGAACCGCATCGCGCGGTAGCTTTTTTGGCTGAGGCGGCAGACGGAAACAGAGGAGAGATTATGACCGACTTTTTGCATATATCGGCCCGCGAAATTCTGGATTCGCGAGGCACCCCGACCGTGGAGGTCGACGTGTTGCTCGACGACGGCAGCATGGGACGCGCCGCGGTGCCCTCGGGGGCATCGACCGGCGCGCACGAGGCGGTGGAACTGCGCGACGGCGATGAGAAGCGGTACTTCGGCAAGGGGGTCACCAGGGCGGTCAACAATGTCAATGAAATTATCGCTCCCGCCATTCTGGAGGAGGAACTCGATCCCTTCAATCAGATTAGCCTGGATCATTTTCTGATTGACCTCGACGGGACGGAGACGAAAGCAAAGCTGGGGGCCAACGCCGTCCTGGGCGTTTCGCTGGCGACCGCCAAAGCCTGCGCCGATGCCTGCGGACGGTTTCTCTACGAGTACATCGGCGGCACCAATGTCAAGCTGCTGCCGGTGCCGATGATGAATATCCTCAACGGCGGCAAGCACGCCGACAACAACGTCGACCTGCAGGAGTTCATGATCATGCCGGTCGGCGCCCCGACCTTTTCGGAAGCGCTCCGCATGGGGGCCGAGGTGTTCGGCAGCCTCAAAAAGGTTCTGAAGGCCAAGGGCTACAACACCAGCGTCGGAGACGAGGGCGGGTTTGCGCCCGACCTGAAATCGAACGCCGAAGCGCTGGAGGTCATGGCCCAGGCGGTGGAAAAGTCCGGCTACAAGCTGGGCGACGATATCCTCTTCGCCCTTGACCCCGCCTCGAGTGAATTCTATGACGGCGATAAGAAGAAATATATCCTCAAGTCGGAAAAGCGCGAGTTGACCTCGGCCGAAATGATCGATTTCTACGCGGACCTGGTGGCCAAATTCCCGATCATTTCGATTGAGGATGGCCTGGCCGAAGATGATTGGGACGGTTGGAAGTTGATGACCCAGCGGCTGGGAAAGAAGATTCAGATTGTCGGCGATGATTTATTCGTGACTAATTCCAAACGGCTGGCACGGGGTATCGCCGAAAAGGCGGCCAATTCGGTTCTGATCAAGCTGAACCAGATCGGCACCCTGACCGAGACTTTGGAAACGATTGAGATGGCCAAGAAGGCGTCGTTTACCGCCGTGGTGTCGCATCGTTCGGGCGAGACCGAGGACGCCACGATCGCCGATGTCGTCGTCGCCGCCGGGACCGGCCAGATCAAGACCGGGTCGATCTGCCGGACCGACCGGATCGCCAAGTATAATCAGTTGCTTCGGATCGAAGAGCTCTTGGATGACCGCGCCGAGTACCTCGGCCGCGGCGTCTTTTACAATATCAAATAGGTGGCCGGCGCCGGTGCCGCAACCCGAGTCTCAAAAGATGGCGACCCGCCGGCTGGTTGGCCGGCTGGCGGAGCATGAGCGCGGTTTCAAGCGCAAGACCGTCCGTACGGTGGTCGGCCTGATGATCATCTATCTGGTCTACCTGTTTTGCGCCGGGGATTTCGGGTTGTTCCGCATCTATCGCCTCCACCGCCAGCGGGCGACACTCGACGGCGAATATCGCGACATCGTCGCCGGGGCGGTCGATTATTCGTACCGCCTGCGCCGCTTGCGCACCGATCCGCATTACTTCGAATGGCTGGCGCGCACCCGCTACGGCTTCTCGCGACCGACCGAAAAAATCTACCGCGTCACCATTCCCCCCCGATTCAATGGCCATCCATAAGACAGAAGGGATCATCCTTTCCTCGGCCGACTGGTCGGAATCATCGCAAACCATTACCGTCTTCACGCCGGACTACGGCAAGCTGGTGCTGAATGTCAAAGGTTCCCGCCGGCTGAACGGCAAACGGGGCCGGCCCCTACGGTTCGCCCGGCTGGAGTTTTCCTGCTACCTGCGCGAGGGAAGCGAGAGCGGCTACCTGTCGGACGTCGAGCCGGTCGAGGTGTTCCTGTTCGAAAAGGACGGCCAATTGGGACGGCTGGCCTTTGCGGCGGCGGCGATCGAGCTGCTCAACAACCTGCTGACGCTTCATGATCCCCAGCCGGCCTGCTACCAGATCACGCTGTCGTTTTTGCGTCTCATCGACAACGTCGAGAAAAACCGATTGCCGGGGCTGTGCGCCGGCTATATATTGCGCCTTGCCTCGCTGATGGGGTTTCGGCCCAATTTGGCCGGTTGCGCCGCCTGCGGCCGTGATTTGACACCGCCGGCGACCGACCGTGCCGCCGAATCGGGTTCATTCCTTTTCAGCGTCGAGCAGGGCGGCCTGGTCTGCGCTGATTGCCGTAACCAGCGGCCGGGGCAGAACCGGATGATCGGGCTGCCGGTCGAGTTGCGCGACCGCTTTCTAACGATCATGGAATCATCGCTGGAGGAAGCCTCGCATATCAAGCTCCCCTGGCACGACCTGATCACGCTGGTGGAGTTGGTGACGGCGCTGTTGAAATACCACGCCGGAACGATCCGGCACCTGAAGTCGTTTGACTTTTTGGATAAGTTGACGCGCGCGGTGACAACGTTTGGAGGATAAGTGGCTAAGACGAACGCGGTCAAAGACGAACTGATGGACAAGCTGGTGTCGCTCTGCAAGCGGCGCGGTTTCATCTTCCCCTCATCCGAAATCTACGGCGGCATCAACGCCTGCTGGGATTACGGCCCCTTGGGCGCCGAGCTGAAGCGGAACATCAAAGAGGCCTGGTGGCGCGAGATGGTGCACAAGCGGGATGATATCGAGGGGCTGGACGCCGCCATCCTGATGCATCCCCAGGTCTGGGTGACCTCCGGGCACGTGGCCGAGTTTTCCGACCCGCTGGTCGACTGCAAAAAGTGCAAGTCCCGCTTTCGGGCCGATGAGATCACTAATGCCACCACCTGCCCCACCTGCGGCGGCGAGCTGACCGAGCCGCGCCAGTTCAACCTGATGTTCAAAACCTTCATGGGACCGGTCGAAGATGTCGCCAGCGCTGTCTATCTTCGTCCCGAGACGGCGCAGGGAATCTATGTCAATTTCCTAAACGTCCAGGGGCCATCACGGCAGAAGGTGCCGTTCGGGATCGCCCAGATCGGCAAGGCGTTTCGCAACGAGATCACGCCGGGGAATTTCATCTTCCGCACCCGCGAGTTCGAGCAGATGGAGATGCAGTTTTTTATCCATCCCTCCGAGGACGATAAATGGTTCGACTACTGGCGCGGGCAGCGCTGGCAGTTCTATCTCGACCTGGGCATCCGCCCCGAAAAACTGCGCTGGCACGAGCATGGCCAGGGGGAACTGGCGCATTACGCCAAAAAGGCGTTTGATATCGAGTATGAGTTTTCGTTCGGGTGGAAAGAGCTGGAGGGGATTCATAACCGCACCGATTTCGACCTGACGCGCCACATGAATGCGACCGGCAAAGACCTGCGCTATTGGGATGAAGAGAAAAAGGAAAAGTTTATCCCCTTCATCATCGAGACGTCCGCCGGGTGCGACCGGACATTGCTGACCTGCCTGGTCGATGCCTACGCCGAAGAAGAAGTCAAAGGGGAGCAGCGGGCCATCCTGCGTTTGTCACCAAGGATCGCGCCGTTCAAAGCGGCCGTGTTTCCATTGGTCAAGAAAGACGGCATGCCGGAGGTGGCGCACAAGCTGCACGACGAACTGCGCAAGAAATACAAAGTCTTCTATGACGAGGGTGGCGCGGTCGGGCGGCGATATCGTCGGATGGATGAGATCGGCACGCCGTTCTGCATTACGATAGATGGTCAGACGTTGCAGGATGAGACGGTGACTATCCGCGACCGCGACAGTATGGAGCAGTCCCGCCACAAGCTGGCGGAGGTGCCTCTGCTGCTGGAGAAGATGGTTTACGGATGGTAGGGGCCGACCTGTGTGTCGGCTCTTTCTTGTGCGCGGCCCGCCGTGGTGGGCCCTCGTGCTCCGTCCATGCTGCAACGTCATTGCGAGGAGTCCCGCCCCTGGCGGGGCGACGCGGCAATCGCGGCTTTTTTGACGTATGTCACTCCCGCGACCGCGGGAGTCCAGGCAAGATCACCGTGCGCCGCGTGCAATTCCTGTTTGTCCTAACCACCCCCAAATACCATTTGCATTTTGGACAAATTCATATTTGATTATTCTATCCATATCTTTGCGCAAGAGGAAGGGGTAAGAGGGACATGATTAATTCTGACACTACCAATAAACTACTTGAATTGGCCCGTCAGAGATTCGGCAAGCTTTCTCCCGCCGACGAGAAGCTATTCCGTTCAGTGGCGACCGGAGAGCCAGCGGTTTACACGACCGGAGACGAAGAGAAAGACAAGCCTGCCAACGCCGACAAGTGGGGCGAAGACCGAACTCTTGCCGCCGACCGAATTGCCTGGCTTTGTACCGACAGGCAGGCCAGGGATCTGGTTACGAATAAGGGAATCCTGGTGAGGGGGGCAAAGATAGAAGGGAGACTCGACCTCGCCAATATCGATATCAGTTTCTGGTTAACATTTTGGAGATGCGCCTTACCGCAAGGCATGATCCTTCAAACTGCTAGCGTCAGGGGGTTACATCTTGGCGGCAGCCAGAGCGGACCAATAAGCGCTGACGGAATCAAAGTGGCGGGCGATCTGTTTCTTCGCAACGGCTTCAAGGCGGAAGGAGATGTCCGGCTGTTAGGCGCAGATATTGGCGGTGACCTTAGCTGTATCAACGGCCAATTCAGCAACGCCAATGGCAATGCCCTCTTTGCCGATGGAATCAAAGTAGCTGGCAATCTAATACTTCGCGACGGCTTCAAGGCTGACGGCAGAGTTTGTCTTGGGTTTGCGAATGTCGGAATGGGATTAGCCTGCACGAGCGTGAATCCTGATACCAAAATGACACTCGATCTGCGCGCAGCCAAGGTCGGAACTTTTTGGGATGATGCCGCAAGTTGGCCCGACTGCGGCGACCTTTTTCTTGACGGATTTGTATATGAAAGGCTTGACGATCACGCCCCGCGTGACGCCGCATCACGAATAAAGTGGTTGCGGCTGCAACCGGCCGATCAGTTTCTTCCGCAGCCATATGAGCAACTGGCGGCGGTCTTCAAAAAAGAAGGGCTTGAAGAAGATGCCAAGAAAATACTGATCGCCAAGAATGAAGACCCGGCGCGGCTGCGGCAAATGCACAACATCTTTCGGAAGGCATGGCATTACGTCAAGATGGTGACCATCCGTTACGGGTATCGCCCGTGGTATGCGCTCATACATGCCGCGATAGTCGTTCTTCTCGGTTGGGGATTATTTTGGTGTGGTAATCAATTTGGCTTAATCAGTCCGTCGACTACGTTCGCTTACGTCCAATACGCCGACCCGCCCAACAGCCTGCCGGCTGGCTACCCCACATTCCATTCGTTTGTGTATTCGCTGGACGTGTTCTTGCCGATCATCGATCTGCATCAGGAATCGCATTGGCTTCCGCATCGTGATACCTTCGACCGTGGACCATACCTTCCTGTCCTGGTGCGTTGGTCGTGGCGGGTATTGGAGTGTAGCCTACAATGGTACATGTGGGCGCAGATTATGATCGGGTGGTTGTTGACGTCACTATTCATTGCCGGGTTTACTCGCATTATTCGCAGTTGAAGCTTCATTCTGTCATTCTGAACGGAGCGTAGCGGAGTGAAGCTCTGGCAGCATCGACACCCAGAGACCCTTCGCTTCGCTCAGGGTGACAATTGGTAGGGGCCGACCGACGCGTCGGCCCTTTTAGCTACGGTTTCAACCGCGCCAAAAGTCCCCGTATCCGCTTCGCCACCCGCTCGGCATTGGGGGAATCGTAGTTGCCCATCACGATGGAAGCGAAGCCGGTCGCATAATCACAGTCAAGCACGGCGTTGATCCCCGGGGCGCCACCGGCGATTCCAAGCCCCCCCTGAGTCATCTTGCCCCCCTCGTCGAACACCGCTTCATCGCTGGCGGGGGATGTGGAAAAATTCCGATCCAGCACCCGCGCTGTTCCGCGATGCGACAGCAGTTTGCAGTCGCGCAAGGCCAGGCTGAACCGGAGAAGGTCCTCGGCCGTGGAGTACCCGCCGCCGGCCGAGCTGCCCCTGGCCGGGCGGGTGTAGATGTTGGACACACGGGCGCCATCGGAAACCCCGGCGCCGGTGCGTTCTCGGGTGTATCCCTCGGCCACGTTCGGAGTGGGGACATCAGCCTCATATGAATCGGTGTTGGTCATCCCCGCCGGTTCGAAGATGTTGGCGCGGACATAGTCATAATAGGTCATGCCGGAGACGCGCTCAATTATCGCGCCCAGCACGACGAATCCACCGTTGGAGTACTGCTGCTGCGATCCCGGTTCGAACTGCAGCGGTTGGTCGGCAAACAGCTTCAGGTAATCATCGATTGTCCGTACCCGGTCTTTCGGTGTCGCCTCGAACCGCTCGCCGAAGAAATCGCCGATACCGGAGCTCATGGTCAGCAGATGTTTGATCGTCACCTTCTCGCGTGCGTCGGCATTGGGGTAATCTGCAAACCATTTGCCGAGCCGGTCATCGAATGACAGCTTTCCCCTTTCGGCCAACTGACAGATGGCAACCATGGTGAATATCTTATTGATCGATCCAAGGTTGTACTTGGTGTCGAACTGGTTGGGGACATTGTAAGCCTTGCTGGCTAATCCATACGCTTTTGTAAATATGGGCGCACCATCTTTGGCGATCAGGACAGTCCCGGAAAACTCGTCGGCCTTGACCAGGGAATCGAGGTACTGCGCGACCAAAGTCAGCAGCTCCGGCTGGGTCAGGGGAGTCATATCCTGGGTCGTCTCGGACGGATCGGACGGCTCAACCCGGATGCCGAGCAGAAACCTCTCCGGGGATGAGTCAAACATGAAGGTGAAGCTGAACCAGTTACCGCTTTTGGTCGTCGCCAGGGCGATGATATTGGAATCCGAGGCGGCCACGATCCTTTGGAGAGTGATCGTCTGCATCTCGGCCCGCATCTGGTGATATATTTGCAGGCGATCCTCAACCGGGCGGCGTGCAAGCCCCTCTGGTGCAATGTTGGCCTCGAAGAAGCGCCGCATAACGGCGTCATCGCCGCTGTTGAAAGCGGTGACATACGCCGCGGCCCGTTTGCCGGCGGGTGTATCGGGAAACGACGCGGCGGTTTGGGCGACCGCACAGGCGGCCCCAAGGATAAGCGTCGCGAAAATGGAGATCTTGAGGATTGCTTTCATTGTCTGATTCTCCCGGAAGGGGTGTTTGATTGCCAATGCAGACGTGATTTCATATCGCCTTATATGATCTGTGCGCGGCCCGCCGTGGCGGGTCCTCGTGCGCCGCGTGAAATGACAGCAATTAGTAGGTCGGGAGCCCGCCGCGGCGGGTGCTCCCGACTACTCTCTCTTAACTTGTCACCAGCTTGCGGTAACGGGTGCGGCGGTTCTCGAATAACTTGTCACCCATCTCCTTGCTGCGCCACTCCTGATACTCGCGGAAGTTGCCGTCGAACCAGCGTACCTTCCCCTCACCCTCAAAGACCAGCAGGTGCGTGCAAACCCGGTCGAGGAAAAAGCGGTCGTGGCTGATCACCATCACGCATCCCGGAAAATTCAAGATCGCCTCTTCCAGCATCCGCAGGGTATTGACATCAAGGTCGTTGGTCGGCTCGTCCAAAAGCACCACGTTGCCGCCCGCCTTGAGAACCTTGGCCAGATGGCAGCGGTTTCGTTCGCCGCCGGACAATTGATCCACCGTCTTCTGCTGATCCGGGCCTTTGAATCCGAACCGCGCCAGATACTGCCGAATCGGTATCGAGCGCTTGCCGATGCCGATCTCGGCCAGGCCGTCGCCGACATCGTCAAGGAGGCTTTTGCCGCTGGTCAGCGCCTCGCGCCCCTGATCGACATAGACCAGCTTGACCGTGGAACCAACGGTGACCCTTCCGGCGTCGGCTTTCTCCATGCCGGCGATCATTCGAAACAGGGTCGTCTTGCCGGTGCCGTTGGGGCCAATCAGTCCGACCACCGCCGAGCGGGGAACAGAAAACGTCAAATCGGAAAACAGCAAGTTGTCGCCGAACGCCTTGGCGGCGCCGTCGAACTCGATCACCTGGTCCCCCAGGTCGGGGCCGGGCGCGATTTGAATGAGGGCGTTGTCGTCTTTGGCCGCCGCGGCCTCGCGTGCCACCAGCAGTTCGTATTCCGCAATGCGGGCGTGAGCCATCTCGTGGCGGTCCTTGTTGCTCATCCGAATCCAGGCCAGTTCATGCGCCAGCATCCGCCCGCGCGGCGAGTCTTTCTTCTCGTCGGCCGCCAGTTTGTCCAGCTTCTGCTCCAGCCAGGCGGTATAGTTCCCCTCGTACGGAATACCCAGCCCCCCCTCCAGTTCCAGAATCCACTTGGTGATGTTGTCGAGGAAGTACCGGTCGTGGGTGACGATAATCACCGTCCCCGGATAATCGCGCAACTGCACCTCCAGCCACTGGACTGTCTCGGCGTCGAGATGGTTGGTCGGCTCGTCCAACAGGAGCAGGTCGGGCCGTTCCAGCAAAGCGCAACAGAGAGAGACACGCCGCTTCTCGCCGCCGCTGAGGGTTCCGACCAGACGTTCATCATCCGGCAGGCAGAGGGCGTCACTCGCCAGCCGCAGACGATGATCCAAATTCCAGGCGTCGGCGGCGTCGAGCTTGTCCTGCAATTCCCCCATTCGGGCCAACGCTTTTTCCATGTCGTCGTCCGACATCGGCTCGGCCATGCCGGCGGTCAGGGTGTTGAATTCGTTCAGCAGGGCGGAGGTTTCCGCCAGCGCCGATTCCAGCGTCTGCCGCACGGTAATTGAACTGTCGAGTATCGGTTCCTGCATCACCAACCGGGGGCGATATCCGGGGGTGATGAAAGCGTCCCCCTGAAAGGCATCATCCAGCCCGGCCATGATTCTAAGCACGGTCGTCTTGCCGGCGCCGTTTTCCCCGACGATCCCGATCTTGGCGCCCGGGTAAAAACAGAGGTTGATATTCTTGAGCACCTGCTTCTGGCCGTAGAATTTATTCAGTCGCAGCATGGTGAAGATATACTTGTCGCCCATGGTCACTCCGCTTTCGTTGTCAGGCCTGTTCTGCGCCGATGCAGGCGCCGATCTGAATCAATTGTCATCCAAGGTACGCGATGTCGGCCCGGCGTACAAGGGGATTATGCCGGGGAAAGCGCCGGGAAGATAGTTATTTTCCCGGAGAATCATCGCCATCCGCCACACTATACCAGGGCGCCAACCGGGCAATTCGCTCCCGGTACTGCCTGGCGACGTCGGGCCGGCCGATTCCTTTCTCGATATAATACATCCCCTCCAGCGCCTCAATGACCAGGGTATCCTGGGCGACGATCTGGCTGATGGCCCGGTAGAACCCGGGGGCATCCTGCAAGGCTTGATCGCACAGGGCGATGATATAGTTCAGGTAGGGGTAAACCGGGGTCGGCGAATAGGTCTTGGCCTTTTCGAGGGAAGCCAGGGCCGTTCGGAAATCCTTCTTGGCCCATTGGTCGATACCGTCGTAGTACAGCCGCACCATCTCGGGACTGACGTCGCGTTCGACCGGCGGCGTGATCGGCAGGTAGCGCTTATAGATCTGATGCACCCGCCCGCTCTGGTAGAACGGAACGGTGCGGTAGGCCCGGAGAAACCGACTGTAAAGAAACAGCGCTCGTTCCGCCGGCGCCGACGGTTTGATGCCGGTCGAGAAAAGAATATAATCCGGCGCGCGCGACAGCACATAGGCGCTGTTATGCTTGTTCTCCCTCCAGGTGGTCTCCATGCCGGCCACCGCCGGCTCCGGATGGCGGGCGATGGTGGAATCGGTCAGCCCCAGCAGGTCGATGACGGTGTGATCCAGCAGGCGGTATCCGACCAACCCGATGGTGCTGACGGCCAGCGAGAAATCAGAACGGTCGGCCGACAGCAGGCTGGCCATGAAGCGATTCATCTTGGAGGCAAATCCCTTCTCCTGGTTGAGGAAGGCCATGACATGCGGATACGGTATGACCGACTGCCACGCCACAAGCGCCACCAGGCTCAGGGCAAACAGGATTCGTTTCTTCGTCATCATCCATAGGCCATAGACTACGACCGGGGCCAGAAGCGGCAACAGCGGGACGAAAAACCGGTGCACTTTGAGCACGTCCCCCCCGATCAGAATGATATAGATCGTATAGGTAAGCAGAAACGCCGCGATCACCCGCATCATCGGCGACGCCCGCCGCAGCATGACGACTGCCGGCAGGATCAACAGACCGGCCGCCAGGTAATGCCAGAAGAACTGGCCGGTGTATTGCAGTCCATTGACGATCTGATGAACCCCGAAGCTGGTCTTGGCGTAGAACGGATTCGGCAGCAGCGAATGGTAGTACGCATAGCGGAAGACGACAAAGGGGAGAAGAAAAGCGACATATCCCAGCGCCGCCGTCACCAGATACCGTGTTGCCGAACGATGGAAGATCGTGTCCGCCGTCACGATGAACAGGAACACCAGGCCGCCCTCCGGACGGAGCAGGGTGGCCATGACCAGCGCGGGGATGATCAACTGCGACCGGCGCAGATAGGCATACAGCGAGGCGGTTACCATCAATGTGAACGCCGCCGTCTCCAATCCGGCCACGCCCCAATAGGCGAATGACAGCGTCACACCTAGTATCAGTGCGGCCAGTCCGGCCAGGAAATTCCGCGTGGCCGGGGGCATCTCCTCGAATATGCGTTGACCTAAGCGGAAGGTCAGCGCAATCGTGCCCAGGCCGCACACCGTTCCGAACACTCTGGAAAAGATCACAAAGTCGATCCCGGCCAGCCGGCCCAGGATCATCAAAATCGTCCAGAGAAAATTGGTGTATCCCTCGACCCGTTCGCCGACGTTGTACACCAAGCCGTGATCGTTCAGATAGTTGGCGGCGTAGCGAAAGGAAATGAAGGCATCATCCTGGGTGAAGTTGAAATGATAGATCAGCATCACGTGGGCGACGGCGCCAAACGCCAGCAGGAAATAGCCGGCCGCGCGAAGGTCGCGGTCCTGCTTTTTCGCCCCCGCTCGCCTGTCTTTTGCCACTGCCGGCTACCTATCGTTTGAAATCATACTGGTCCGCGGCCGGGGTCCAGCCGAATTGCCGCGCCATCACTCGATCGACAAGGTCATCCCGGGACGTTTGGCCTGACCGCCGTCGGTCAGCCGCTCCACCTCGGCGACCAAAGCGGTAAACAGCTTCAGCGTCGCCTCGACCGGCGCCGGGGTGGTCATATCGACGCCGCATTTTTTCAACTGGTTGATCGGGTAATCGTTGCCCCCCGAGGAAAGCAGCGTCAAATACTTATCGACCATCCCCTTTTCGCCGGCCAGAAATTTATCCATGATCGCCTGTGACGCCGCAAACGAGGTCGCGTACTGATAGACATAATAGCTGGTATAGAAATGAGGTATGCGCGACCATTTGTACTTGATGTCGTCGTCGATCGTCACCGCCGGACCGTAGTAGGTCCGCGTCAACTGATCCCACATTTCATTCATCCGGTCGGGGGACAATGCCTCACCCCTCTCCACGATGTCATGGATCATCAACTCAAAATGGGCGTACAGCACCTGATGGAAGAAAATGCCAAGGGTGTTGTCGATCTGGCGGTTCAGCAGGAACAGCTTCTGTTTCGTATCGGTCGCCCGGCTCAGCAGACGCCGCAGCAGCAATTCCTCATTGAGCGTCGACGCCACTTCGGCCACGAAGATCGCGTACTGGGCCTTCTGGAACGGCTGCGCCGCATTCGACAGATGGCTGTGCATGGCGTGCCCCATTTCGTGGACCAGCGTGAACAGGTTGTTGAGGGTGTTGTTGTAGTTCATCAGCACGAAGGGATGCGAGGTATAATTGCGCCAGCTATATGCGCCGCTGGCCTTTCCCTCGGTCTCAAAGACGTCAACCCAGCGGTTCGCAAAACCGTCCTTCAGCGCCGTGTGGTACCGATCCCCCAGCGGCTTGACGGCCTCCATCACCTCGCCCACGGCGTCAGCATAGGGAACGTCCTGCGACTGCTCGGGGAAGAGGGGACAGAAGGCATCATAGGGATACATCTCCTTCAATCCCAAAAGCCGCTTCCGCAGGGCCATCCAGCGGTGCAGTCCCCCCAGATCGGCCTCGGCACTGTCGATCAGGGCACGATAGACCGACACCGGGATATTGTTGGCGTCCAGGGCATGATGAAGGCAGCTCTCATATTTGCGCGCGCGGGCATAGAAAACATCTTTGTTGACCGAGGCCGAAAGGGAGGCGGACAGCGTGTTGATATGATCTTTGTAGGCGGAGGTAAACGCCGCGTGGGCGTCGCGCCGCACCCGGGGATCGGATGATTCCATAAACTTGGAAAAGCGCTGTTTGGTCAGCAGAACCTCGTTGCCGTTTTCATCCTTGATGACCGGGTACTTCAGGTCGGCGTCATCGAGCAGCGTAAAGACGTTTTCCGAGCAGCGGGCAATCATCACAGACTGCGCCAAAAGCTCTTCGACCTCGCCCGACCGAATATGCAATCGGGAGCGGAT
>CAZPEV010000036.1:0-10912 GCA_964585635.1 uncultured Ignavibacteriales bacterium
CAAGTTCCGCCCGCAACTGAAGGCGGAGTTGTTCGTGGTCTTCATGTTCAACTTTATGTTCTTCGTCGAGACCGTGATTATCGCCCTGGTGCTCAACGTCGGCGCCCACTGGGCCGGCCTGGGTCATATAACCATCGGGACGCTGGTGATGTTTATCGCCTACATCCGGATGTTTTTCGAGCCGGTGCATCTGGCGGCGGAAGAGATCGCAGTGGTGCAAAAGGCCATCGCCGGGGCCAAGCGGAGATCGCCGCTCCCAAGGCTGATGCCGGGGCGCAAAAGGCCATGGCCGGGGCCAAGCGGATCTTTGCGCTGTTGGAGACGGAAGATAAGATCCCCGATCCGGTCCGGCCGGCGATCTGGCCCCGGCTGGCGTCGGGCATTACCTTTGAAAACGTCTGGTTTTCATATACGAACGACGGCAACTATGTCCTGAAAGACGTTTCCTTCACCGTCCCGAAAGGGTCGCGCTATGCGCTGGCCGGCGTGACCGGCGGCGGCAAGTCGACCGTGATCAGCCTGCTTCTGCGCTTTTACGACGTTCAGAAAGGGCGGATTCTGGTCGACGGCATCGACATTCGGGAGATCGCCAAAGGGGATTTGCGCCGCAAGTTCGGGCTGGTGCTGCAGGATATATTTCTGTTCCCGGGCAGCGTCGCCACCAACGTCTCGCTATCGGCCGACGGCTCCGACGGCAGCCGGGTGACCGACGCCTGCCGGATGGTTTCGGCCGACCGCTTTATCGAGCGGATGCCAAAGCAGTACGAAACCGAATTGGCCGAGCGGGGCGCCAACCTCAGCCGGGGAGAACGGCAGTTGTTGTCTTTCGCCCGGGCGCTGGTGTTCGACCCCGAGATATTGATCCTGGATGAGGCCACCAGCTCGGTCGATCCCGAAACCGATCGGTTGATCCAGGAGGGCATGGCGACCTTGATGCGAGGACGGACCTCGATCATCATCGCCCACCGCCTGTCGACCATCCTCACGGTCGACCGCATCCTGGTGATCCGGGAAGGGGAGATTGTCGAGCGCGGAACGCATAACGAACTGGCGGCCCAGAACGGCTATTACACCAAACTGTGCAAACTGCAGTTTTCGGCCGCCAACGGCGCGGGAGTGAAATAGACATGGTGATGTATATAAAATGGCTCTGGCGGTACTACCGCGGTCACAAGCGGGCGCTGATCTTTCTGCTGACTTTTACCTTTGCGGTCAGCGCCCTGTCGGTCGTGCAGCCGATTTTCCTGAAGAATATCTTCGACCTGCTGCAGTCGGGCAAGATCAAGCCGACCAGCCTGCCGTTTTTGACGGCCTGGGTCGACCAGATCGCGCAGGGGAAGATCGGCAACTACGTGATCATGATCATCCTCTTTGGAGTGGCGTCATATATCGCCTATTGCCTGATGATCGGGCATCGGGCCTATTTGAACATCCGCTTTGAATGGGAGTTCCGGCAGCAGGCGTTTTGCGGCGTGACCGAAAAGGGCCCGGACTTTTTCAACCGCTTCAACACCGGCGATCTGGTGACCAGGATGACCGACGACGTGTCCGAGAAACTGTCCTGGTTTGCCTGCAGTGGGATATTCCGGTTCTATGAGGCGCTGGTCTTGATCGTCTTCAGCCTGATCATGATGGTCTCGATCAATGCGCCTCTGACGCTGTGGATCGTCGGGACATTGCCGATTCTGATGTTCATCTATACCAAAAGTTCGTCCCTGATGAACCGGCGGTATGATTTCCTGCAGAAGCGGATTTCGGCCGTCAACGACACCATGGAAGCCTGTTTCTCCGGCATCCGGGTTGTCAAGGCCTATTGTCGCGAGGATGACCAGACGAAGCGGTTCGGCGACGTCGCCGACCGGCGCCAGGCGGCCGAAATCGCCGCGGTCAAGACCGGGGCCGTGATCGAATCGCTCTGGATGTACATCTGGCAGTTCGGCACGGTGATTGTCCTATTGGCCGGCGGCTATTATGTCATCCATGGCTCGTTATCGATCGGCGAGTTCGTGGCGTTCAACTCGTACGTGCTGTTTCTGATGTATCCGATGTTCGACGTCGGCAATTTTTTGGTGCGCGGGTTGCGCGCGGCGGTGTCGATCAAGCGACTGAAGGAGTTGGAGGATCATCCGCCGATGGTCGTTCCGGTCGACGGCAAGCGGCCGATTGCGATCGCGCCGCAGGGACGGATCGAATTCGACCGGGTGTCGTTCCGGTTTGCCGGGATGGAGCGCGATATCCTGTCCGAGTTGTCGTTTGCGATCGAGCCGGGCAAACGAGCGGCGCTGGTGGGACGGATCGGTTCCGGCAAAAGCTGGACGGCCCGCTTGATCCCGCGCCTGGTCGATCCGACCGAGGGACGGGTGTTGCTGGACGGCCTCGACCTGCGCGATTACGACATCCACGACCTGCGCCGGCATATCGGCTATGTGCCGCAGGATCCGATCTTGTTCTCGGAGTCGGTCGAGTACAATATCCGCTTCCAGCGGGAGGGCATCTCCGACGAGACGCTTAACTGGGCCATCGACGTGGCGCAGCTACGGGAGGAGTTGACCGCCTTCCCGGACGGTCTGGCGACCCGGATCGGCGTACGCGGCGTGTCGATTTCCGGCGGGCAGAAGCAGCGGCTGGCGCTGGCCCGCGCCCTGGTCGGCAAGCCGAAGATTCTTATCCTGGATGACTGCACCTCGGCCCTGGACGCCGGCACCGAGGCCAGGCTATGGGACAGCCTGCATCAGGTGATGCCCGACCTGACCTGCGTGATTATTACTCATCGCCCGGCGACGTTGGAGAAGGCAGATGAGGTGATCGTGCTGGAGGAGGGCCGGATTGTCGAGCGGGGCGGGCATATCGAGCTGATCCTGAAGGAAGGGGTGTACTGCAAGCTGTACCATCGGATCATGCTTCAGGAGGCGGTCGGCGGCGCGGCGTAATTTCGGTGAAGGAATGATAGCCTACCAACAGGGCGGCCTGGCGGCCGCCCTATCTTTTTCGGCAGATGAATTTTCATGACGGGCCGGTCCATGCGACGCCAATGACAGGGGCTAATCCTGAACACTTCAAAAAGCAGGTCAACCTCATCCATCAATAGAGATAATGGACGATGTCAGCCGAAAGGGTGTAGGAACTGTTATCCACTTCGCGCCTCGACTCAAACGACGTCCATTGCGTGTCGTCGTCGCGCCGGGTATACCGAACGCCGACCCGCAACGTCGTCGGTACGGATATTCGATACTCCAGCGATCCGGCCAGAATCAGTTGACCGCCGAAGCTATCGCCTCGCGTCTCGTGCCGGTCCCTTATTTCCCACGATCGTACCATTTCGTCAACATTGGAGAAGCGGGCATGGGTGAGCCTGTAGGATGGTTGAAACAGGGCGCTGGTGCGGGAATCGAATATGTATCGGGCCGTGCCTTCCAGCGCGATCGTATAGTAGGCCCACCTATTCTGCTCCAGGCGATCAGATGTCACCAGGCCCGACGGGTAGTCGATCACCATATACTTTTCTATTATGGACGGATCGAGATAGTAGCGCAACGATGTGGCCAGATCAAGTTGCCAGCGCAATCCCATGGGACGGCAGTAATCAGCCTGCAGCAGCAAATAGGGTGACCGATTTTCGGTGGTCCAATGACGATAAGAGAAGACACCGGTCTCGGGATAGCCATAATTGTCCTGAAGGCTGCTATACCCGTAATCAAACCCGGGGCCGCCCTTGACCTGCCAGCCGAAGCGACGATCAAAGCGGGGGAAATAGTCCCAGACGTCCTGAACCAGCAGGTAACCGTGCGGGCCGAGATCGTCGGTCAGCCCCTTTTCCGCCAAGAAGGTCATGACGCTCGACAGCGCCTCGATCTTGTGTAGACGGCTGTCAACGGCATGCTTGAGGCGAAATTGGTAGATGATCTCGGTCAACTCCGACATTTCTTGATAAGTCGGTTCCCCCTTCAAGATGCCGTCTCTTTTCAACTCGCCGATCATATACAGCGCCGTGGCGGCGAATTGCCCTTCGTACATGCGCCCCCAGCCAGGCAAGAGAGCGACGCTGATATTGTAGTTTTTATCATCCCCTTCAGGGCCATCGCCGACGGCCGACGCCGATGCCTCCATCGGTCCAGCCGCAGAAGCACCATCATCATAGAGGCCGATCATACGTGTGCCCGAATTTTGAGTGTATGACCATCCGGTGGCAAAAATGGCGGCCACGAAAAAATCGGAGGCGAGATACTTCCCGGCCTCGATCGTTTGCGTCAACCGGGGCGAGACCGAAGTCCGATTGGTCGATTGATACCGCGTGTGGTCAAAACCAAAACCACCCTTGACCGTCCAGGTCAGATAGCGGGGAATGGTTCGATACCGGTATTCGGATCCCGAGGTAAAGCTCAGGCTCTGTTCATCGAGGCTGGAGGAAACG
The DNA here is from genome assembly GCA_964585635.1 of uncultured Ignavibacteriales bacterium. Classification (GTDB taxonomy): domain Bacteria; phylum Zixibacteria; class MSB-5A5; order GN15; family JAAZOE01; genus CAZPEV01. The sequence continues at coordinate 4,412 of CAZPEV010000036.1, forward strand.
GTCGCGTCAACGAAATCGTCTTTTGAGTGATTATCGTTGCGAAAGCCCTGAGCGCCGATGTGCCCGTCCAACCGCCATCTGAAGTCGACGAACCGCTGGGGAATATAACTGGAGACGGTAAAGGTTGAATCCGCCTGCATGTTCGCCGACAACATTGCGACGAAACAACCGCAGAGGATTGCTATACGTGCGATGTTTGACTTGTTCAATGAATGACCCTCCCACGCTTGGACCAATATAGTCGACCTATCTGAATTTGTCAAGTCAAGGCCCGGTATGGCCGAAGCGTCATCGTGCGATCGCCTCGGTACGAACAGCAATGTTACTTGCGACCGGGCTGCGCCTGCTATCAGTGAGTACTAACGCCGTCGAATTTTCTTCCCGGAATCTTGGATGTTTCGCCATTTTTTACACTGCTGGACAACAATGTGTTTCAGGGAACAACGCGCCGCCCTGTTTATGATTGATGATTACCCGGCATGAGGCGCTGCTGCTCCATCCAATACCGGACAATAACCATCATCATTGATAGAGCCGACTGCTTCCTTATATGAAATCTCTTGACAAATGGACGGCTCCCGAATATATTAACAACGTCTTCAAAACTGCTAATGATGTTCGACATATAGTTTCCATTGCCGTTATTTCTGAAGCGGGAGCAATTTATCGTATTTGCGCTATGGTGTAGCCTGTCCTTCACACACGCAAACCGAAAGGGAGGAATTATGTTCACCCATCTCAAAGGCATTGGGCTATGCCATACCAAAAGCCACGCTCCGGGGCGGGGCGCTTTCCTGTCAGCGCTGGCGGTACTGTTGACTTTCCTGCCGGTCATCGTCGGCGCGGCACCCCCATTTCCGGCTATCGATAAGACCGCTGCCGACTCCGGCTCCAACGCCGCCATCGTCTGCCACGCCGGCCTATGCGGCGGGGTCGCCCGGGCTGTGATCGTGTACGACGGCGACCTGATCGTGGCCGGAGATTTTTCCCGTGCTGACAACATCCCGGTCAACGGAATCGCTCGCTGGGATGGCGCCGCCTGGCATCCCTTGGGTACGGGAACCGATGGTAATATTCAAGCCCTGGCGGTGTACAACGGCCGGCTGATCGCGGGCGGCTTGTTTCACTCGGCCGGGGGCGTTGTTGTCAACAGTATCGCCGCCTGGGATGGCGCCTCATGGAGTCCTCTGGGATCAGGCATTGACAGCGGCAACATCATGAGCTTGTGCGTCCACGGCGGACAACTCATTGCCGCCGGGTGGATCCAATCGGCCGGATCACATCCCGCCAATAATATCATCGCCTGGGACGGGAGCGGCTGGAGCGCTCTCGGTAATCGGCCGAGTTCCTATATTTGGGAGGTCACATCCTATTATGGAGAGTTGGTGGCGGCAGGATTCTTCTACAATCCCAACGGCCGTCAGGTGGCCCGTTGGACCGGAAGCGACTGGGTTTCCCTGGGCCCGACCATATTTGATGGGTCTATCAGAGCGTTGATCCCCTATGGGGGTCAGTTGCTGGCTGCGGGCGAGTTTAATCTCGGCGGTTCGAGTCTGGCCGCCTGGGATGGGACCATCTGGAGTCGTCTGGGAACCGGCCCCGATGATGCCATACGCGACTTGATTCTATATAATGGTGAGCTGATCGCGGTTGGCGATTTTCGTTCCGCCGGCGGCCAGCCGGCCATGCATGTGGCCCGCTGGGATGGCGTCTCATGGAACGCCGTGGGGCAGGGTCTCGGCTGTTGTGTCATGGCCGCCTGCGAATACAACGGGCAGTTGGCGACCTGCGGGTCGTTTATTATTGGGGAAGATCCCGTCATTTTTGGTGCCGCGGCCTGGGATGGTATCGCCTGGCGCGGCCTGTCCGCCAATCCCAAATCGCCTTTCAGGGTCGAGATCGCCCGCGACACATGGCGACAATTCGGAGTCCCCGTGGACGTCCCGGTCACCAAGAGCGATGGCTCCGAGAATATGTATGGATTCGATTTCCTGCTGACATACGATGCGGCGTTGCTGCGCTTTACCGGTATTACCCCCGGCGTGCTTTTCGATAGCTCCGGTCTCTATCAATGGGAATATATCGATAATCGAGCCGACTCGTCGAACCCGCATAAAAGCCTGATCCGAGTGACAGCCAAGGCCGAGATCAATAACGGTTCCCATCATCCACTGGAGACATCCGTCCCGGATGATACGATCCTCTTTACCCTCAATTTCATGAGCGCCCCGGCTTCTCCGAATTCATTCGAGGAGACTCCCCTCCGTTTTTACTGGATGGATTGCGGCGATAATACCATCACGTTGGCCCCCAGCGATGACACCCTGGCGCTATCCGACAGCGTTATGGAATGGTCGGTTGATCACTACGCCAACATCGCCAATCCGGCCGCCCTCTTTCAGACCGAATTGGGAGCGCCGGATCAATGCCTCAGTTCTATTCCGTCCCGAATCGCGACCCGCTTTGCCAATTACTATGACGGCCAGGTCACCCTGGTCACGCCGCATCCGATTGATAATCGCGGCGATATCAACGTCAATGGCATTGCCAATGAAATCGCCGATTGGGTGTTATTCTATAACTACTTCTTCCAAGGGGTCTCGGTGTTCAGGTATCCCGAGGCCAGCATTGCCGCCTCGGACGTCAACGCCGATGGCGTGACCCTACGCCTTGAGGATCTCATTTTTCTGCAACGGGTCATCTGCGGCGATACGATCCCGATGCCGTTACGAATCGCACCTCATCAGGCCCTCGATTCGGTGATTATCACCCAAGACCTGGCCACGAAGACGGTCCGCGCGGATTATCCCGATACCCTGGCGGCATTGTATATGTTCTTCCGGGGGAGAATTACCCCGACCTTTCTCCTCGATTCCACCCGGCTAACCTGTTGGTCCGTTTATGATGGTGAATTCACCCGGCTCATGATCGGTCCGATGCTGTGTGACAACAGACTTAACCGGGGATTCACCGCCGGGCCGCTGTTTACCTATACCGGAAACGGCTTGCTGATTGAGAAAGAGGACAATCGGTATCCCTACGCCGGCATCTATGATTACCCGCAGGCGGCCGATTTCGACAATACCCTCTTCCGCCATAATCCGATTCGAATCATTGGGCGCGATGGGCGCACTGCCGTCTCCCCCAGCCCGGTCTCGGCTGCCCTGGCACGCATCTCCAACGCCGAGAAGATTACCATCTATCTGGGTGATTTTACCGGTCATACCGCCGGTGAGATCGACCCCTCCAGCCTGCGCATCAACGATTCCCTGCCGGCGATGGCAACCGTGCTGATCGGCTCATATCCCGGATTTTCCGGAGAAGTCCTGGAAATATCCGTCAGCGCCCGGAGCTTTATCCGTTCTCTTGATTCGCTGATGACCCCCGGCGTCCGGGTCTATGCGGTCAGCGGCAGCTTCACCGGCGGCGCAACCTTCACGGCCCTGGACACCGTCGCGATCATCTCCGACAGCGCCGTTATTCTTGTTCCCTCGGGATGGCCTACTATACAGGCCGCCGTTGATGTCGCCCAGGACGGTGATATGGTGCAAGTGGATGCGGGGACCTACACCGGTGACGGCAATCGCGACATCGATTTTGTAGGCAAAAAGATCACGCTTCTCTCCATGTACGGCGCCGAAACCACCATTATCGACTGCCAGGGAAACGCCCAGGAGATGCACCGTTTCATTAATTTCCATGGAAACGAGGATTCGACCACCGTCATCGACGGTTTCACCATTCGCGGCGGATATGCCGCCTGGGGGGGCGGACTAAATATCATGCCCCCCGCCGCCCCGACCATACGTCGCTGTGTGTTCATTGGCAATACAGCGGCCGATGCCGGAGGTGGCGCCATCGGGATGTCCATGACGGCTCCCGTTATCAGCTTCTGCCGCTTCGAGTCCAATTCCGCCGTCGGCCCCTATGGCAGGGGGGGCGCCATTCAGGGACAGCATGCCATGCCGATAATCGAAAATTGCGAATTTGTCGGCAACTCCGCCCCGAACGGCACCGGGGGAGGAATCGATCTGACCAACAAGATATCACCCACCTCACCTTTGCCAAGGCTGGCCAACTGCGCCTTCCGGGGCAATTCGGCCCAGGCGGGGGGCGGACTTAGTTGCTCTTCGTCCGATCCGGTGCTGACCAACTGCGTGTTTGATATTGATACGACTCGGGAGGGAGGGGGCGCGGTGTGGGGTTACGATGCCTCGCCGTCTTTATCCTATTGCCTGCTGTCTCATAACGTCGGCGGCGCCGAGGGGGGCGGCCTCTGGTTGAGCGGCGGCGCGGCCGCATTAAGCAACTGTACGATCGTGTCCAACCAGGCCGACGCCGGCACGGGCGTATTCGCGACATTCCATTCTGCTCCCCGATTAGACAAATGCATTATCGCCTACAACTCTGACGGCGGCCCCGTCGTCATCGACGGCACCAGCTCGATCACCTTTACCTGCACCGACATCGCCGTCAATTACGACCTCGATTGGACTGGGCCGTTCGAGAATCAGCGTTGGATCAACGGCAACCTGTCTATCGATCCACTGTTCTGCTTCCCTGCCGGGGATGATTTTCGGCTCAACGGCATCTCTTCCTGTTTGCCCCGGAACAACTCCTGTCATGCCCAAGTCGGCGCCTACGGGTGGGGATGCGGTAATGTCTGCGGCGATGTCAACGGCGACAGCACCGGCAACATCGGCGACGCCATATTCCTCATTAACTATATATTCAAACATGGCCCCGCGCCGCAGAACATGATTACCGCCGACTTGAATGAAGACGGCCAGGTCGACACGGGAGATGCGGTCGCCATTGTCAATTATATCTTTCGCGGCCAACCTATCCTCAACTGTATGATTGACAAATGATCGCCGCCTCGCGGCGGTAAGGCGAAAGGGCCGGTCTCACCCGGCCCTTTCGCTATCCTCCCCGGCCGATTCGTCCGGGCGCAGGCGGGACAATCTGAAAGTCAGCCTAAAACCCCTTTTTTTTCAGCGTCGCCTGTTGTACTTTTGCCCCATGCGGATCGACGCGCTGGAGGTGACCAACTTTCGCAACATCAAGACCGCCCTCATCCGGCCGGAAACCGGCGTCAACATTTTCTTCGGCGATAACGGCTCCGGCAAAACCAATCTGCTGGAGGCGATTTTCGCCCTTTGTCTTGGCCGCAGCCAGCGGGGAGGACGGGACCTGATGATGATCGGCGAGGGGGCGGATGAGGTCTTCCATCTCGAGGGAAGGGGACACGTGGAGGGACGCGAGGTCCGGCTGACGTGCGCTTATCAACGAGGCGGGCGCAAGAGAATCACGATTGACGGCAACCCCGCCCGGACCTCCCGCCTGTTTCAGATCTTTTCGCTGATTTCGATGGCCCCGGAAGACGTGGCGCTGTTTGCCGGATCGCCCTCGGTCCGACGGCAATTCCTCGACCTCCATCTGTCGCAGGCGTCGCCGTCGTACCTGGCGGACCTGTCCGATTACAGCAAAGCCCTGGCCCAAAAGAATTCCTTTCTGAAAATCACCCCTGACGACGAATGCCCCTTCGATCCTCTCATGATCGACTGCGGCAGCCGGCTTATCGCCGCCCGGCAACGATTCATCACCTTTCTCAAGACGCTGGCGCCGGGTTTCTACCGCGAGATATCCGATGGCGATCGGCCGGAGGGCCGGATGACGCTGGATTTTCAATACCGCCCCAACGTCTCGACGCCGGAGGGGGGCGATATTTCCCGTAGTTTTCAGACGAAGCTAAGCGCTTACCGTAACAAGGAGGCGCTCCTTCAGACGGCGCTGGTGGGGCCGCATCGGGATGATATCGAATTCACCATCGGAGGCTATCCGGCGCGGGGGTATGGCTCCCAGGGTGAACTGCGGAGCGGAGCGGTGGCGGTTATGATGGCGGCGGCGAAATTCCTGGAAGACCGCCGGCGCGAGAAACCGATCTTGCTGCTCGATGAAATTTTTGCGGAACTGGATGATCATCGCCGGGATAACCTGGCTCGACTTTTCGGCAGTTTCGATCAGATTTTTCTGACCACGGCGGTGGCGCCGCCGCAGGCGCTTATGCAGCATGCCGCCTTGTTCCATATTCACCAGGGTATGGTGACTCAGGAGTAATTATGGCCGGACTGGTGATCACAGACCTGACCAAATCGTTCGACGGACAGGTCGTGCTTGACCGCCTGGACCTGGAGGCGCCCGACGGTACCCTGCTGGTCGTGCTGGGACCCTCCGGTTGCGGCAAATCGACCCTGCTTCGTCTGATCGCCGGCCTGGAGACTCCCGACCACGGCGCCATCATGCTCAATGGTCGCGACATCACCGCGCTGGAGCCGCAAAAGCGCAAGACGGCCATGGTGTTTCAAAATTACGCGCTCTACCCTCACATGACGGTCTTTGAGAACATCTCCTTTCCGCTCCGGGTCGCCAAGCTCCCCAAAAGCGAGATCGACCGGTTGGTGCGCGAGACGGCGCGCCTGCTGGAACTGGAGGATATGC
>CAZPEV010000036.1:10922-22460 GCA_964585635.1 uncultured Ignavibacteriales bacterium
TTTCGGGCGGACAGCGACAGCGGGTGGCATTGGGCCGGGGACTGGTTCGGCAACCTTCAATCTTCCTGCTGGATGAGCCGTTATCCAACCTCGACGCCGCCTTGCGGGTGAAGATGCGCCAGGAAATCGTCGCCCTGCAAAGGCGGCTGGGGATCACCATGATCTATGTCACGCACGACCAGACCGAAGCCCTGACCATGGCCAACCGCATGGTCGTGCTGAAAGGGGGGCGGCTGCGACAGCAGGGAACGCCGGCGGAGATCTATACCAATCCCAACGACCGCTTCGTGGCCTCGTTCATTGGAATCCCCGCCATAAATTTGTTTGATGACGAGATATCATCCGGGCAGGGAAGAATGCTGCCCCTCAGGCATGAACCGATGATCCCCGACGGTCGATACACGGTCGGCATCCGACCGGAACATATCGTCATCGACCCCGATGGCCCGCTGACCGGAGAGATTGAGACGGTGGAATACGTGGGAGCGGTTAGCCATCTTCAGGTGCGCATCGGTCAGGCGTTACTTACCATTACGGATGGTACGGCACAGACCGTTCATCAGATCGGGCAACCGGTTCGATTTCGGATTGATTCACGACGACTGTATCTTTTTGACCGCGAGAGCGGCCGGCGGGTGCGCTGAAGTCACATCGCGATACACCGGCTATCGGTGAAGAAGAAGGGGGTTATTCCCCCTTCTCCGCTTTTAGATAGGCGGCTTTGAAAACCGTCAACATCTGTTCTCGCTTTGGCACCGGAAAATCATTTCCCCGGAAAGAATATTGCAGGGTAAACAGGCCGGTTTGACCCTGGATTATTTCCCAGATCTGCACTTCCGGGGGCTGCTCTGTTAGGAATTTGGGACAGGATATTCGGAACGCGATGGTTCGCTGACCTTGATCGTTGTTTCCTCGATTAAGAATCACCCATTCGGCATCCGGACAGGCTTGCTTTGTCCCCAGGAAAATAAACCGGGCGCGCGCCATGAGGTTGTCATTCAGCAGTCCAGGGTAAAACTCGACCGAACCCATTTCCGTCCAATCCTGGGCCGACTGCCCTTCAGGGAAATAATACACGACGGTCATGCTATCTTGGGTGGTGGCGATCCCGGCCTTCCATTTCCCCTCTTTCGGCCAATCGACCACCAGCGTCTCTTTGGCGGGAGGGGTTTTGGCGGCGGTGCTGTCCTTTCCCGGAGATGCATTTGGCACGGCCGCCGGCGCCGCAAACAACGGCCCCAGAAGTGTCACAAGACAGATTACGGGTACGATCTTGGCAAGCATTCTCATCTATTCCTCCACCGGTTGCTGGTTCGTACTCTATTATACACAAATTCCCCCGATTTCCACGGAAAATTATCCCCGACCGACATCCTTGGCTCTCCGGCCCTGCATCCGATCGATTTTTTCGTTGCACCTTCTCCCGCTACGGTTTATCTATTCAGCATGATCAGGATGATGGCGTATATTTTGGCCGCTCTGGTGTTTTGCAGCGGACCTGCGGCAGGACAGAATTTGGCTAATGAGGATTCCCGGGCCGTGTCGCTTTATGGCGACGCCCAACAGCACCTGCGGAACAAGGAATATTCCGCGGCCGTCGAGACTCTGCAAAACCTCATGAACGGCTTCGCCAAATCCCCTTACGGCGACCTCTACCAGTACAGCCTGGGACGGGCCTGTTACCTGGCCGGTGATTTCCAGAAGGCCGCGATAACCATGGAGCAGTTGCTGCAATCCTTTCCGCGATCATATCTGACGCCATACGCCTATTACCTTCTCGCCAACACCGACTATCGGCAGGGTCGATTGGCCTCGGCCTGCTTGTCATATGGTCAGGCGTATGGGACAACCACCGACGAACGGCTGAAACAGCTTGGCCGGCAATCACTCTTGGCGGCAATCGAGGCCGGCTACTTCCCCCCCGATTCGATCCTGAAACAGCTCCCGGTCGACCTGCTTTGCCCGGTCAAGGGGCGCATGGCATCCCTCAGATCGGGACAATGGGACCAGAAAAAGGTGGCGGCCTTCATGGGTGATTGCCCTCAGGATATGACTCGGCCCAGCCCGCCGGGGTCTCCGGCTGCAGAGCGAATGTCAATCGGGCTGGTAGTACCGTTGACGGGACCATATGCCAAGTATGGCCGAGCCATCCTCGATGGAGCCATGCTGGCCGCCGAACAATCGGCCAAGGAGCAGTTGCCGATAGATATGCCGGTCTATGATTCCAAGGCCGATAATGTCATCGCGGCGCGGTCGGCGCTAAGCCTGGCAGAGAGCGGGGTCGATCTTATCATTGGACCGCTTTTGTCTGATGTTGCGGCCACCACGGCCGCGGCCCTGGCCTGTCAACATGTTCCGCTGCTGGTTCCGGCGGCCACGCAGGCCGGTTTCACCGATCTGTCCCCGGCCTGTTTTCAATTGTCCCCCAATATGCTCACCGTCGGGCGCGGGATGGCGCAGTACGCCGTCAGCCGTCGCGGCCTGAAAAAATTGGCGGTAATGACACCATCGACCGTCGACGAGCAGACCATGGCGGAGGCGTTTGTGACGGAGGCGACCCGATTGGGAGCCGAAATCGTCGCCATCGAACAGTTTCGTCCCGGCGAGACCGACTTCACTCCCTATATCAAGGACCTCAAGGACACGCTGCTGAAAACCACCGGTGATTCAACCATCTATTTGACGCTGGAGGGGGATTCGCTGGATCGGTACTTGGCGCCGGTGGCGCTCGACGCTATCTTTATCCCGGCCAATGAAAACGAACTGACATTGCTGCTTCCGCAGTTGGATTATTTCCAGGTGAGCGCGATCTATCTCGGAACCGACGCGTGGGACAGTGATCAAATCATAAAGCTGGGACCGAGGGTTTTGGGGCACGCCGTTTTTTACTCCGCCAAGGCAGCCATGCGACAATCGGCGGGGTTCGAGGCGTTCGCCGCGCTCTACACCGCCCGTTTTGGAGCCGCGCCCGACCATCTGGCGGCCCTGGGGTACGACGCCGTTTCCATGGCCGCTTCCGGCTACCGCCTGGGCCGGGTCGGGCCGGGGCCTCTGGGGGAATTTTTGGAATCAGTAAAGGGATATGACGGGGTGTCGGGCCGGATTACCTTCGGCCAGGTCCGCACGAACCTGGAGTTGCCGCTATTCTCCTACCAGAATGGCCGGGTGATCCGTGAGAGCGACTGGTCGGAGGTCAAGGAGGGGCCGAGGGAGACGATCCCGACCGACTCCACCGGAGCCGAATATTACAAGTTCGAGTAGCACCATCATCCTTTCCGCATTCTGGGTCTGCCGAACTCCCAAAATCCGGCCAACGGTATTGACGGACGGCGGTCACTGCCTTACTCCTGGGGTTCCTGTTCGCCGCTTGCTAATTCGGAAATTTCCTGTATCTTATGACGCGGCACAAGGTACAATCGAATGAACACCGGGTCTGGATGACGGCCGCCTGAACTTAACTGGGATATCAGTCGATACTGCCGGTAGGAGAGAGATGAGATCACAAGCTCCCATAATCCATTTGGTCAGGTTGATTCTCTTGGCTGCCGCCATTTTCGCCCTCGGCTGCGGGAGTGAAGAGAGGCCGCAAACGATTCCGCAGGCGGGGCCGTCGGAATCGGCCGGGCCGGATCAGGTGACCTCCAACGCCCATATCTATATGTACTCCAAGGGATACAAAACCACCGATCTGCGGGCCGATCAAATCCGGCAGTACACCAAGCTCGATTCGACCATTGCCGTTCGGCTGCATGCCGATTTCTTCGATTCCACCGGTGCCCGGGTTTCCACCCTGACAGCCCGAAACGGGTATATCCGGGAAAAAGACAACTTTCTGGCGGTAAACGATTCGGTGGTTGTGATCGGAGAAAATGCTCGGTTGGAGACCGAGTATCTGGAATGGGATGCCGGCCAAGACCGGATTATCACCGACAGCTTTGTGACCGTTATTTGGGGGGCGGGAGATACGGTGAGGAGCATCGGCGCGGAAACCGATCCCCGTCTTAAAGATATAACCTTCAAGAAAAAAGTCAGCGGACGGCTGACCGAGCGGGAGTCAGGTAAAGATGGTCAGAAGTAAAGGTATCCTCCTGGTCGCCCTGCTCGCCCTGAGCGCCGCGGCGTTCGGCGAGATTTCGCAGAAAGAGGCGATTAAGATCGGCAAGAAAAATCTGGGCGACCTCATGCGGCAATCGCATCATTTCCAGGCGGAGTATGATACGGTTATCGCGCTGCCGGTGCATTCGAGAGTCGTCTGGAAAGACGATTACTACCTTCTGTATTTTCTGAAAAACGACCGCTTTCAGGTGGAGATGGAGGTCAGCCGGAAGAACGGCCGACCGACCGTGTTGGCGGTGGGGCAGATGTCGGAGCCGTATTATCAGCGCACCGACAGCACCTTCAGCTACAGATTCTTCAGCGTCGACTCGGCCAAGGCGCAGGCCTTTCAACGTAACCGACTCCAGCCCGATTCGGTGCGGCTGGTCTATTTCGGCGTAGTGCCGAAGCTGGGCAAGCGCGGGGTAATCTGGGAGACCTTTTCCACCGAGGATGTCGGCTACATTTCATTGGGGGGCCCGAGCATAACGCCGGAGGAGATGGTCAGCGAGATCAACAAGAATCAACGCGGACCGGGCAATTATGCCGCCGATTCAATCCGCATCCGGGAAGCGGCCGCTGAAATTAAACGGCTATCGTCGCTGACCCCGGCCCAGCGCGATCAATTGGCCTTAAACCCGGCGAAATTCGATTCTCTGGTTCAGAACCAGAAGGATCGAATGGAGGAAGTCTATACGCGTTTTCCGGACCTGCGCCCGCAGATCAAGCCTGATTCCCTCGCTGCGAAACCGGGCCCGCCGAAACCATAATTTCCTGAATCGGAAGGCGACGGAAAGATCTTGGCTGACCACGGCTACCAGTCGTGGTCAGCTTTTTTATTGATCGCATGGCCGGTTTCCCCTACACTGGAATAATTATGATTCGTCGTCGCTATTATCCTCTGCTGGCCATGGCGGTGATTCTTTTGACGTTGGGTGCCGCCGGCTGCCAGCAGCTGTCACGCGTCAGGTCCGGCGGGGTGACGGTCGCGGCCCCGGACTACCTGCGCCCGGTCCTGGACAAGGCAGCCGACCAGTTCAAGCGGGAAAACAATATCACCGTGCGCATTACCTACCTGGCGCCGGATAAGGTGGTCGACCAGGCCCGCCGCGACCGCAATATCGACGCCTTCATCGCCGCCGACCAGGGCCGATTTAAGGATCGTGTCCTGCGCGATTCGGTGATGCTCGACGGCCTATATTCCTGCCCGTTCCGACTCTCGCTGCTTCTGATCGGCCGGGCCGACGGCCCGCAGGCGGGCGATATCTCCGACCTCGACGGAGAGCAATTCCAGCGGGTGGCGGTCATGGCGCCGGAGTCGGGGTGCGTGGGGCAGGCCGCCAAAATCGTGCTGGAACGGAAACATCTGTGGAAGAAGATCCAGGGCAAGCTGGTTGTCGCCGAAACGCCTTCCCGCCTGATGTCGTTCCTGCAAACCGGGGAGGTCGATGCCGCCATCGTCTTGGAGCTGTCGGTGCCGAGCGAAAGGAAGCTGGTCGTCATGCAGAAACTTGACGGCGATCGCCTTCTGGACCGGTATCTACTGCACTGCGGCGCGGTTACGAGATCTTCTCAGCGCCAGGAATCGGCCCAGGCGTTTTTGGACCTGCTCGATTCCCAACTCTGCGATATATATTCCATCAAGGGAGTTACGCAAAACACCGACTGAGAGGATCATCGCCGATTTTCGACCCGGAGTCTTGCCTTTTCCCCGATCCCATATATATTGATCACTCCATATGCGGCTGTTGACATGAACCGATTCTTCGAATTTTCAAAAGCGCAGGCAAAGATCCTCACCGTTCTTTCGGTGGTCCTCTTCGCCGTGGGGAGTTATGCCTTGATCCGGGACTACTATCTGCGGCCATCGCCGACCCCCCATCCCTGGCAAGCAGAGGCCCTGGATGGCTATCTGCCGACGTTGGTGTTGGACTTGAACCGCTGCCCGGCCGAATCACTGGAGCTGATCCCCTGGATCGGGCCATCATTGGCCCAGCGGATAGTCGCATACCGCCAAGAACATGGCCCGTTTGCCGCAGTGGAATCGCTGGCCAATGTAACCGGTCTTGGCCCGACCACGGTCGCGCGCGTCCGGCGCTATTTCCGAGTGACCACACCATGAAAAACGCCTGGGAGACCTACGGTGTCGCGCGCGTCGCCGATCGGTTGATGGCCGCGCGGGTGGAAAACGACGGCGCCAGGCTGTCGGTGGTTTCGCTGGTAACCTCGGAGGACGGCTTCAGCCGCGATTCGCTGGAAAGCGGCCGGCTTTTCTTCAACGTCGATGCGCGAACGGCCGTCGTCAAACAGATCCGGCTTAAGCGGAGCGGATTGCTGGCGGCGGCGGCCTTGGTTCAGTTCGAGATGAGTCAGGCGCTTCTGGATCCGCCCGAGAGCTTTTATTTTGATACCCTGCCGGTGGAAGAGCGAAACGGATATCGGACCTTTCTGGGAATTGCCTACCATCGCCAGGAGATCGACCGCCAGATGACGGCCTACACCGAGCTTCTGCGCAAACCATCAGGCTTCAAACTCGACGCGGTGGCTCTGGCCGTCGGATATCTGACCTTCTGCCGGGTCGAGGCGGGGGACCTGCAACTGCTGCTCGACCTATCGCCGCACCGCGTCACCCTGGCGATTCTCTTTCGAAGGCAATTGCGCCAGGTCGGATATCTGGATTTGGCCCCAGGAGAGAAGCCCTCTCTGAGCGCGGCCAACCAACTGGCCAAAGAAGTAAAGATGACGGCGAGTTACCATCTGGGGCAGCTATTCCATGACGGCATCACCATTCCGCTGTCGCGGATTATCCTCTGCGGACCATTGGCCGCCGACCCCTTGATTAGCGCCGGATTGGCCGAGCATTTCGCAACCGAAATCTCGAGGCCTCAATTTCACGAGGGGTATTTGCAGTCAACGCGGGCTTCCCTGAATCATCATTTACCGGAGCAATTCCTCATTCCGCTGGGGCTGGCGGTGCCATGAGCATCCGGGTCGCGGGGGGGTATTTGCGGGGACGGATACTGAAGACCGTTCCGGGTCGAGTCACCCGTCCGACGACCGGCCGCGTGCGCGAGGCGATATTCTCTATCCTTCAGCACGACATCGAGGAAACGACAGTCCTTGACCTGTTCGCCGGCTCCGGCGCCCTGGCGATTGAAGCATTGTCACGCGGCGCCGCGGCGGCGGTTCTGGTCGAGCAGCATCCCAAGGCGGTCGCCGTCATCAAGGGCAACCTGGCTTCCTGCCACCTGGAATCGCGCCTGATCGCCGCCGATTATCGCACGGCGCTGGCGATTCTGGCCGGCGAGAAACGCCGTTTTCATCTGGTGTTTGCCGATCCCCCGTACGATTTCGTCGAGGCGGATCTCCTTTACCGCCAATTGGCCGAATATCGGTTGTTTGAGAGCCATGGTTTTCTTATACTGGAGCATGCCGGCTCAGCCAGTCCGGCGGGAGATAATATCATCATGACACGCCGATTCGGAGATTCGGCCATAACGATTTTCGCCTATGATGAAAAAATCGAAAGTGATCGCGCTGTATCCGGGGACGTTTGACCCTATCACCAACGGTCATCTGTCGCTGATTGACCGGGCGGTCGGCCTCTTTGATGAACTGATCGTGGCGGTTGCCCGAAGTACTCCCAAAGATACGCTCTTTACGGCCGAGGAACGTCTGACCATGGTGCGCCGGGTACTCAGGGGAAAAAGGCGGGTTCGGGTCGTCCTGTTCGACCGCCTTATGGCCGATTATGCCCAGTCGGTCGGGGCGACGGCCATCGTCAGGGGACTGCGGGCGGTATCGGATTTCGAATACGAGTTCCAAATGGCGCTCATGAACCGACGTCTGGTCCACAATATCGAAACGGTCTTTCTGATGCCGGCCTTGTCGTGGGTCTACCTCTCGTCGACCATCGTCAAGGACGTCGCCGGAAACGGCGATGACGTCACCGACCTGGTTCCCAAACCCGTGGCTCTGATGCTGGCTCGAAAGTTCGGGCGATAGAGTGGTTCGGCCCGGCCGCAGTCCAATCAGGCGCCGGGCGGATCGTTCCCTCTTGCCCCTAATAGGTTGACAATATCCGCCGATCACCATATTATTCGACTGAAGTTTAAAAGGTTGAGGGTTTGTCATGACCGATTCCGGCCCCATTCATATGTCCGAGGAAGGATACGAAAAGCTCAAGGCCGAACTGCACAAGCTGAAATTCGTCGAGCGCCCGGCCATCGTGTCCGAAATCAGAAAGGCCCGGGAGCATGGCGACCTGTCCGAAAATGCCGAATATCATGCCGCCAAGGAGGCCCAGTCGCACCTGGAGCGGGCCATCTCCGACCTGGAATACAAGCTCTCGCGCGCCCGGGTGGTCAAACGGGATGAGGTCGCCAAGGGAAAGGCCTATCTGTTCGCCGCCGTGACGGTGCTCGACCTCAATGACCAGGAAGAAGAAACATACACCCTGGTTCCCCCGGAAGAATCGAAACCGGAAGAGAACCATATCTCGATCAAGTCCCCTATCGGTCAGGGGCTGCTGGGAAAAGATGTCGGCGACGTGGTTGAGATCAAAGTCCCGGCCGGCGTTCTGAAGTATAAAATAATCAAAATTGATTGATCGGGCGACGGCCTGCGGCGTCACCGATTCATCCTGCGGCCGGTTCACCGGCCGTTTCTGCTTTCGGGCAAGAGGCCTGACTAATTTCGGGCCGGCGGTTTACCGGTCTTCGAACCAAGACGATATATGGCCGGCCGCCCGCAACCGGAGGGTGCTGAGGCGGCCGCGGAGATTTCCCGGCGGCAGATCGGCCGGGCGACAAAAGGCGTCGTCGGCCTCGATGACCCTGGCGCTGAAGTCGGCGATGACGGCCGGATCGGTCACGATGGCCATCGTTTCCTGCTCAAAACGGTAGCTGAAGTAGTCGAAATTGGACGAACCAACGATCAGATGGGAATTGTCAATCAGCATCGCCTTCAGATGGGTCATCCGGCCGGAATACAGTCGCAGGTCGAAGCCGGAGCGGGCCGCCTCCCAGACGATATAATCGGCCAGGGCCTTTTTGTTATTCTGTTCCGGGGTCACGACCAGAACCTGAACGCCCCGCGCGACGGCATCGCGCAGGTGATGGCTGAAGGGAAAGGTCAGATAGGGGCTATGGACATAGATGGCGTCGCGGGCATTATCGATGAGATCAAACAGGGGAATAAAGCCGGCGGCGTTGGTGCGGCCGTCGAGCGACAGCAGTTCGATCGGGCCGAACCGCCGGCGCCCGGCGAAATCCCTCTCCTCCCAGGTGGCCAGAAAGTCGCCGGCGAGGAACAGCGCCACCTGATCGTCCTCGATCCGCAGCATCATGTCGTGCCAGGCGAAATTGTGCTCGCTGAAATTGATGCCGCCGATATAGCCGATCTGATCGTCGATGACGATGATTTTCTTGTGATTCCGGAAAGCAAACCGCGATAAAAGCGGCCCGACCGGATTGACAAACTTGACCCTGGTGCCGTCGGTTTGCAACGCCGCGATCATCCGGGCCGTTTCCTTATCCTCGCGGCGCAGCTCGAGGTCAAGGAGATTCCGAGGCGAGTATAAGAACCTGTCGCTGATAACGTACTTAGTGTAACTGTCAACGATGATCCGTTTGTCGGGGGCATACGAGGCGGTCATGGCCCCGGCCAGATCCAGTCCGACCGAATCCCCCTCAAACGACAGCGTTTGGACATACACTTTCCGCCGGGCGGAATCGATGTCCCCGCGCAGGCGCTCCCAGAAATCACCGGAATCTATCAGCAGTTCAAGCTTCAAGCGACCAAATACCCCCGGTTATTGGTTTTCGCGTGCAAGGTAATATCTCGATAGACAGATCGCAAGCCCGCATTGCGATGGAAAAGGCATCGGCCGGGGAATGACCGCGAGTCGCCCAAACGGAACGAACGCCGAACAATCAGTGGGTCTGGGCGCGGAAAAACAGGCGGGAGCCAAAGGTCACGCCGATGTAGACTATTCCGGCCACGATGATGATCGTCGCCCCCGCCGGAAGATTGGGACCATAGCTGACGCCCAGGCCGATCATCGTGAAGGCCATGCTGATCACCGTCGCCAGAAGCATCATCCGCCAAAGAGTACTGGTGAAGTGCCCCGCCACCGCCGCCGGCAGCGTAATCAGCGCGATCACCATCACCGTCCCGACGACGTTGACCAGGATCACCACCGTCAGGGCGGTCAGGCAGAGCAGCAGCAGGTAAAACAGTTCGACATTCACTCCTCGCAGCCGGGCAAATTCCTCGTCAAAACAGACCGCCAGAAGCTGATTGTAAAAGAGCAAACCAATAATAATCACCAAAGCATCGAGGGCGGCGATCAGGTAGATATCACCCTTGGAAACCATCAGGATATTGCCGAACAGGTAGCTCATCAGGTCCTGGTTGTACCCCGGCGTCTGGGAGATAAAAAGTATCCCCGCGGCCATGCCGATCGCCCACAGGGCGCCGATGGCGGTATCCTCCCGCTCGCGCGCCTTGAGGCTGACCAAGCCGATGATCACCGCCGCCATCAGGGCGGAAATCATGGCGCCGTGAAGCGGCTGCAGGAAGCTCCAGCCATGGACGACGTTGAGATAGCGGGCCGCTCCCATCCCCCCCAGCACGAAATGGGAAATGGCCCCGGCCACGTAGCTTATCCGGCGGGTGACGACATAGCTGCCCACGACACCGCAGGCGACCGAGGCCAGCAGGCCGGTCAGGACGGCATACTGGAGAAAGTCGTACCGGGCAATGGCCGAAAAAAACTCAGTCACAAGGAAGACTCCCCTCGGCCGGCGGGCGGTTG
Organism: uncultured Ignavibacteriales bacterium; assembly: GCA_964585635.1. Classification (GTDB taxonomy): domain Bacteria; phylum Zixibacteria; class MSB-5A5; order GN15; family JAAZOE01; genus CAZPEV01. The sequence goes on from CAZPEV010000036.1 coordinate 21,835, forward strand.
ATCCGATCGTGGCGCACATACCGAACGTCGCTGCCGTAGACGTCCACGATCATATCGCCGGTCAGCTCATCCATCGGGTGCATCGCCGCCGTGCGGTTGATGCAGAGAACCGATTTGACGAACGACGACACATAGGCCACGTCGTGGGTGCTCATGATCACGGTCATGCGGTCGTTGAGCTGCTGCAGTATCCGCATGACCTCCTCCTGCGCGGCGGTGTCGACATGGGCGGTCGGTTCATCCAGCAGAAGCAGGCGCGGTTCGCAGGCCAACGCCCGCGCGATCAGCACGCGTTGCCGCTGACCGCCCGACAGCTCGGAGATATGGCGCTGGTGAAAACCATCCATTTCGACCTCGCGCAAGGCGCTTAGGGCGCCCTCGCGATCGGTGCGACGGTAGCGGCCGAGGCGCGACAGGCCGCTGAGCCGCCCCATTAGGACCACGTCAATCACCCGCACCGGAAATTTGGCGTCGAACAGAAAATGCTGGGGAACGTACCCGACCATCGGCCGCACCTGGTCGGGCGGCCGGCCAAAGACGCGAACCGTGCCCCGGCTCGGCTTGAGCAGTCCCAAAATAAGCCGGAGCAGCGTGGTCTTGCCGCCGCCGTTCGGGCCTACCACGCT
>CAZPEV010000037.1:0-22231 GCA_964585635.1 uncultured Ignavibacteriales bacterium
CTCTCTTTTTGCCCTCCAAAATCCAAATCTACACAAAAGAATTTACACTACCCGCAAAGATTCTTCTCCCGGCAACTCCTATGTCGAGCCCGGTTTACTGCTTTTTCAAGATGGTCACTTCACCGGCGTTGAACGGATGCAGGCCTTGAGGGGTATCGAGGATCAGATTGCCGTCATCATCGATATCCACCGCCGTACCGATGACGGTCCGGCCCCGCATGTCCAGGCTGACCCGTTTCCCGATCAGCGCGGCGTAATGCAGGATTCGTTTGCGCAACGGCTTGAGTCCCGATTTCTGAAATCGATGGTAATCATGCTCGAACGCAATCAAGAACCGTTGTAGAAACTCGATTCGATGCACCGACTCTTTCATCTCGGCCCGCAGCGAGGTGGCGGTCCGGGCAATCTCCGGTGGAAAATCCCGGCGATGGTGGTTGACGTTGATCCCGACCCCGATGATAACATAATGTACCCTACCCACCTCCGCCGACAACTCGGTCAAAATCCCCGCCGCCTTGCGGCCGTTGATCAGACAATCGTTGGGCCATTTGATCTGGATGTCCATCGAATCATAGGCGGCGATGGTATCGGCCAGCGCCAGCGCGGTCATGACGGAGAGCCCCGGTGCTTTGGTCGGATCGATAGCCGGGTACAGGATAAACGACAGGTAGATGCCGGCTTGGGGAAGCGAAAACCAGCGCCTTCCCAGCCGGCCTCGACCCTGCGTCTGCGATTCGGCGACGACGATTGTCCCCTCGGGTGCGCCGACCTGGGCCAGTTGCGTGGCCACGGCGTTGGTGGACTGCACCGATTTATAGGCATAGACCGTCTTGCCGATCATGGTGGTCTTGAGTTGATGAGTGATTTCGGCCGCCAGGAGCAGATCGGGGGCGGCCACAAAGGCATAGGCGCCGGTCCGATCGGCGGAAATTTCGTATCCGCTTTGCCGTAACAGGTCCACGACAAAGACGATGTCCGATTTTTCGCATCTATGGGCGCGGGCCAAAGCCTCAACCGAATGGAAGCGGTTCGGGCGGCGGCGAATGGCTGCCAAAACCTGGTCGGACAGCGTATTGGGCGTCTCATTAATCATCATCGAGCAGCCTGAGTGAAAAATCGACCGCCGGAGCCGAATGGGTCAACGCCCCCACCGAAATATAGTCGACGCCGCTTTGGGCCACCTGACGTACATTGGCCAGCGTTACATTGCCCGAGGCCTCGAGCTTAACCATGGCTCCCGCGGGATGCGCCCGCGCCACCCGGACCATCTCCGCCAGTCCCTCGGGTGACCTGTTGTCCAGAAGAATGCGGGTAACCCCACAGTCGAGGGCTTCGGTCAACTGATCGACGCTTTCCACTTCCACTTCAATCTCGATGTCCGTTGGCTCGGTATGGAATATTTTGAGAAACTTCTCCGAGACCAGGAAATCACGCACCCGCTTCACCGCCGCCGAAACCGAACCGGCGGCGGCGATATGATTATCCTTGACCAAGACCATGTCGTACAAGCCGTAGCGATGGTTCTCGCCGCCCCCCGTGGCCACCGCGTATTTCTCGATATAGCGCAAGCCGGGTGTCGTCTTGCGCGTATCCAGGATCTTGACCCGGTCGGTACCTGCCGCCGCAACCATCCTGTTCGTCAGGGTGGCGATCCCCGACAGACGCATCAAAAAATTCAGGGCGGTCCGTTCGCCGATCAGAATTGAGCGCACGCGCCCCATCACCAACGCTACCCGGTCACCGGGATGAAAGGGGTCTCCGTCCTTGATCAGGGCCTTGAAGTCCAACTCGGGATCAACCTTGAGAAAGGTGTATTCGCACAATGGCAGGCCGCAGGCAATCCCCTCCGACTTGGCGACGATTTCCCCCACGCCGGTCAGGTCATCATCGACAATCGCCAGGCTGGTTATGTCGCCGGCGCCAACGTCTTCTATCAGGGCGGCTGTGACCTGCTGCTGCAATATCTTTTCGCGACTCGGCATAGCCCAGGGATAGCGGTTTATTATAGAATCTGTCAACGATAATCCGTGGCCCAGAAAATCACCTTGGCCGAGCGCCGTTTGAACGTATATTAGAAAGACCTGATGAGGTAATATGACCGGAAATGACCTGATTGCGGTGTTGGGATACGGCTCGCAGGGGAGAGCCATCGCGCTCAACCTGCGCGACAGCGGCCATGACGTGATTGCCGGCCTGCGGCCCGGCTCGGCCTCGCGGCGGAAAGCCGGGCGCGACCAGATTGCGGCGACCGATCTTCGCGGTGCCGCCCGGCGCGCGGACATAGTCATCGTTGCCCTCCCCGATCATTGCCACAAGGCGGTCCTCACGGCGCGCTTCTTTGCCTCACTGCAAAAATCACCCGCCCTGGTGTTTCTTCACGGATCGTCGGTTCACTTCGGTTTGGTCACCCCCCCCGGTCAGTTTTCGGTGCTGCTCCTGGCGCCGCATGCCCCGGGGAAAGCGGTGCGCCAAAATTTCCTGGCCCATAAGCCATATTCCGCCTTCTATGCCGTGCACCGGGGTTCGCCGAAGACCGACGGGCGGTTGCTGAGACGGCTGGCCGAAGGAATCGGTATCCCGCGCTCGCGCCTGATCAAGACAACCTTTGCCGATGAGGCGATCGGCGACCTGTTCGGGGAACAGGCGGTGCTGTGCGGCGGCCTGGCAAGACTGGTGAAACTCGGATTTGAAACCCTGGTGGAGGCCGGACTGCCGCCGGAAAACGCCTACCTGGAAGTTGCTTACCAGCTCGACCTGATCATTGCCTTGATCAAGCAGCATGGGCTGGCCGGGATGTTCGACCGCGTGTCGGCCCTGGCCCGCTATGGCGCGGCGGTCAATGGCCCGAAAATCGTCCCGGCCCGGGTGAAGCAGGCCATGGCGAAAGTTCTGGCCGACATCGAATCGGGCCGCTTTATCCTTCAGGCCGACCGCGCCGGCGCCAGGATCGATCGCAAGCGGATGGCCGAGTTGACCAATCGGCTCTTCGACAAGGCCGCCGCCAAATTCAGCGACCATGACTGACAGCGTCACACTTCTCGATCGCAGGCGACGGGCGACACGCATCGTGACCCTCCTGAAAAAGGCCTATCCCCAGGCGGCCTGCTCGTTGCACTATACAACCGCTCACCAACTCTTGGTGGCGACGATCCTGTCGGCGCAGACCACCGATGAACAGGTCAACAAGATCACCCCGGCGCTGTTCAAGAAATACCGCACCATCGAGGATTTCGCCTCGGCCGACCTTCCCGTACTGGAGCAGGCCATCAGGTCGATCGGCCTGTACCGCCACAAGGCCAAGGCGATCAAAGGATCGTCGGTCATGCTGCGGCATCATTTCGGCGGTCGGATGCCCGACACCCTCGATGAGATCACCCGCTTGCCCGGTGTCGGCCGCAAGACCGGGTCGGTGGTGCTGGGGACCTGGTTCGGCAAGGCCGAGGGGATTGTCGTCGACACCCACGTGCGCCGCATCGCCCGCCTGCTGGGATTGACCGATCACCATGATCCGCCCAAAATCGAACACGACCTGATGACGGCCGTCGCCCGCAAGAATTGGATCATTCTAACCCATCTCCTGATCGACCATGGCCGCGCCGTCTGTGTGGCGCTCCGCCCGCGCTGCGGGATATGCGTCCTCAACCGGCTCTGTCCCTCGGCGCAGGTGGGATAGTCATGCCGAAGGTGAAATTTTTGCCGTTCGGTATGGTGATAGAACTCCGACCTGGCGAGACCATCCTCGGCGCCGGCCGGCGGGCCGGCCTGCCGTTTGCCAACGGCTGCAGCGGGCACGGCCTCTGCGGCCGATGCCGCGTCCGGGTCAAGCGCGGCCTGCCTTCGCTCGACGCGCCCAATCCGCAGGAAAGGAAGGTCATGGCGAGCTATCACTATGGCCCCGGCGAACGCGCCGCCTGCCAGGTTATCCCCCATGGCGATATCACCGTCACCCTTGCGCATTCGACCAGATAAAAGACTTGACAACCGGAGCCATGATGCCAATAATGGCCTCGACTGACCGGCCGACTGCTGGTCGGGATTTTTTTATGGCCGCCGCTGCGGCCGGCCTGGAAAGAAGATGAAGGTAGGCCCGGAACATGATTGATCTTCTGGCGCAAAATCAACTGCTGCTGCTGTTCGTCGTCATCGGACTGGGATACCTGATCGGCAACATCAACCTCTTCGGGTTCAAGTTGGGGGTGGCGGCGGTGCTGTTCGTCGGCATCGCCCTGGGCGCCATCGACAGCCGCCTGGCGTTGCCCGAATATATTTACATCATCGGGCTGGTGCTGTTTGTCTATGCCATCGGCCTGCAATCCGGCCCAGGGTTCTTTGCCTCGTTCCACAAGCGCGGCCTCCGCTTCAGCCTTTTGGCGATTGCCATCCTGACCGGCGGTGCGGTCGTGGCGATGATCCTGCGGAAGGTCATCGGCCTTTCCTCCCCGAGCATCGCCGGCCTGTTCTGCGGCGCCCTGACCAACACTCCGGCGCTGGCGGCCGTGGTCGAGACGGCCAAGAACCTTTCGGCCAACCTGCCGACCGATGTCCGCGAGCTGTATGTCAACAGCCCGGTGGTGACCTACGGCCTGGCCTACCCCTTCGGCGTCTTTGGCGTCATTCTGTGGCTTTTCGTCTTCAGCAAGATATTCAAGACGGATAACGTTGCCGAGGCTGCCGCGGTCCAGTCCGAGGCCGCCGCCGAGACGATCCTCAGCCGCACCTACAAAATCACCAATCCGGCTGTGATCGGCAAGCGGGTCGGGGATGTTCTCAAGCTGATCGGGGACGCCGGTTTTGTCCTCAGCCGGATTCAGAAGGAAAATGCCACCGACGTCGTCATCTCGGATACCATCCTTGGCGATGGCGACCTGATCGTCGCCGTCGGCAACGCCGAGGCGATGGAGCGGGCCAAAATTCTCTTCGGCGAGCAGATGGCCGACCATATTCCGCAGGGACACGACGGCATCAGCTACCGACGGATTTTCGTCTCCAACAAGGCGGTCGTGGGTAAGACCATCCGGGAATTGCGGCTGCAAACCAACCTTCATGCCACCATCACCCGCCTGCGGCGCGGCGATGTTGATTTTGTTCCGACGCCTGACACGATGCTGGAGATGGGTGACCGCATCCGGGTCGTCACGCCTATCAGCAACATGGAGCGCGTGACGAAATTCTTCGGCGATTCGGTGCGGTCGATTTCGGAGACCGATTACCTGTCGCTGTCGCTGGGGATCGTGCTGGGGGTACTTTTGGGGATGATCCCGATCCCGCTGCCGCACGGGTTGACGTTCAAGCTCGGCTTCGCCGGCGGGCCGCTGATCGCCGGGCTGATTCTGGGACGGCTGGCCAAAACCGGCCCGATCGTCTGGGAAATTCCGTACAATGCCAATCTGGTGCTGCGCCAGGTGGGGCTGGTCTTCTTTCTGGCGGCCATTGGCACCAAGGCCGGGGGAGGGCTTATAGCCACCATCCATACCGGCGGAGTGGCGCTGGTCGCCGCCGGCGCGGTGATCACCACCGCCGTCACGGTGACGACGATCCTGATCGGCCATAGATACCTGCGGCTGCCGATGGCGGCGATCATGGGAATCATGGCCGGGATGCAGACCCAGCCGGCGGTGCTGGCCTATGCCAATCAGCAGACCGAAAACGAACTGCCCAATATCTGGTATGCCACGGTTTATCCCGCCTCGATGGTGGCCAAGATTTTCCTCGCGCAGATCATTGTTTCTACCATCATGATGCTGTGAGTGAAATAGCTCCCCGTCCAGTCATAGGAATGATGGGGCCGCAGCGATTGTATCTCCTAATGGGCTATCCTCCTTGGGATTACGGCGGAATGGGTTCGTCCGTTCGTTTTCTGATGTTCACGCGGCTTCTCGTTGGATGGTTTGGAGTTAGGACAATTATGAAAATGGCTGAGCGGCGAGGTACTGACGGAGGCCGGATGGTCGGAAATTGTCGGTTGTTTGCGGTCACAGGTATAGCCCTCGATATGTCTCTACTAAAGGGGGCGGCGTCGCGATCACCATCGATTGTGTAGTGATTTTGGGCAGAAGCGGAGTAGGAATCTTGCTGGGCGGTGTCTCCTCTGCCCGGAGATACATCTCCCGGCCGATGTGGACATCGGCCGGGCACAGAACCTACTTGCTTGACATCCTTCACGAACGTCGTATAATGGTAGTGAATCCAATAATCGACGGAGCGTCATGACAGGTTCGGTGTCGTTCAATCAGGTCGTGTCGGCAGTGATGATCTTTGGCCTGCTTGCCTGTCCGATATCCCTGGCGACCGTGATCCATGTTCCGGGCGAGGCCGGGACTGTTCAGGCCGGCATTGATTCGGCGGCTGATGGTGACACGGTTCTGGTCGCACCCGGAATATATAGCGGTACGGGCAACGAGGCGATCAGGTTCATGGGGAAAGGAATCGTGGTCAAGTCGGAATCCGCCGGCCCGGAAGCGACCATCCTGCGCACCCTTGACACCGTTCGGACGGTGATCTTTGATCAGGCCGAAGACTCCAACACCGTTTTGGATGGATTCACCATTTCCGGGGGATATGAAACCGATTTTGATTGGAGCAATTCATATCGAGGCGGGATTGATGTTGCTAGTTCGGCACCAATAATAAAGGATTGCATCATATCGGGCTGTTATGCATTAGATGGTGGCGGCTTGAGAATTCTAGAGGGACACCCCATAGTTTCGGGTTGCACCATTAGTAATAACAGGGCCAATCGATACGGGGGCGGAGTGTTCACCGTGGTCAGCGCCGCCCACATATCGGAAACTCGAATCGAAAATAACATTGTTTGGGGAGGCGTGGATAGCGTAATCGCATCCGGTGGTGGCGTGGCAAATTTAGGGGGTGATTTGTATATATCTTCCTGCCAGATCCGTCAGAACAGGGCAGGGTATATAATTAATTATCCATCGTTCAAAGTCGGTGGCGGGATTTTTAGTCTAAATGGCCACTTAGAAATCGTAAACAGTACCGTATCGCGTAATTCGGCCACAGAGGGCGGCGGGATTCTGCTATTCTATGGAACTTTGGTTCTCGATCATGATCTTATTTTCAATAATGTTGCGCAATCGAGGGCCGGCGTTGTGGTCGTCGTCGAGGATAACCCGGCCGACGGTGGTATGTCGATAACCCATTGTACCATCGCGTGTAACTATTCCGGACTGGTGACAGCGGATGGTGTGTCCCTGATGCGCCCGCTTTGGTTTCCGCTTTCAAAGGGGGATTCATCGATCATGGCCGGCTTATCAACGGCGGATCAGCATAATTATAGTGATTCCGGATATCTGATTTCGGATAATCTGTTCGCATTTAACAGCGCGGCGGCAATATCGCTTGAGGTCGATGGCCTCAACATGGATGTCAGAAATAATAATGTTTGGTATACGGTCTCAGGTCCGAATTATGTGGGACTATTGGCCGACCAAACCGGTTCCAACGGCAATATATCACGAGATCCTCTGTTCTGCGAGGTATCCGATTTCGGATTTTGGGTTGATGTCTCGTCTCCCTGCATCGGCGGCGGTTCGGAGGGAGACACGATCGGCGCCTATGGTATCGGCTGCGATAGATATGCTGGCGGAAGCCCAAAGCTGATCAGAGTCATTTTGCCTGATAACGCCCGGCCCTTTATCAACCAGGATTCGCTTGTCGCCGGGTTGGCCCTCGCGAATCCTTGGGATACGTTGTGGCTTGATTATTGGCACGATTTCACGCCCATCAAGCGGTTGACGGTGGATAAGCCGTTGTACATAATCGGAAATGGCCTCAATTCGGGCAAGACCCTGGGAGCCAAAGCCGAGGATCGTTTCAGCATGGGCAATATCACCTGCCTTGACCTGCAGGCCTTTTGTGTCGTGAAGAATATTCGGCTGGAGAGCGATGGTATTTTCAAATATTATAGTGACACGTCGGCGGCCGTAAGATTTTCGCACGGTCCATCGATCGTTTACAATAGCCTGGCGTCAGTAATGAGCCTCTATGAACAAGTATGGGATCTGCCCATGGTATGCATGGAGTCGTCTCCCCTGATCAGGAATTGTGCTCTTGACGCAATCCGCTATGGCTTCGCCAATGCGAGTCCTTCCGATATAGTGGCTACGTATAACTATTGGGGTGGGTATATATTGGACGGCAGCGATACGCCCGGTCGCGGCTTCGTTTTATTCGAACCTTATCTGACTGATCTTCCCACAGCCGTTGCGGCCGATGAGCAATATAATCTGCCGACAACCATGGCTCTGCTGCAAAATCACCCCAATCCCTTCAACCTGGCCACGACCATATCATATGAATTGCCCGCGCGGGCTCATGCCAGCCTGATCATTTACAATCTTCTGGGGCAAACCGTGAAGAAGCTGGTCGACGCGGATCGGCCGGCCGGGGTGCATACTGTCGTCTGGGACGGGACGGATAACCGTGGGCAGGTGGTTTCCTCCGGCATCTATCTGTACCGTCTTGATATCGGATCGGCGGCGCTCTGCCGCAAGATGGTATTGCTCAAATAGCAGGCGCGCAGCCGCGCGCCCCTACGATAAATCAAACCGTCAGGTCACATCCCGCTTCGCGGGCCAGGACCTGATGGAACCCAAATTGAATTATGATGGTCTTTCATTCGACGCAATCGGGCGGTCGCACCGGCGTCTGATCACTAGCGCATGGATGATCGTCTACTGCTTGAGCAGGAGCGCCAAGGTGGCCGCCGTCGCGATGGCGAGGATCACGCATGAAACGATTATGGCCGCCAGCTTTCCTTCCGATATCCCCGCCGCGGTACGATAGGGATCAAAACCAAGCTGAGCGTCGCCGGACCGTTTATCGATGCGACGCTTGAAGCGGATGCGGCTGTTGTCAAATTTTTCCACCAACTCCCAACCGGCTTGGGCCTCCTGTCGGCACAGCTCCTGCACCGTTTCGAGTGATTTAAATTTCCCGGTCGCACTTCGCATGATCTTGAATTCCCAGCCGTCGAGGTCCTCTTTGCCGTAGGCCGTCATCATTTCCTCCTCTTCACGTTTCAGCTCCGCCGCCTTGTGGGCGGCCGCCGCGGCTGCCGTTGCGCCTGCATTCATAATGATCCCCTTTTGGGCAATATACTCACTTTCCGACGGCAAAATTCAATCAAAACGTTTGGCCCGCGTAATATATTGTCAGACTTTCGATTAGAACGACTCTGGAAGGTCGAAAAAGCGAACTATGCGATTGCTTTTTGCATTGAACTGCCGTATCTTTTTAGGTCTAAATTGGCTGCCGAAAAATCGGCTTAACTGGTTACGGGAAATTGAGATAGGCGAAAAATGGATCTTACGCGCCAAAAAATCGTTCCGATCCTCCTCGAAGAGGAAATGAAGGATTCTTACCTCGACTATTCCATGTCGGTAATCACCAACCGGGCTCTACCCGATGCGCGCGACGGCCTCAAGCCGTCCAATCGGCGCATCCTGGTGGCGATGAACGAGCTTAATCTTTCTCCCGGTCGACCGCATCGCAAATGCGCCAAGATCGCCGGCGATACCTCCGGTAATTACCATCCCCATGGCGAACAGGTGGTCTATCCCACCTTGGTGCGGATGGCCCAGGATTTCAACATGCGGTATCCGCTGGTGGACGGCCAGGGGAATTTCGGCTCCATCGACGGCGACGGCGCGGCGGCCATGCGCTACACCGAGGCGCGCCTGACGGCGATCGCCATGGAAATGCTGGCCGACATGGAAAAGGAAACGGTTGATTTCATTCCCAACTATGACGGCACCCTCAAGGAGCCGGTCGTCCTGCCGGGCGGCTTTCCCAACCTGATCTGCAACGGCACCACCGGCATCGCCGTCGGCATGGCGACCAACATCCCGCCGCACAACCTAAGCGAGGTGGCCAACGCCATTGTGGCGGTCATCGACAATCCTGAAATCGACAACGATCAACTCCTGGAACATGTCACCGGCCCCGATTTCCCGACCGGCGGCATCATCTTCGGCCGCGAGGGTATCCGCGAGGCGTATCGCACCGGCCGGGGACGGATTGTGGTGCGGGCCAAGGCGGTGTCGGAAAAACAAAAATCGGGCAAGGAATGCATCATCATCACCGAGATCCCCTACCAGGTGAATAAATCGACGCTGCTGGTCCGTATCGCCGATCTGGTGCGCGACAAAAAGCTGGAGGGGGTCTCCGACCTGCGCGATGAATCCGACCGCGACGGCATGCGCATCGTAATTGAACTCAAGCGCGACGCCCAGGCGGAGATCGTGCTGAATCAACTCTACAGCCAGACCAACCTGCAGACCACCTTCTCGATCATGAATCTGGCGCTCGACAAGGGCGTTCCCAAGATGCTGCCGCTGCGCGACTTGATCGACCTCTTCATCGCCCATCGTCACGAGGTCGTGGAGCGGCGGACCGCCTTCGATCTGCGCAAGGCGGAAGCACGGGCGCATATCCTGGAAGGGTACAAGATCGCCCTCGACAACATCGACGCCGTCATCGCCCTGATCAGGAAGTCGAAAACCATTCCCGAAGCCCGCGAAGGGTTGATGACCGCGTTCAAGCTGTCGGAGATTCAGGCCAACGCCATACTGGAGATGCGCCTGCAGCGGCTGACCGGGCTGGAGCGGCAGAAGATCGAGCAGGAGTACCTGGAGACAATCCAGAAGATCGAGGAACTGAGGTCGATTTTGGCTTCCCGCGCCAAACGGATGAAAATCATCCGCGATGAGATCGTCGAAATGAAGCGGAAATACGGCGACGAACGGCGCACCGAAATCATCGACCAGATCGATGAGTTGACGCTGGAGGATCTGATCGCCGACGAGGAGATGGTCATCACCATCACCCACACCGGGTATATCAAGTCGCTGTCGGCGTCGGCCTATCGCCGCCAGAATCGCGGCGGCGTCGGCGTCATCGGCATGGACACCAAGGACGAGGATTTCGCCGAGCACGTCTTTATCGCCACCTCGCATCAGTACCTCCTCTTTTTCTCCTCCGAGGGACGATGTTACTGGCTGAAGGTGCATGAAATCCCGCGCGGCGGACGGCTGGCCAAGGGCCGGCCCATCGTCAACATGCTCAACCTCGGTCCCAACGAACGGATCAGCACGTTCACCAGGGTGCGCGAGTTTGATCCCCAGCAGTTCATCGTCATGGCCACCCGGTTGGGGACGATCAAGAAGACGTCGCTGGCGGAGTTCTCCAATCCGCGCAAGAGCGGCATCAACGCCATCACGTTGTCCCAGGGGGACGAGTTGATTCGCTGCACCGTGACCAACGGCACCAATGATATCATGTTGGGCACCCGCGAGGGGCTGGCCATCCGCTTTCCGGAGGAAAAGGTCCGGGGGATGGGCCGCACCGCCGCCGGCGTGAAAGGGATCACGCTGGGCAAGAAAGATTACGTCATCGACATGGTGGTGATCAAGCGGCAGTCGACCATTATGGCCATCACCGAAAACGGCTATGGCAAGCGGACGCCGGTGGGCGATTATCGGATCACCAACCGCGGCGGCAAGGGGATCATCAACATCAAGGCCAACGAACGCAACGGCAAGGTGGTGGCGGTCAAGGAAGTGCTCGATGATGACGAGCTGATTCTGCTGACCAAAGGCGGCATCGCCAACCGGATGGCGGTCTCCAGCATCAGCGTGATCGGGCGCAATACCCAGGGGGTGCGGCTGATCTCGCTGAAGGGCGGCGACAAGCTGAACGACGTGGCGATAGTCTATGGCAGCCGCAAGACGATTGTCGGCAACGGCAACGGCGAGGCCAACGGCGACGGTGATGAGAACGGGAACGGCAACGGCGATAATGATCCCGCCGAGCAGCAGGAGATGGAGATAACTTAGCATCTTCTTCTCGGCTGTTATGGGAATGGCGGCACACTAAGACCGATATTCGATAATTCTCGTAGCGGAAATGGGCGGGCGGCCGCTAGTACGAAGCGGAAATATCCAGTTTGACTTTGTGTTGTCGAGCGCTATCTTCTAATCAATAGCACCATTGACGGTCATCGGGAAATTGTCATTCAAGGAGGTTCAAATGGTAAGAATGACTGTATATTTGGCGATTCTCCTTTTGGTTGCATCGATTTCGTCAGCCTTTGACCCCCCTAAAGGCTTAAACTATGGTATGTCATATGATCAAACAAAAGCAAATTTGGATACACAGGGAGTCAAGGTAGAAAGACCAGATAAGAAAAAGATCAACCGAATTCTTCGAGAGTATGTCGAATTCAATCTGCCCAATAACTATTCAAGAGCGAAGATCAAAGGCACAGAATTATTGGATAAGAAATCTGATGAATCCTATCTTGTGTATGACGACGAAAAGGGTTTAGTAGCATTTCAATATATCTTTGAATGGGCAAATGATGTAAATGCGGGTGAAAATGAGCCAACAGCCCAGGGTTTCAGAAAATGCTGGGTCTTCTTTGATAAGCTGAAAAATGTGCTTGTTTCGAAATATGGTGACCCAACGAAGGACGAAGTATCTGCAATGTTGAAGGCCAAAGATATGCCGAGTGGAACGGAGTTTAAGACGGATTGGGTCGCACCAGATAGTAGTTCGATCTCTCTCGTCATCACCCGGCAGACTCATAATGTCATTATAGGGATCGCGGATATTTTTCTGGTGTTCTTAACATACGCAAATCCCGAATACAATACAGATATCAAAGATAGTGAAAAAATAAATAATGACTTATGAGGAATTAGCCTGGACTCCGCGCTCTAGGCCGGAAAAATAATCGGGTAACCCACCCAGAGCCGGCCGAAGGCCGGCGGCGGGTGAGATACCCGTGTAGCGCCTACCACTGCCTTCGGCTCTGGGGGTACCTTGGCGGGGGAAATGCGCTCTGAAAATCCTGCATATATTATATAGGAGGAATCCATGAATAAGGGCGGATTTTCTTGGAAACGAGCAACTGGCATAACTAGATTCAAGACAAAAATCTCCCGTGCGACCGGTATCCCGTTTACAAAAAGTGGCAGGCAGCGGAAGATCGGCAAAATGATGACTGGTGGTGGGTGCCTAACGCCAATACTGCTTGGCTTTTCTTGCATTATTATTGCAGTATGGTTAATTGTCTAGCGAGTTTGTAGCCCATCCATAGCCATCCGTACGCCGTCGCCTGAGGTATCAGTTATATGTCGGGTTTCTCATCCGGCCCCGCGTTGGGGACTCAGAACCCGACCCATCAAATTTGCCCCCCCTCTCACATCGTCATCGCGAGGCGTCCCGCCCCGGGCGGGACAACGTGGCGATCCTGATGATTATCACCGTCTGAGAAATTGGGATCGCCCCACCGGCATATGTGATCCGACTCAAGCGCTCGCTACTGAATTAGCCGGGTGAACTCCTCGTATGGGATTACCGGCCAGGTCTCGGTTTCCAATATCCCCTTGCTGTTGATTATCGACGCCACCTTAAACGCGATCGTTTGATCGTCGGCGTCGAACACCGCCAGGTAGTCGTACCGCCCCAGCGTGGCATACAGGCTTTTCACCTTGACGTGGCTGGCGGTGAACACCTCCAGCGAATCGCTGACCTGATGTGACAGGTCGTGGTGCATTTTCTTGGCATTGGGATTAATGGTCATAGCCATGATGAAGGTTGCCATAGAGATGATCCTTTCATCGGGGAAGACCCAATAACTACTATAGTTCATGCTCATTTCATAGTCAATGGGATTATATTCAATGTCAGCAGGCCGATCATCGGATATTCATATGCTTTTATTTGGGAATGGTGACTGAATTGGGACAAAGCACACGCTCGTGAATCTGATTTGTGCGTGGGCCAACCGATATGGTTATGGATTGTCTTTAAGAATCTGGCCTTATTATCCAGGCATGTCTGCAAATATATGCAGATATTAGAAGATGATGAATCGGCCGTAAATCATTTTCTGATAATCCCTAATAGCTTGAGGATATTTCATTCCATGGCATTGCAATGTGCAACAAGCAGTAATCCATAGATTGGTCATCGATCGATTTCTAAGGTTTTTGCTCCAGAATAACTCACTTGCTGTCGAGAAAAGCTCTTGACAGGATATTTTTATGAGTTTTATTATCAATGGCGATGTAGTGTATAAGGTGCTCTTTAACAGAGGCATTACGCCAAGATCCTGGCCCGCACCTTGTTTTCCCCTAAATGGTTTTTTATATGAATGGGAGGCTGTGATCTAATTATGTGGTGCTTTTCACACATTCTTGAAGATGCTTTCGATAGAGGTTGTTATGTTTTTGCCGATAGACATTCCTTCACCAATAGTCTCGCATAGGAGGTAGACTATGGATGGCGTAATTGTTGCATTGTGCTTTATGATTGTAGTTGTCTGCTTCACGCGGATATTTGAAAGAATCAATCATAATGGCAGGAAGCGTAGAAAAAATGGCAATAGTTGGCAGGAATAGATTTTTGCGATCTCTATAAGAGTTTCCCCATAGGACCGCTTGGCTAAAGGCATTCTAAGGGCATAGTAGTGGTAACTGGCAACGAATGCTATGATCCTCCTGTTTGCTCAAGGTAGCTTTCATTTCGCGTCCATTATAACCAGGACAAGCTAATTTGATATTGCTATGCGGATTCTCTCCAAGGCAGAGAAACGACAAAAGCCGCCCTAAGGCGGCTTCTATGGAAAATAACGGTGGTCGCATCCGGCCGCCAGTCCGGCGGCCGATCGGACCTATTGTTCGGCTTTCCCGTTTTCCTCTTTTTCGGTCAGCTTCTCGGCAATCCTGGCCGACTTGCCGGTCAGCGTGCGCAGGTAGTTCAGCTTCGCCCTGCGGACGTCCCCCATCGCCAACCGCTCCACCTTGGCGATATTCGGCGAATGCAGCGGGAAGACGCGCTCGACTCCGATGCCGGAGGAAATCTTACGGACCGTGAAGGTGGCGCCGGTGCCGGCCCCGCGACGGCCGATGACCGTTCCCTGGAACACCTGCACCCGCTCCTTGTCCCCTTCTTTGATCTTGTAATGCACCTTGACCGTGTCGCCGGCGCTAAACGGCGGCAGCTCTTTCATGTACTGGTTGTTCAACTGGGCGATCCGTTTCATACGAATCCCTTCCTTCTATTTTGTTTTATCTATTCGTCTCAAAAACTCATGTTCATCGTCGCTCAACTCGGCCGCATCAAGCATCTCCGGCCGATTCTCCCAAGTCTTCTTCAGCGCCATCCTCCGCCGATACTTGCGGATCTCCTCATGGTTCCCCGATTGCAGTTCTTCGGGAACGGCCAGCCCCCGGAATTCCGCCGGCCGGGTATAAACCGGCGCGCCCAGAAGATGGTCTTCGGCGAAGGAATCGTCAATAGCCGATTCGAAATTTCCCATGACTCCCGGGATCAACCGCACGACGGCGTCGATAATCGCCCAGGCGGCCGGTTCCCCGCCGGTCAGGACGAAATCGCCGAGCGAGACCTCGTCGATCGGGTATAACTGCAGGATTCGTTCGTCGACACCCTTGTAATGGCCGCAAATAATCACCAGCCGCTCCAGTAGCGACAACTTGACGGCCGTTTCCTGGTCGAGCAACCGTCCGGCGGCGGCGGTCAGGACAATCCGGGTGCGAATTCGGTCGAAATGCTCAAAATCGATCCCCAGGCTGTCGAGGGCGGCCGCCAAAGGCTCCGGCTTGAGCACCATCCCGCCCCCGCCGCCGAAGCGGGTATCATCGACGGTGCGGTGCTTGTCGGTGGCAAAATCCCGCAGGTCAATCAATCTGATGTCAAAGAGCTCTTTCCCCTTCCCCCGTCCCAGCACCGAGGCCTCCAGCGGGACCTGCAACGCGGCGGGGAAGAGGGTAATGACATCTATTTTCAGCATCACCGGTCTTGGGCCCGATCCGGCCCCTCGTCGAACAATCCCGGCGGCGGCGCGATAATAACCTCCCGGCGGTCAATGTCGATCTTGACGATGAATCGGTCGACCGCTGGAAATAACACCTCGCCGAATCGCTCCGACCGAATTCGATACAAGTCGTTGGCCGGGTAAAACAGCACCTCTTCGATTACGCCGTACTCGGTACCGTCGTTCCCCGAAACGCGACATCCTACCAGGTCGAACGGGTAATAACTTCCTTCCGGCAACGGCCGGGCCTGATCGATCGGGATCTCCATCGTCAGGTTCGTCAGGCGGGCCGCTTCCTCGCGGCTGTCAATTCCTTCGATCTTCGCCACCGGACGGCCACCGATCAGTTCCATGTTCTCCAGCGTCAATTCCCGCCGCCGGCCGTCGATCACGGTCCAGACAGTGGTCAGATCCAGGAACCGGTCGGTCTGATCGGTCGCCGGAGTAATGTTTATGTCGCCGGAAACACCACGGGGCCGTCCGAACCACCCCACGATAATATATTCCGGTTTGCTGGCCACTTATTCCAGTATTTCGAGCACCGCCCGCTTTCCCTTTTTGGCCGAAATGGCCGCAATCAGGGTGCGGATCGATTTGGCCGTCTGGCCGTGTTTGCCGATCACTTTGCCCAGGTCGCCTTCGCCGACATGCAATTCGTAGACCGTGGTCCGTTCACCCTGAACCTCAGTCAGAACCACTAGATCAGGATGATCAACCAGCGCCTTCACAATAGTCTCGATGAACTCCTTCATACCGTACTCCTTTTGAATCGAGGTCGTCGTTAGTCCTACGCGCGCGTTGAGGCGATAGTCTCAGTTATTCCGCCTTTGGCTTCGCCTTCCGTTTCTTGGCGTGTTCGACAATAGTGGATTTCACTTCCATGGCAGAGATGTCCTGCCCCGCCTTCTTGGCGTGGTATTTCTGCGTCAAGCCGATCTGGGTGAAGAGGGAAGCGACGGTGTCCGACGGCTCGGCGCCGTCGTCCAGCCAATGGTATACCTTCTCCTCGTTGACCACCACTTGGCCCGGCTTCACGATCGGATTATAATGACCCAGAATCTCGAGCGCCGCGCCGCCAACCGCCCGTCGAGAATCGATCGCCACGATGCGGAAAAAGGGGCGTTTCTTCGTGCCCATGCGTTTCAGTCTGATTTTAGTGGCCAATAGGTCCTTCCTTTACTTTAGGTTCTAAACGGCATCATGTTCTTCGGCAAACTCTTGAACTTGAATTTATTCATGTTCTTGAACATCTTCTGCATGTCGGCGAACTGACGCAGCATTCGGTTGAGATCCGGCACCGTCGACCCCGAGCCGGCGGCGATCCGCTTCCGGCGCGAGCCGTTGATGATATGAGGGTCGCGCCGCTCCTGAGGAGTCATCGACAAAATCATCGCCTCCACCCGGGCCATCGCCTTGGGATCGAGGCTGACCCCCTTCAGCGACCGCCCCAGGCCGGGGATCATCTCCAGAAGCGATTCCAGCGGCCCCATCTTTTTCAATTGCTGCATCTGTTCGTAGAAATCTTCGAGCGTAAATTGCTGGTGCCGGAGCTTCTTTTCCAGCTTTTCGGCCTGCTGGATATCAACCGTCTCCTGGGCCTTCTCGACCAGGGTGACGATGTCTCCCATGCCGAGAATCCGCGAAGCCATCCGCTCGGGGAAGAATTGCTCCAGGTCGGACATTTTTTCGCCGATCCCGACCAGTTTGATCGGGCATCCGGTCACCGCCCGAACCGACAGCGCCGCCCCGCCCCGGGCGTCCCCGTCCAGCTTTGACAGCACCACGCCGGTGATTTGCAGCCGCTCGTTGAACTCGCGGGCGACGTTGACGGCGTCCTGGCCGGTCATGGCATCGGCCACCAGAAGGATTTCCTGCGGGCCGGTCAATTTCTTGATCTCGGCCAATTCGGTCATTAATTCGTCATCGATATGCAGCCGCCCGGCGGTGTCCAAAATCACCAGGTCGACAAATTCCTTTCGTGCCCGGCTCAGCGCCTCCCGGCAAATATCCTGCGGCCGGGCCTGCCCCATCTCGAAGACAGCTATGTCGACCTGCTTGCCCAGCATCTGCAACTGCTTGATCGCCGCCGGACGGTATGGATCGGCGGCCACCAAGAGCACCTTCTTATTCTTTTTCTTGTAGCGCAGGCCGAGCTTGGCGGTCAGGGTCGTCTTGCCCGACCCCTGCAGCCCGCAGACCATGATAACCGATGGCGGCCGTTCCGATACATAGATGTCGACCGGTTTCTCTCCCAGCAGCTTGATCAGTTTCTCATGAACGATCTTGACCACCTGCTGCCCCGGTTCGACCGAGCGGATGGTCATCGTGCCGATCGCATCGGCCAACACCTCGGCGACAAAATCGCGGGTGACCTTGTAGTTGACGTCGGCCTCCAAAAGGGCACGGCGCACCTCTTTGAGGGCATCCTTGAGGTTGTCCTCAGTAAGCGTTCCTTGGCCGCGCAACCGCTTGAACGTCGCTTCCAGCTTTTCGGTCAGACTGTCGAACATGTCACTTCGTCGCCAACATTTGAGATAGCCTCCGGCCATTTCCAAAAGCCGGGAAACAGGGGATACCCATAGATATACCCATCCCTCTGGGCCGGAGCCTTTTAATATATCATCTATCCCCTAAATAGCAAGGGGAATATGACGCTTGTCGGGGATTTACCCTTGCACCCGTGCCAATTTAATTAATTGAACGATAATTGGTTACGGTCGACCTCGCCGCAACCTGACCGGACCCCCTAATAGATCGGCTCATTCAAAAGCCCGTCAGAGTCTTTCCGCCTGCTTGACGTTCACTGATTGACGCCATAGGTTGCAGGCCATGATCGATTTCAAAACGCTGACAGGCCGAGACCATACCGCCATCATCGCCCATCGCGGCGCCGGGCATCAGGGACGAATGCCGACCACCGGAGAAAACAGCCCCGCCGCATTTGACATGGCCATCCGTTGTGGGGCGGATGCCATCGAATGTGACCTGCGCCGTACGGCCGATGGATATATAGTCATCCACCATAATCCGACTCTCCCTTGGGAAAGGACACGGCTGAGTGCGATGCCCCTGGCGAAGGTTCAGGACAAAGGGGCGGCGCACGGAATCACGATTCCGACGTTAGAAGAAACCCTGATGATTTGCGCCGGGAAGATCTCTCTGGACCTGGAGCTAAAGGAACCGGGGTACGAGCCTGACATTGTCTCGATGGTTCGGCGCTACTACAACCTTCGCCAAATTATCTTCACTTCCTTTTATGACCATGCCGTACGGCAGCTCAAAGATGCCGCCCCGGAGGCGATGACAGGAATATTGGTCGATACCCAGTCCGGCCTGCCGCGTCTCACAACCCGCCGGGCGGAGGCGCTCATCCGGCGCACCAGGCAGTCGGGCGCCGATCTCATCGTCGCGCACTGGCGGCTGGCCACCCCCTCCTTTTGTCGAATGATGGACAGCGCCGGTTTGCCCCTTTTTGTCTGGACCGTCAATCGTGTCGCCACTGCCCGTCGGCTGATCCAAAGTGGCGTGGCCGCCCTCATTACCGATTTCCCGGAAAGGTTTATTCAACAGGATTGACGGCCTATCGTGAAGATGGTCTGCGATTACGCCGGCCGGACGGGACCCTATTGGCCGCCCAAGGCCTCAAACTGCTCCACGACCAGGGGCAGGATTTCGCCCGATTTCCCCTCCAAGAAAATGTCGGCCACCGGCGTCAGCCCCGTCGGTTCGATATTGACCTCGACCACCAACGCCCCTCGGCGCGCCGCCACCAATGGCAACGAGGCCGCCGGCTGAACCACCGCCGAAGTCCCCACCGCGAAAAACAGTTCTGCCCTCTCCGAGGCGTCATAGGCGGCCTGCAGGATATCATGCGGCAGCATCTCGCCAAACCAAACCACGTCCGGGCGGATCATGCCGCCGCATTCGCAGTGCGGCAGGGGGTCGTCGGGATTGATCTCCTTCTCATATATCCGGCTGCACTCGAAGCATTTATTGCGGGCGATATTGCCATGAAGCTCCAGGATTTTGGTCGATCCGGCCCGTCGATGGAGACCATCGATATTCTGTGTAATCAGCACCATCTCCGGAAAAAGTTGCTCGAATCGGGCGATGGCATAATGGCCGGGATTCGGCTGAACGTGGCTCATAAGGGCGCGGCGATGCTGGTACCATTCCCAGATCAACTGCGGGTTGCGCATAAACCCATCGACCGAGGCCAACTCCTCCGGATTCATCTTGGACCAGATTCCCCCCGCGCCGCGAAAGGTCGGCACTCCCGACTCGGCCGACACGCCGGCGCCGGTCGCCACGACGATCCTGCGCGCCCGCCCCAGCCGCGCCATCAATTTGTCGGGAATGGCAACCATCGCCCCCAAGATACTCCGGTGGCGCCGGCCGTCAACAGGGAATTTGTCAGGCGTGACCGGTCGAATCGTTCGCTTTGACTTTTTGGGCCGCGGTGGTTCCAATATTCTGGTTGATACTGTCTCTCCGTTATGATTTATTTTGGGCAACCTTCACTCGGGAGAGGCGATGAACAGCATGAATCGGAAAGGGGCCAAGTCTCTGTTGCGGCCGGCCGCCGCCATCGGCATCGCCGCGGCCATCGGTATGCTTGCGTGCGAGGGGCTCCAGCATAAATACATCGAAGGGGACAAGAAATACCGCATCGCCTTTGTCGAAGACGCCCGCATCTTCGACAGCGCGCTGGTCAGCCCGGAAATCCTCGGCGACCCCGATCCGATGATCCGGGCCAAGGCGGCCGACGCCATCGCCCGGATCGGGAACGATGACTATCGCGAAGCGCTGAAGGCCAACCTGTCCGATACCTCTGCCGTTGCCGCGGAAGCCAAGTTTTTCGCCGCCGGCCTGACCGGCGATACCAGCTTCATCGCCCCCTTGCTGGCGCTGGCCCGGTCGCACACCCCGGTGCGCGATGCCGCTGTCGAGGCGCTGGGGCGCCTCAGCAATTCGGCCCAGGCCAAGGACCTGGCTGCTTTCCTGGCCGATCCCGATACTTTGGTAGCCTATCAGGCGATGCTGGCCCTGTGGCGGTCCAAAGGATGGTCGCAGGCGGCGGAGATGACGCGGATAGCCTCGGCCACTCCCAATCGAAAAGTGCTGTATGGCGCGCTCTATGCCCTGTCGCGGGGCGGGCGGCGCGAGGGGATCGAGCTTTTCCGACGGCTGACCGCCGACGCCGATCCCCAATACCGGATGCTGGCCTATCTGGGCCTCGGGCGCGCGGCCGACACGGCGTCGGTTGATCTCATTGCTGCGGGGCTTCGCGACGGCGACCATCGGGTTGTAGCCAACGTCATCACCGCACTGGGGACGTTCGGGGATCGCGGCACGGCTCATGTCGGGCGGGCATGGCCGTCAATGCAAGATGAAAAACTGCTGGCTCTGGCAGTCCAGACCATCGGGGCCAAGCCATATCCGAACGCCTTTGGGGATATTGAGAAGATTTTTCGAGCCGACAGCCGCGAGAACGTCCGGGCGGCCTGCGCCGAGGCGCTGCTTCTCATCGATGGCCCCAAAGCGGTGGCCTTGATCGATGGAATCATTCCTCAGCCGACAAGTTGGGAAAGAATCAGCATCGCCGAGGGCTTGGGATATGCTGCCTCCGACCTTGCGGTTCCCCGTCTAAGGCAATTTTTGACGGATGCCGTTCCGGTGGTCAGGGCCACGGCGCTGGACGCGATCTGCAAGGTCGATTCCGCGCAGCGTCGTACCTACCTGTCGGCGGCGCTGGCCGACCGTGACTACGCAGTCGTCTCGACCGCCGTCGATCTGGCCGCCGCTTCCCATCAGCAGGCGCTGATTCCGGCCATGGCCGGCCTGTACCGGGTCTCGAATCGTACCCTCGATCCGGATCTCAAACGCTCGATCATCGGCGCCTGGGAAACCCTGACCGGAGACTCGCTCTATAATTCGGGCAACGACAGCCTGATTATCGCCTCGCTTGAAGAGGGATGCAACGACGAATGGTTTGTCATCCGCAAGGCGGCGGCGGAGTTGCTTTGGGACCGGTTCCACATAGATCGTCGCGACGCCGTCGGCGCCGCCAGATCAAAGGTCGAAAAAACCAACTATCGCGAACTGTTCGCCCGCTATGCCGCCAATCCCACCGCCGAGATAATCACCTCGCGCGGGAAGATCACCATCGAGCTGTTCTATGATGCCGCGCCGATGACGGTCAACAATTTCATTTCCCTGGCCGAACGGGGATTTTACGACCATCGCATCTTCCACCGGGTGCTGCCCAACTTCGTCATCCAGGATGGCTGTCCCCGAGGCGACGGCTCCGGGGGGCCGGGTTACACCATCCGCTGCGAGTACAGCCGCCGGCCATATGTCACCGGTTCGGTC